>PLZH01000055.1 GCA_003152055.1 Burkholderiales bacterium
AGGATGACGAAGGCGATGACGAGCGGCAGATCGGCCGCCAGGCCGCTGCCGCCGATGCCGAGCGCGCCCAGCACCACCTGGATGCCGAGCAGCTGCAGGGCGATGTAGGGCATGGTCGCGACGATGCCCGTCAGCGTCACCGCCAGGGCCAGCCAGCGGTTGCCGAAACGCCCTTTGACGAAGTCGGCGGCAGTGATGTAGCCGTGCTTGTGACACACGTTCCACAGGCGCGGGAAGACGAGGAACAGGATCGGATAGATGACGATCGTGTACGGCACGGCGAAGAAGGCGATCGCCCCGGCGCCGAAGGCGAGCGCCGGCACGGCGATGAAGGTGTACGCGGTGTAGAGGTCGCCGCCGACCAAGAACCAGGTGACGACGGTGCCGAACCGGCGGCCGCCGAGCCCCCATTCGTCTAGCTGGTCGAGATCGCCGCGCCGCCAGCGCGCGGCGGCGAAACCGAGCCACGTGATCAGCGCGAACAGCAGCACGAAGACCGCCAGCGCGACGACGTTCACGTGGTCGGTCGATGTCACGGCGGCCGCCCTGCCCTCAGTCGTCGGTCGCGAAGTAGACGATCGCGGTGAGGACCGCGCAGACCACGACGGCGGCGAGCTGGTACCAGTAGAAGAAGGGGATGCCGATCCACGTCGGCTCGACGCGGTTGAAGAACGGCGGCCAGAGCGCGATCACGAACTCGACGACGAACAGCAGGTACCACCCGCTCCAGCCGCCTCGCCGTTTCGTTTGCGCGTCGTCCATCTTGCAGACCCCGTGCGCGATCTTTGCCAAACCGCGTGCCGATTATCCTCGCAGCCGGAATCTCTGCAACTTTCCCGTTTCCGTCCTCGGCAGCGACGCGCGGAACTCCACGGCCCGCGGGTACTTGTACGGCGCCACGCTCGCCTTGACGAAGTCCTGCAGCGTCTTCGTCATCGCCTCGCCCGGCGCATGCGCCTCGCGCAGCACGACGAAGGCTTTGACGATGTGGCCGCGCTCCTCGTCGGCCACGCCGATCACCGCGCATTCGGCCACCGCGGGGTGGGCGAGCAGCGCGTCTTCCACTTCCACGGCGGCAATGTTGTAGCCGGCCGAGACGATCATGTCGTCGGTACGGCTCTGGTAGTGGAAGTAGCCGTCGGCATCCATCAGGTAGGCGTCGCCCGTGTAGTTCCAGCCGTCCTGGACGTAGCCCGCCTGTCGTTCCGCGTCGTCGAGGTAGCGGCAGCCCGTCGGGCCTTGGACGGCGAGCCTGCCGATCGTTCCCGGCGGCAGCTCGGCGCCGTCGTCGCCGATGACGCGGGCGCGGTAGCCGGGCACCGCCTTGCCGGTCGCGCCGGGCCGCGCGCTCGCTTCGTCGGCGGAGATGAAGATGTGCAGCATCTCGGTGGCGCCGATGCCGTCGATGATCTCGATGCCCGTCGCTTCGCGCCAGAGCGCGCGCGTCGCCGCGGGCAGCGCTTCGCCGGCGGCGACGCACTTGCGCAGGACGCCGCCGTCGCGCATGCCGACGCGACGCTCGCGCGCCGCCGCCGCCATGGCGCGGTACGAGGTCGGCGCGGTGAAGAGCACGGTGGCGCGCTGGGCGACGAGCGCATCGAGCAGCTCGTGCGGCCCCACCCTTTCGAGCAGCACCGTCGAGGCACCGACGTGCATCGGAAAGAGCGTCAGGCCGCCGAGGCCGAACGTGAAGGCGAGCGGCGGGCTGCCGATGAAGACGTCGTCGGCGCGGGCGCGCAGCACGTGCTGCGGAAAGCAGACGCAGCTCGCCATGACGTCGCGATGGAAATGCATCGTCGCCTTCGGCTGCCCTGTCGTGCCCGACGTGAAGGCGAGCAGGCAGGTGTCGTCGGCGGCAGTGTCGACGTTGGCGAAAGGCGTGCCGTGGCGCGCCATCAGCGCTTCGAGGCCGCCCGGCGACGGGTCGCCGAAGCAGACCGTCCGCAGCGGCAACGACGCCGCGGCGACGGCTGCATCGAGCTCGCCGCGCAGCGCCTGGTCGCACAGGGCGAGCTTCACCTCCGCCTTCGCGACGATCTGGCCAAGCTCCTTCGCACGCAGCAGCGGCATCGTCCCGACGGCGATGCCGCCCGCCTTCATCACCGCGAACCAGCAGGCGACGAGCATCGGCTTGTTCGCGGCGCGCAGCAGCACGCGGTTGCCCGCGACGAGGCCCATGTCCTCGACGAGGACGTGGGCGATGCGGTCGGCGCGGCGCTGCAGCTCGGCGTAGGTCCAGGCGGTGCCGTCGGGGGCGCGCACGCACATCCGCTCGCCCCGCCCTTCGGCGACGTGGCGGTCGAGCAGCTCGGTGGCGCAATTCAGCCGCGGCGGGAACTGCAGCTCGGGGAGGTCGAAGAGGAACTCGGGCTGCGCCTCGGGCGGCGGCAGGCGATCGCGCGCGAAGGTATCGACGTGGGCGGTCGGCGTCATGGTCGGATCGGCAGATCGGGAACGGACTTCAGAACGCGGCGATCCCGGTGATCGCGCGGCCAAGGATGAGGGCGTGCACGTCGTGCGTGCCTTCGTAGGTGTTGACGACCTCGAGATTGACGAGATGCCGCGCCACGCCGAACTCGTCGCTGATGCCGTTGCCGCCCATCATGTCGCGCGCCATGCGGGCGATGTCGAGCGCCTTGCCGCAGGAGTTGCGCTTCATGATCGAGGTGATCTCCGGCGACGCCGTGCCTTCGTCCTTCATGCGGCCCAGGCGCAGGCAGCCCTGCAGGCCGAGCGTGATCTCGGTCTCCATGTCGGCGAGCTTTTTCTGGATCAGCTGGTTGGCGGCGAGCGGCTTGCCGAACTGCTTGCGGTCGAGCGTGTACTGGCGGGCACGGTGAAAGCAGTCTTCGGCGGCGCCGAGCGCGCCCCAGGCGATGCCGAAGCGCGCTGAATTGAGACAGGTGAACGGGCCTTTCAGGCCGCGCACTTCGGGAAAGGCGTTCTCCTCGGGACAGAACACTTCGTCCATCACGATCTCGCCGGTGATCGAGGCGCGCAGGCCGACCTTGCCGTGGATCACCGGCGTGCTCAAACCCTTGGCGCCCTTCTCGAGGACGAAGCCGCGAATCGCGCCTTCGTCGTCCTTGGCCCAGACGACGAACACGTCGGCGATCGGCGAGTTCGTGATCCACATCTTGCTGCCCGAAAGCGAATAGCCGCCGTCGACCTTGCGCGCCCGCGTCACCATGCTGCCCGGGTCGGAGCCGTGNNCGATAGCCCGAATCGACGCGCTCGACCTCGCGCGCGACCAGGCCGTAGCAGACGTAGCTCATGCCGCCGCCTCCGTAGCCTTCCGGAATCGTCGAGCCGAGAAAGCCGAGCTCGCCCATTTCACGAAAGATCGCCGTGTCGGTCTTGCCCTGGCGAAACGCCTCGAGTACGCGAGGTGCGAGCCGCTCCTGGCAATACGCGGCCGCCGCGGCACGAACGGCGCGTTCGTCGTCGCTGAGTTGTTGCTCGAGGAGCAGCGGATCGTCCCATTGAAAACTTGCCTTGGTCATGCGGAACTCCGTGGTTGCCGTCTCCGGCGTCAATCGGCAATGACGGCGGTGACTTCGATCTCGACTTTCGCCCGATCCTCGATCAACGCCGTTATCTCGACCGCCGTCATCGCGATGTCGTAAAAGCCGATGATCTCGCGAAACGCGCGCCCGATCTCGCGACCGGCAGCGAGGTATTCGCGCTTGCTCGTGACGTACCAGTTCATGCGAACGATGTGCTCGGGTCGCGCCCCGGCAGCGCGCAGCACCGCGACGACGTTGGCCAGCGCCTGGCGCGCCTGCACCGCGAAATCGTCGCTCTCGAACACGCCCGCCGGATCCCAGCCGACCTGTCCCGCGACGTAGACCTGCCGCCCGCGGGCAACGACGCCGTTCGCATAGCCTTTCGGCCGCGGCCAGCCCTCGGGCAAGAGTGCTTCGTTCATCGTGTCTCCTTCGCACGGTCCTTCAGCAGCTCGCGGGCGATGATGAGCTGCTGCACTTCGCTCGCGCCCTCGTAGATGCGCAAGGCGCGGATCTCGCGATAGAGCCGTTCGACCGGCGCGTCGCTGACGACGCCGCGGCCGCCCCACATCTGCACGGCCGCATCGATCACCTGCTGCGCGCCTTCGGTCGCGGCGAGCTTGGCCATCGCCGCTTCTCGCGTCACGTTCTTGCCCTGATCGCGCTGCCAGGCGGCACGATAGGTGAGCAGCGCTGCGCTGTCGATCGTGAGCGCCATCTGCGCCAGCCGGGCCTGGGTCAGTTGGAAGTCGGCAAGAACGCCATCGAACATGCGCCGCGTCGTCGCGCGCGCAAGGGCCTCGTCGAGAGCGCGGCGCGCAAAGCCGAGCGCGGCTGCGGCGACCGATGTGCGAAAGACGTCGAGCGTTCGCATCGCGATCTTGAAGCCCTCGCCTTCGGCGCCGAGGCGCTGCGCGGCGGGCACGCGACAACCATCGAAGCGCAGGCTCGCGAGCGGATGCGGGGCGATAACCTCGATGCGTTCGGCGACGGCAAAGCCCGGCGCGTCGGCGTCGACGATGAACGCGGAAATCCCTTTCGATCCGCGCTTCGCGACCGTATCGCCCGGCTCGCAGGCGCGTGCGAAGACGACATAGAAGTCGGCGATGCCACCGTTGGAGATCCACGTCTTGTCGCCGTCGAGCACGTAGTGGCCGCCGTCGACGCGAGCCGAGCAGCGCATCGCCGCGACGTCCGAGCCGGCTTCGGGTTCCGATAGCGCGAACGCCGCGATCGCCTCGCCGCGGGCGACGCGCGGCAGATAGCGGGCCTTCTGCTCGGGCGTGCCGGCAAGGCTGATGGCGCCCGAGCCCAGGCCCTGCATCGCGAAAGCGAAGTCGGCGAGTCCCGAATGCCGCGCCAGCGTCTCGCGCACGAGGCAGATCGCGCGCGTATCGATCGCCTCTTCGCGGCCGCCGTGCTCGCGGCCGGCGACGGCGTGACCGAGCCAGCCGGCGCCGCCGAGCGATCGCACCAGAGCACGGCATGCGTCGTCGACGTCGCGGCCGTGCGTCTCGCGCACGTTCGCGGCCGCCCACGCGTCGAGCTCGCGCGCGAGCTCGACGTGACGCTTCTCGAAAAACGGCCAGTCGAGGTACACCGTGTCGCTCATCTCAATTCCCCTCGAAGCGGGGCTTCTGCTTCGCCGCGAAGGCTTCGTACGCGCGCGTGAAGTCCTGCGTCAGCATGCAGATCGCCTGCGCCTGCGCCTCGGCTTCGATCGCCTGCTCGATCGTCATCGCCCATTCCTGATGCAGCATGGTCTTGGTGATGCCGTTGGCGAAGGTCGGGCCGGCGGCGATGTCGCGCGCCAGCGCCAGCGCTTCTTCTTCGAGCCGCGCCGGATCGACGAGGAGATTGAAGAACCCCCAGCGCTCGGCCTCTTCGCCGCCGAGGGAGCGGCCGGTGTAAAGCAGCTCGCTCGCCCGGCCCTGGCCGACGATGCGCGGCAGCATCGCGCAAGCGCCCATGTCGCAGCCGGCGAGGCCGACGCGGTTGAAGAGGAACGCCGTCTTGCTTCTGGCCGTGCCGACGCGCAGGTCCGACGCCATCGCGATAATCGCACCGGCACCGGCGCAGACGCCGTCGATCGCGGTGACGATCGGCTGCGGGCAGGCGCGCATCGCCTTGACGAGGTCGCCCGTCATGCGTGTGAACATGAGCAGCTCGGGCGCCTTCAGGCGCACCAGCGGGCCGATGATCTCGTGCACGTCGCCTCCGGAGCAGAAGTTGCCGCCGGCGCCGCCGATGACGATCGCCTTCACGTCATCGGCGTATTTCAGGTTTCCGAACAGGTCGCGCAGCTCGGCATACGAATCGAAGGTGAGCGGATTCTTGCGCTCGGGCCGGTTGAGCACGATGCGGCCGATGCCGTCGGCGACGCTCCAGGCGAAGTGCCTGGCCTCGTAGCCGGCGGCGGGACGGGTGTTGCCGGCAGCGAGCGCCGGATCGACCCGAGGTGCGCCCTTGTCGTTCATGTCAGTTTCCTCCGGCGACCTGTTCGTTCCTGACGAGTTGCACGCGCAACTGGCCGAGCTGGGTGTAGAGCTGCTGCACGGTTCGCCCGTCGAGCCCGGCGAAGAGCTCGAGGATCCAGCCCTCGTGCACGCGCGCCATCGCTTCGAAGTGGCGCCGGCCCTTGGCCGTGAGGCGAACGATCCAGGCGCGGCGGTCCAGCGGGCTGTTCTCGCGAACGACCATGCCTTCCTGCGCCAGATCGTCGGTGAGGCCGGTGACGTTGCCCCCGGTCACCATCAGGTAGCGCGACAGCTCGCGCATCTTCAGCCCGTCGCGGTAGCGATGCAGCTGGGCCAGGTAGTCGAAGCGCGCGAGCGAGATGCCGAAGCGCTCGCGCAGGCGCCGGCGGATCTCGGCCTCGATCTGCGTCGTGCTCGCGAGCATGCGCAGCCAGAGCTTGAGCGCTGCGTGATCGTCGCGGCCGGCGCGCGCCTCGTGGCCGAGTTCCTGCGCGTGCTCGAGCAGCGCATGCGAAGGATCGTTCTGCTTCATGGGTGTCCTGGCGGCCGGTGAGACGAATGGGACGTTGGGATCGCGACGGCGGCGCTGCGCTGTCACACGCCGAGCGCGCGATTGGCCTGCTCGAGCGCCGAGAGGCCTGCGCCTTGCGCCGCCGCAGCGCGCTCACGCTCGAGGTTGCGCTCGAGTTGCTGCTTGGCGGAGCGGTACTGCTTCGGCCAGGCGATCTCGCTGTAGCCGATCTTGGCCGACTCGAGCAGTGTCCACGACGGGTTCGCAAGGTGCGGCCGCGCGACAGCGCACAAGTCGGCGCGGCCGGCGGCAATGATGCTGTTGACGTGGTCGGCTTCCGAGATCGCGCCGACCGCGATCGTCGGGATGCCGGCCTCGTTGCGGATGCGGTCGGCAAACGGCGTCTGGTACATGCGACCGTACACCGGCTGCTGGCGCTTGCTCACCTGGCCCGAGGAGCAGTCGATGAGATCGGCACCGGCGGCCTTGAAGGCGCGCGCGATCTCGACCGCATCGTCGGGCGTGATGCCGCCTTCGACCCAGTCGTGCGCCGAGATGCGCACCGAGATCGGCAGCCGCTGCGGCCAGACCGCGCGGCTGGCGGCGAAGATCTCGAGCGGATAGCGCAGCCGGTTGGCCAGCGAGCCGCCGTACTCGTCGGTCCGCTGGTTGGTGAGCGGCGAGATGAACGACGAGAGCAGGTAGCCGTGGGCGCAGTGCAGCTCGAGCCAGTCGAAACCGGCCTCGGCGGCGTAGCGCGTCGAACGGACGAAATCGTCGCGCACGCGGTCCATGTCAGCGCGCGTCATGGCGCGCGACCAGTCGCTCACGCCGTCGAGGTACTGCTGCGGCGAAGCCGAGATCAGCGGCCAGTTGCCTTCGGGCAAGGGCTGGTCCTCGCCCTCCCAGGGCACGCGGGTCGAGCCCTTCGCGCCGGCGTGACCGAGCTGCATCGCGATCTTGGTGTCGCTGTTGGCGTGCACGAAATCGACGATGCGCTTCCAGGCGTCGCGCTGCGCCGTGTTCCACAGGCCCGGGCAGCCGAGGGTGATGCGGGCGTCGGGCGAGGGGCAGCTCATCTCCGCGACGACCATGCCGGCGCCGCCCATGGCGCGCGCGCCGAGGTGCACGAGGTGGTAGTCGCCAGGCACGCCATCGACGCAGGAGTACTGCGCCATCGGCGAGACGACGACGCGGTTCTTCAGCGTCACGCCGCGCAGCGTGAATGGCGTGAGCATCGGCGGGATCGAATGCTGCGTGGCGCCACGCGCCGCGCCGGCGCGCTCGGCGATCCAGTCTTCATAGCCCTCGACGTAGCCCTTGTCGCGCAGGCGCAGGTTCTCGTGGCTGATGCGCTGGCTGCGCGTGAGCAGCGAATAGGCGAACTGCTCGGGCGGCAAATTGACGTAGCGATCGACGTGCTCGAACCACTCGGTCGAGTTGCGCGCCGCGTTCTGGATGCGCAGCACCTCGATGCTGCGCACGTCCTCGTAGTGCTGCAGCGCGGCGGCCAGCTCGCCGGGGTGCTTGCCGATCGATCGCGCCAGCTCGATCGAGTCTTCCAGGGCCAGCTTGGTACCCGAGCCGATCGAGAAATGCGCCGTGTGCGCGGCATCGCCCATCAGCACGACCGGGGCGCGGCCGTTGTCGTGGATCCAGGTCCGGCAGACGACCCGCGGGAACCTGATCCACTGCGTCGAGCCGCGCAGGTGGCTGGCGTTGGAGATCAGCTTGTGGCCGTCGAGGTACTTCGCGAAGAGCTTCTCGCAGAAAGCGATCGACGCATCCTTTTGCATCGTCTCGAGGCCGGCGGCGCGCCAGACGCGTTCGGGCGTCTCGACGATGAAGGTCGAGGTCTGGTCGTCGAAGCGATAGGCGTGGGCCTGGAACCAGCCCCACTCGGTCTTCTCGAAGGCGAAGGTGAACGCCTCGAACAGCTTGCTGGTGCCGAGCCAGACGAAGCGGCAGTCGCGCACGTCGATGTCGGGACGGTAGGTGTCTGCATGCTTCGCGCGGATGCGGCTGTTCAGGCCGTCGCTGGCGATGACGAGGTCGGCGTCCGGAAACTGGGCATCGTCGTGCACGTCGGTCTCGAAGACCAGCTTCACGCCGAGCTCCTCGCAGCGGCGCTGCAGGATGTTGAGCAGGCGTTTCCTGCCGATGCCGCAAAAGCCATGTCCGCTCGACCTGATCCGGTGGCCGCGGATATTGACCTCGATGTCGTCCCAGTGGTTGAAGGCGTCGAGGATCTGCGCCGCCGTGCGCGGGTCGGCGGCCTGCAGGTTGCCGAGCGTCTGGTCGGAGAAGACCACGCCCCAGCCGAACGTGTCGTAGGGGCGGTTGCGCTCGACGACGGTGATGTCGTGGGCGGGGTCCTGCTGCTTCATCAACAGCGCGAAATAAAGGCCCGAAGGGCCGCCGCCGATGCAAACGATCTTCATGAGACCCGAATAGTTTACTTATAAAGCAGTCTAGTCGAACCCGCCGCGCTTGGCAAGCCGGGCCACGCGTCAGGCGGCGGCGCTGCGGCGCGCCGCGGCATCCCACGCGGTGGCGGTGACGCCGCGCTCGCGCAACCTGAATTTCTGCACCTTGCCGTTCTCGGTCCGCGGCAGCTCCAGGACCACATCGATGTAGCGCGGAATTGCGAATCGCGGCAGGCGCGATTCGCAATGGCGGGCGATCTCGGCGGCGTCGATCGTGCGGCCAGCATGGGCGACGAGTGTGGCCATGACCTCGTCTTCGCCGAGCTCGCAGCGCACCGGATAGACCGCGGCGGCCGCGACCGCAGGATGCCCGAGCAGGGCCTGCTCGACCTCGTACGAAGAGATGTTCTCGCCGCGCCGGCGGATGCAATCCTTGAGTCGGTCGATAAAGCGAAACGCGCCATCGGCTTCGCGCACGACCCGGTCGCCGGTATGGAACCACAGGTTGCGCCAGGCCCGCACCGTGTCCTGCGGCCGGTTGAAGTAGCCCGCCGAGAACGCGAACGGCGCCTCGGCGCGCAGCACGAGCTCACCGGCGTGGCCGTCGGCAAGCTCCGCATCCTGGTCGTCGACGACGCGGGCGTCGAATCCCGGCTGGAGCCGCCCCATCGTGCCTTCGCAAGGCGTGTCGACCGCGGTCGCGATGACGAAGTTGGTCTCGGTCGAGCCATAGCCTTCGATCAGGGGGATGCCGGTTCGGGCCCGGAAGGCCCGGCCTGCCGCCGCCGGAACGCCCGGACCGAGGCCGATGCGGATGCGGTGCGCGCGTTCGGCCTCGCCCTCCGGCTGGGCGAGCAGGATCGGCACCATCGCACCGAGCAGGTAGACCACCGTCGCGTTCGCCGCCCGCAACGCCGGCCAGAAGCCGGATGCCGAAAAACGCGCCTCGAAAACGACCCGGGCGCCGCTCAGCGCCGCCTGGGCATAGGTGTTGAGCGCGTTGATGTGGAAGAGCGGAAGCGTCGTGCACAACACGTCCCCGGCCGTGATGCCGAGGATGCGGGCGCTGTTCTCGCCCCAGGCATGAAATTGCCCATGCGGGCAGATGACGCCCTTGGCCGGCCCGGTCGTGCCCGAGGTGTAGAGGATGGCCAGCGTTTGGCCGGGCAGCACGTCGGCCGGCGGCGTCGTTTCGGCCTGCGCCGGGTACGGCAGGCTCGGCACCGACAGCAAGCCGGCGTGCGAGGCGGCCGCGCCGATGATCCAGATCGACTGCAATGCCGTGCGGCCGAGATCGGCCAGCACGAGCCGGTCGACGAGCCCGGCCTCGATCACGAGCAGGCGCGCGCCACTATCGGCCAGGACGTACTCGATCTGCGGCCCCATCGACGCGGTGTTGATCGGCACCGCTGCAGCGCCGATCCAGCCGCAACCGAGAAAGACCTCGAGCAGCTCGACCCGGTTGCTGCTCATCACCGCGACCCGGTCCGCGCGTTCGATACCGGCCCGCCGGAGCGCGGCGCCGCAGCGCGCCGCCGCGCCGACGGCGTCGCCGTGGGACCAGCGCGCACCGGCGATCGAGAGGAAGAGACGATCGCCGTAGCGCTCGGCCTGGTCGAGCAGCAAGGCTGCAAGCGTGCGCGCAGCGGGCGCGGCGGGGTGCGCTGCGTCCGATGGCCCGGCGTCAGTCATGGTCGTCGGTGCCGCCGCCGAGATAGGTCGCCTGCACGCGCGGATCGCCGGCCAGCTCGGCCGATGCGCCGCCCAAGGCGATCTCGCCGGTCTCGAGCACATAGCCGTAGTCCGACGTCTCCAGCGCGGCGCGGGCGTTCTGCTCGACGAGAAGGATGGCGACTCCCTCGTCGCGCAGGTCGCGCACGATCGCGAGGATGTCGTGCACGATCCGCGGTGCGAGGCCGAGGCTCGGCTCGTCGAGCATCAGCAGCCGCGGCGCCGACATCAGCGCGCGGCCGAGCGCGAGCATCTGGCGCTCGCCGCCCGACAAGGTGTTCGCCATCTGCGATCGCCGTTCGGCCAGCCGCGCAAAGCGCTCGAACACGGCATCGATGCGCCGCTTCAGCGCGGCGCGTCCGAGCCTTTTGACGTAGGCGCCGAGGCGCAGGTTGTCGATGACGCTCAGGGCGCCGAAGAGCTCGCGCTTTTCCGGCACCAGGCACAGACCGCGCTCGACGCGCGACTCGACGTCGAGCCCGCCGAGCGGTTCGCCATCGAAGCGAAGCGTTCCCCGGCACGGCAGCAGCCCCATGGCAGCGGCGAGCAGCGTCGTCTTGCCAGCGCCGTTCGGCCCGATCACCGAGACGATCTGCCCCGGCATCAACACCAGCGATACGCCGCGCACCGCTTCGACCTGCCCGTAGGCGACGTGCAGATCGCCGATCTCGAGCATCGGCGTCATGGGGCCGCCTCGGGGTTGGCCGGGTACGGTTCGGGGCTGCCCCCCAGATAGGCAGCCTGCACCCGCGGATCGGCGCGCACCGCGGCGGGAACGCCTTCGACGAGCTTGGAGCCGAAGTCCATGACGATCAATCGATCGACGAGCTTCATCACGAAGTCCATGTCGTGCTCGACGATGAGGATGGTGACGCCCTCGCTGCGAAGGCGGCGCAGCATCGCCGCGAGCGCTTCCTTCTCGGCGCGGCGCAGGCCCGCGGCGGGCTCGTCGAGAACGAGAAGGACCGGATCGGCGGCGAGGGCGCGGCCGATCTCGAGAATGCGCTGGGTGCCCAGCGGCAGGCTGCCGGCGAGCTCGTGCGCCCGTCCACCGAGGCCGATGCGCTCGAGCTGGCGGCGAGCTTCCGCGGCGATCTGCCGCTCTTCGCGACGCTCGAGCCGCAGGCCCGCGCGCAACACGCCCGCGCGGCCGCGCGCATGCGCACCGAGCGCGACGTTGTCGAGCAGGTTCATCCGCGGCCTGAGCTTGACGTGCTGGAAGGTGCGCGCGATGCCGAGCCGGGCGATCTTGCGCTGCGCCAGGCCGGTGATGTCGTGGCCGGCGAACCTCACCTGCCCGGAAGTCATCCGCAGCGTCCCGGTCAGGAGGTTGAACATCGTCGACTTGCCGGCGCCGTTCGGTCCGATCAGGCCGACGATCTCGCCGGCGCGAACATCGAAGCTGACATCGTCGACCGCGACCAGGCCGCCGAAGCGCTTGACGGCGTGGACGACCGTCAGCAGCTCGCTGCCGCGCTCGGGCATCGGCCGCCGCGGCAAGGGCTCGGCCGCCTCGTCGTGTGCAGGCTCGATGCGATCGGCGAAGCGTTGCCGGCCCCAGCGCGCCACGAAGCCGGTCAGGCCGGCACGCGCGTGGTGCAGAAGCAGGATGAAGATGATGCTGAAGGCGACCGCCTCGAGCCGGGCCCCCCGCTGCGACAGCAGCGGCAGCACATCCTGCAGCGAGTTCTTCAGCAGCAGCACGAGGCCCGAACCGACGATTGCGCCGGCGACTTGTCCGAGGCCACCGGCCACCACCATGAGCAGGTACTCGATCGAAGCGCGCACGTCGAACGGCGAAGGGCTGACGAAGCGGTTCATGTGCGCGTAGAGCCAGCCGGCGAAGCCGGCCAGCAGCGCTGCCGTGACGAAGAGCGCGAGGCGCACGCCAAACGCGTCGGCACCGACGCTGGCGAGCAAGGTGGCGCCGCCGCGCAGGCTGCGAATGGCGCGCCCGGCGCGCGAATGCAGCAGGTTGCGGCTGAAGAGACAGGCGCCGCCGACGCCGGCCCAGATGAGGTAGTAGATCGCGCGCGGCTCGAGCAACCGCCACGGCCCGATCTGCAGCGGCGGAATGCCCGAAAGCCCGGTGTGCCGGCCGAGCGCGTCGAGGTTGCCGAACAGCAGCGGGATCGAAATCCCCCAGGCGATGGTGCTGAGCGGCAGGCAGTGGCCCCCCAGACGCAGCGTCAGCACGCCGATCGCCAGCGCCGCCAGGCCGGTCAGGGCGAGCGCGAAAACCAGTCCGAGCCAGGGCGACACGCCGTGCGCGGTGGTGAGCCAGGCCGTCGCGTACGCCGCGACGCCGACGAAGGCCGCCTGCCCGAACGACGTCGCGCCGCCGATGCCGGTCAGGAGCACGAGGCCGAGCGCGACGAGCGCGCCGATGCCGATGTCGTTGAGCAGCGAGACCGCGAACTTGCCGAGGACGAGAGGGGCGAGCGCGACCAGGACGATGGCTGCGGCGACGCCGGCCCGACGCAGCACACGGCCGTTCACTCGTCGATCTCCTCTTCTTCCTCGTCGGCGTGCGTCGCCAGCCAGGAGCGCAGCAGCAGCACCGGAATCAGCAGGCTGAAGACGAGCACGTCCTTCATCTCGCCACTCCAGAAGGAAGCGAAGCTCTCGAAGACGCCGACCGCGAGCGCGCCGAGCGCCGTCAGCGGATAGCTGACGAGGCCGCCGATGATCGCGGCGATGAAGGCCTTCAGGCCGAGGATGAAGCCGGAGTCGTAGTACATCGTCGTCACCGGCGCGATGAGGACGCCGATCATTCCCGCCAGCAGCGAAGCGCCGGTGTAGGCCAGCAGCGCGGTGCGCGCCGGCCGGATGCCGACAAGGCGCGCGCCGACCCGGTTGACGGCGGTTGCGCGCAAGGCCTTGCCGGTCACCGTGTGTTCGAAAAACAGGAAGAACAGGCCACTCAGCACGAGGGCCGATGCCACCATCAGCAGCGTCTGGCCACCGATCGAATAGCCGTCGGCGATCGTCCAGGTGGCGTCGACGAGCGGCCGGGTCCGCGAGCCCTCGGGGCCGAAGAACAGGAGGCCGAGACCGGAGAGAAGGAAATGCAGCGCCAACGACACGATCAGGAGCACCAGCACCGACGCGTCGGCAATCGGCTGCAGCGTCAGGCGCGCCAGCAGCGGCGCGATCGGCACGACGAGCGCGATCGCCGCGACAACCTGCAACCAGCCGGGTCCGTGCGCCGCCAACACGGCCCACGCCAGCGCACAGGGAAGCGCCGGCAGCAGGCCCCAAGCAACGATTGCCTTCGGAATCTGCGCGGCGCAGCGCTTGCGGACGTGGCCGACGATTTCCGCGACGAGCGCCAGCGCCGCGAGCGTCAGCACGAGGCCGATCGTCGGCGGCAGCCGATCCGTTTCGAATGCCGCCAGGCTCAGTGCTGCGAACGCCGCGATATCGCCGAAGGGCACGAAAACGACGCGCGTGACCGAGAAGATCAGCACCAGGCCGATGCCGGCGAGAAGGTAGATCGCGCCGGTGGCGACGCCGTCGGTCGACAGGATGAAGGCGATGTCCCAGCTCATGGCTCAGGGTCGCTTCGAGGCGCGGACCCCGGGCCGGCCGGGGCCGGCGCGACTTCGACGCGAAGGCTTGCGCAATCAGTGCACCAGGATCCACTTGCCATGGTCGAGGCGGACCACCTCGCGGGCGCGCTGGTCGACGCCGTAGCGGCTGTCGGGAGTGAAGCTGTAGACACCGTGCGTGCCGACGACTTCCTTGGTGCTCACGATCGCGTCGTGCAGGGCGACGCGAAACGCCGGCGTTCCGGGCTCGGTCTTCGTGACCGCGCGCGCTGCGGCGTCGGCGAACACGAGCCACGCGTCGAATGCATAGGCCGAGAAGGCGTCGGTGCTCGGCACGCCGTTCACCTTGAGGTACGCGGCGTGAAATTCCTCGGCCATCTTGCGGATCGGGCTCGTCGCCGGAAGCTGATCGGCAACGACGACGGGGCCGGTCGACGCGATCATGCCCTGCGCCGAGTCGCCGGCGACGCGCACGAAATCGGGGTTGATGAGCCCGTGGTTGCCGTAGATATGCCCCTTGTAGCCGCGCTTGGCGAGCTCCAGGTACGGCAGCGCGCCAGGCGTTCCCGAGCCACCCGTCATCACCGCGTCGGGATGGCCGGCGATGATCTTCAGCACCTGCCCGCTCACCGAAGTATCGGGACGCGCATAGCGCTCGTTGGTCACGACCTTGATGTCGGTGCCTTCGGTGCCCTTGATCAGCGCGTTGTAGACGAGGTCGCCCCAGGCGTCGGAAAAGCCGATGTAGGCGACCGTCTTGTCGCCCGCCTTCTTCATCTGCTCGATGACGGCGTTGACCATGAGTTCGGTCGGCTGCGGGATGGCGACGACCCAGGCGCCTTCGGGGCCGGCGAGGCCGATCGGCGTCAGCGCGATCATCGGCGTCTTGCTCTCGCGCGCCACCGCGGCGATCGCCATCGACGAAGGCACGCCCGCCGAGCCGATCAGGATGTCGACCTTGTCTTCCTCGATCAGCTTGCGCGCGTTGCGCCCGGCCGTGGTCGGATCCGACGCATCGTCGAGCACGATCAGCTGCACCTTGTGGCCGGCGATCTCCGGCTTGTAGGCGAGCGCCGCCTGCATGCCCTTGCCGTACGGAATGCCGATCGACGAGGTCGGCCCCGACAGGGCCGTGACCAGCCCGACCTTCAGGTCGGCCGCAGCGGCCGATGCAGCCAGGCCGGCAGCAAGCGCCAGACCGGCGCCGATTCGAATGACGTGATTCATGATTTCATCTCCTTGGGGTGAGCGGGAACCGGCCGATCGGCCGGCGAAGAGGGATCGATCCGAGCCGAGAAGCGGCAACGGCCGTCGCCCGTCGAGGCCGCGCAAGCGGTCTCGCGGGCGCTCGCCGTGCCGCCGAGGACGAGGCCGGCAAGAGCTTGCAGCATTCCGGCGATCGCGTCGCAGGCCGGGCCGGTACCGGCTGCGGCTGCGGCAGCGAACGGGCTGTTGCGAACGTCGAGGTCGAGCGAGCCGCCATCGCGGGCAAGCCGCCACCGGCCCCACCCGAGCGAGGCCGCGGCCGACTCGACGACACGCAGCAGCGCTTCGGCATCGACTCCGGGCTCGGCCGCATAGGCCCGCAGGCTCTGTGCGCCGCGCGTTGCGACCGAGCGCCCGAACGCGCGCAGCGCCTCGGCACGGGCGCCTGACGGCAGCTCGTCGAACAGGCCCATCAGCACGTCGGCGCGCAGCAGCAGATAGCGGCGCGAGCCGTCGAGCACCTGGCCGTCGGCGGTGTCGAAGTGCAGTCGTTCGTGCAGCGTTGGCATGGCGTGCTCAGTCGGCGCCGGGCCGCTCCCAAGCCGACTGAGCGCCCCCTTGGGGAGCAGCGAATGCAGTGAGCGTGGGGGCGGACATCTCAGATGAAGAGTTGGATCGCCGGCAGGGGATGCTCAGGATGTGGGCGCAGCGGTTGTAGAGCACGCCAATGGCGCCGTCGGCCTGGCGCACTATGACCAGCGGCAGGCCGGCGATCTCGCGCGTCACGTAGTCGCCGGCCTCGGGCACCTCGCTGGCATGGCCGAGATAGCTCCAGGTGTTGGCGAAGAAGTGGCGCGGCTCGAGCGCGAAGACCTCCTCGCTCAGGTAGACGTCGCGATGGACGCGGTCTTCCTCGACGAGGGCGCGGATCGCATCGCGCCGCCCGGCGCGGGCAGGCCGCGGCTCGGGTTCGGACGTCGCGCGAGCTTCCATGGCCGATGATTCAGTTGTCAGGCAGACTAGCCTTCAGAGCCTGCCGTGCGCCAGCGTGCAAACGCTAGAGCGTCAGGCTGCCGACGCTCGTGCCGCCGCAGACGTAGAGCACCTGGCCGGTAACGAAGCCTGCCGCCGGGTCGGTGAAGAAGGCGACGGCGCGGGCGACGTCGGCAGCTTCGCCGAGGCGCCTGACCGGTATCGCGGCGGCCAGCGAACGCTCCTTGTCGCTGCCGGCCGGCACGACCTCGTGGAACATGTCGGTGCGGATTGGTCCCGGCGCGACGACGTTGACGGTGATGCCGTCGGCCGCCAGCTCGAGCGCCCAGGTCCGGGCCATGCCGAGCATGCCGGCCTTCGTCGCCGAATAGCTGGTGCGCGTCGCCAGGCCGACCGCGGCACGCGACGAGAGCAGCACGACGCGGCCGAAGCGGCCGGCCCGCATCGCCGGCAGAGCCGCCTGCAGGAGCTGGATCGCACAGCCGAGATGCAGCTCGACGAGCGCGTCGAGGTCGTCGAGCTTGACGTCGCAGACCAGCGAAGGGCGGATGACGCCGGCGTTGTGGACCAGCGTCGTCATCTCGAAGCGGCGGGCGAGCTCGCGCGCCGCCTCGGCCGTCGCGTCGCGATCCATGAGATCGACCTCGACGCTGTGCAGCTTCGGATGCGCGATCGGGCAAGGGCGCCGCGCCAGCGAGACGACCTCGTAGCCGTCGGCGAGGAAGCGCTCGCAGATCGCCAGGCCGATGCCGGCACTGCCGCCGGTGACCACCGCGACCTTGCTGCCCGCGCTCATGACGCGCCCGAGAGCAGTCCGACACCGCTCACGCCGCGTCCTCCACCAGCGCCAGCACGCGCAGCGGGCTGCCGCTGCCCTTCTCGATCTTCAGCGGTGGGCAGATCAGCACGGCGCCGGTGGCCGGCAGCAGGTCGAGGTTGGCGAGGCATTGCAGGCCGTAGCGGCCGGCGCCGTGCATGTAGTAGTGGCACGGGTACGGCGGCCTGAGGTGATAGCCCTGCCCGGCGTCGGTGCCGATCGCTTCCGAGCCGAAGCCGAGGACGCCGCGCTTCTCGACGAGAAACTGCACCGCCTCCGAGCTCGGGCCCGGCGTGTGCTGGCCGGTCTCGTCGAAGTTCTGATACGCCTCCGGGTCGTGGCGTTTCGACCAGTCGGTGCGCATCAGGAACCACGCGCCTTCCGGAACACGGCCGTGCGTCGCCTCGAAGCGCTCGATGTCCTCGACGGTGAGCAGGTAGTCGGGATCGGCCTTCGCCGCTTCGGAGCAATCGATGACGCAAGCCGGCGCCACGAAGTGCTGCGTCGGGATCGTGTCGACCGAATTGTTCGGCAGGTCGCGCCCCGAGATCCAGTGGATCGGCGCGTCGAAGTGGGTGCCGGTGTGCTCGCCGCAGGAGAAGTTGTTCCAGTACCAGCCCGGGCCGCGCGCGTCGTAGCTCGACACCTCCTCGATGCGGAAGGGCCAGCACTGCCCCATCTCGGGCGGCAGCGCGATCTGCGGGAATTCCGGTGTCAGCGTCTGCGTCAGGTCGACGACGCGGATGCGCCGGCTGGCCAGCGCCGAGACAAGTTGGTCGAGCAGAGAGGGGGCCTGAGCGGTCGGGATCGTCTTGGCCTCGAGCGCGGCGGCAGGTCTGGCAGATGTCGTCGAATTCATGGCTGTCGCGCTCACCTGGGGGTATTGATGCATGCAATCCTATGCGTTACACTGTAACCCATCTGTAGACACCGTGAATGATTCAATCTTTCAATCACAAGGGACTGCGCAAGCTTTGGATCAATGACGACTATGGCGGTATTCCAGGCTCTCACGCGCCGCGAATTCTGCGGATTCTCGATGTGCTCGAGGCCGCAACGAAGCGCGGCGACCTGGCTTTGCCGGGATACCGGTTTCACCCCTTGAAGGGCGGACGCAAAGGGCAGTACACGGTGAGTGTGACCGGCAATTGGCGGATCACGTTCGAATTCGACAACGCGAATGCGACCAACGTCAATCTCGAGGACTAGCGCTGAAGGCATGAAGATGAAGACCACGCTACGCAATCCGAACCGTCGTCCGACGCACCCGGGAGCGGTGTTGCGAAAGGACGTGCTGCCTGCTTTGAACATGACGCAGGCCCAGTTCGCGCAGGCGCTCGGGGTCAGTCGGCTGACCGTTTCCCATTTGCTGAATGAGCATCGGGCGGTCTCGCCCGACATGGCGCTGCGCCTGGAGAAGGCGCTGGGCACGAGTGCCGAGACGTGGTGCGGCATGCAGGCGGCTGTCGATCTGTGGGAGTCTCGCCGACATTCCGACACGTTCGCGGCCATCAAGCGGCTGGACGACTCGTCTTACGCGCTGGCGGCCTGAGAGTTTTCATCGAGCGTGCTTCACTTCGACTCAGACCAGTCCCTCGACCCCGACCGTGGTCAACGCAAGGAGGAAGCGCTCGCTGGCGGCAAGCTGGACGAGCGACACGTATTCGTCGGCCTGGTGGGCCTGGGCGATGTGCCCCGGGCCGCACACCACCGTCGGGATGCCTGCCCTCTGAAACAGGCCGGCCTCGGTACCAAAGGCGACCAGCGTGGTCGACTCGGCCTCGGCGAGGCGCCGCGCCAGCAACACCGCGACGTCGTCCTCGCGCGCCAGGAACGAAGGCGTCTCGCAGATGGGCTCGAACCGTATGCCGGTGTCGGGAGCGACCATGCGCATCGCAGGCTCGAGCGTCTCGGCGAAGGCACGCACTTCCGCCTGCATGGCGGCCACATCGGTGCCGGGGAGGTTGCGAAACTCGTAGTGGAAGCGGCAGTCCTCGGGCACCACGTTGTCGGCGATGCCGCCCTCGATGACGCCGACCGAGCCGGTGCTGTAGGGCACGTCGAACCCCTCGTAGCGCGGCTCCTGGTCGCGCCAGCGCTCGGACATGTCGGTCAGCTTGCCGACCACCCGCGCGCCGATCTCGATCGCGTTGACCGACTGCGGCGTCAGCGACGAGTGCGCCGCATGGCCCTTGACGCAGCAACGCCAGCGGTACACGCCCTTGTGCGCCAGAGCCGGCACCATTCCGGTGGGCTCGCCGACGATGCAGGCGAGCGGCTTGATCCCTCGTTCGCGCAGGTCGGCGATGAGCCGGGGCGCGCCGAAGCAGCCCACCTCTTCGTCGTAGCTGAACGCCAAGTGCACGGCGAATGGAAGGTCGGCCGCCAGGAACGCCGGCACCTGGGCGACCGCCAGGCCGATGAAGCCT
Source organism: Burkholderiales bacterium (assembly GCA_003152055.1). GTDB lineage: Bacteria > Pseudomonadota > Gammaproteobacteria > Burkholderiales > Burkholderiaceae_C > Schlegelella_A. The sequence goes on from PLZH01000055.1 coordinate 19,648, forward strand.
TTCATGTCGGCGCTGCCACGGCCGTACAGGCGCCCTTCGCGCAGCTCGGCGCCGAGCGGGTCGACCGACCAGTCCTGGCCGTCCCACGGCACCGTGTCGGTGTGACCCGAAATGATCACCCCGGCCGGCTTGCCTTCTCCGATCGTGGCGAACAGGTTGGCCTTGCGGCCTTCGTCGTCGAAGCTCAGCCGGCTCGGCACGCCGTGCCGCGCGAGCTCGTCGCGGATGAAGTGGATGAGCTCGAGATTCGATTCCCGGCTGACGGTGTTCATGCGCACCAGCGCGCGAGCCATGTCGAGGGCACGCGCGGAGGGTGCGGCTTGCATATCCATCGGCGCAATATAGCGGCTGGGCTACGCTTGGCCTCATGATCGACATCAGCCGCTTGGACATCGACAGCGCTCGCCGGCGCATCGCCCACGACGTGCGCCATACGCCGCTGCTGCGCATGAGCGGCAGCCAATTGGGAATCGATTGCGCGGAGCTCTGGCTCAAGCTCGAGCACCTGCAGGTGGGTGGCAGCTTCAAGGCCCGCGGCATGTTCAACCGGATGCGTGCGAACCCGGTTCCCGAGGCCGGCGTCGTCATCGCTTCGGGCGGCAATGCCGGCATCGCCGTGGCGGTGGCGGCGAAAGTGCTGGGCGTGCGCTGCGAGGTGTTCGTGCCCGAGACGGCGAGCTGCGCCAAGCGCGACAAGCTCGCCGAGCTCGAGGCCGTGGTCACCGTGGGCGGCGGCAGCTACGCCGAAGCCCTGGCCGCCAGCCTCGAGCGCCAGGCGCAGACCGGCGCGCTGCTGATGCACGCCTACGACCAGCCCGAAGTCGTGATCGGCGCGGCGACGCTGGCCGCCGAGGTGGAAGACGACGCCGGCGTGCCCGACCGCGTGCTGGTCAGCGTGGGCGGCGGCGGGCTGATCTCCGGCATCGCCGCCTGGTTCCAGGACCGATGCCGGATCGACGCGCTCGAGCCCGAGCTCGCGCCGACGCTCTTTCGGGCACGCGAAGCCGGCCGACCGGTCGACGTGGCGGTGTCGGGCATCGCTGCCGATTCGCTCGGCGCGCGGCGGATCGGCAGCATCGCCTGGGAGCTGACGCAACGCCATGTGCAGGCGGCGCACCTTCTGAGCGATGCGGCCATACGGGCTGCGCAGGAGGCGATGTGGAACAAGCTGCGGCTCGCGGTCGAGCCAGCAGCCGCGTTGCCCTTGGCCGCCTTAACGACCGGGATCGTTGCGCCGCAAAGCGACGAGCGTGTGCTGCTGGTGATCTGTGGGGCCAATCTCGATCTGGCGTCGCTGGCCGTCTAGGTTGCCTCGATAGGAAGTCGAAGCGATTCTTGTCGACAAGGAATCGGCTGGCCCACAGCATTGGTCTCGTTGTGCCGATGGCCGAGGCCGTCGCTATGCTGAATCTTGTCAAGCGCAAGCTGGACGACTTAGGTAGGCAGGCTAAACAGCAGTAACTCTTGCGCTTTCGTGGAGTGACTGCTTTAGAGCTGCGAGCGCTTGAGCTCCAAAACTTCCACTCCAGGGTCGCAAGGAGACGGGTCGAAGTGACGTTCGGCTCATCCGCCCGCCGCCAACTCCCTCTCCAGCACCTTCGGATTCTCCCGCCACCGCTCCACCCACTCCTGCGCCACGTCCCCCGGGTACACGTCCTCGATGCCCTCGCGCAGCGCCTTGACGATCGCGCTCGCCAGCGCCGCGGGCGCCACCTTCGGCGGCGGCAGGTTCTGGTTCCACTCGTCGTCGATCGGCCCCGGAAAGATGTTGATCACACGGATACCGCTCGGGCGCATCTCAGCGCGCAGGCATTGCGCGAGTGAATAGGCCGCCGCCTTCGAGGCCGAGAAGGTGCCGTGCGGCGGGTAGTTCGAGAGCGCGTAGACGGAGAGCAGGTTGACCCAGGCCGCGGCGTGGGTCTGTCCGTCGGCGGAGCGGCCTTTCAGCGCCGGGCCGAATTCCTGCGCCAGGCGCAGCAGGCCGAAGTAGTTGATGTCCATCTCGGCCTTGGCCACGTCGGTGCCGCGCCGCGCGGCGATGCCGAAGGCGCGATGCACCTCGGCGTTGTTGACGACGATGTCGACCTTGCCGCCGAGCTCGCCGGCGAGCTCGGTCACCGAGCGGCCGTTGCTGAGGTCGAGCGGCACCAGCGTCACCTGCGGCAGCGCGGTGATGTCGTCGAGGCCGGGCAGCTTCTTCCACGGCTCGGCATGGCCGACCCAGACGATCTCGGCGCCGGCCTTCACCAGCGCCTTGACGAGTGCCTGGCCGACCTCGGTCTTGCCGTCGGTGACGAGGATCTTCCTGAACTTCGGGTCGCTGGTCATTTCGCGCAGCATCGTGTCGTCGGCCATGTGTTCGCTTCCTTCGGGAGGGAATCCGATCAGCACCGCGGCGTCGGCGCGGTCGAGCCGGGCGCCGACGCGCACGCGAGCCGGCGGCGCCGGCACGTCGCCGTGCAGGTGCACGATGACGGTCGGGCCGGCGTCGAGGCGCACGAGGCCCAGGCGCCAGGGCAGGCGCTCGCGGTAGAACGGGTCGTTGCTGTGGTGGAGCACCGTCTCGCTCAGCAGCTCGCCCAAGCCTTCCTGCGCCGTCCAGCGCAGGCGCGGCGAGAGGCAGCGGTGGCAGGCGTCGCGCGGCGGGTACTGGACGGCGCGGCAGGCCTGGCACACCTGCAGCTCGAAGCGGCCTTCGGCCGCGGCCGCCGTCATGCCGAGCGCCGTGCGGCCGCGCGCCCACGGCGGCAGGTTCATCTGCCGGGTGCGCAGGACCGGGTTCTTGCGCCGCGGCTTCATCAGCGGCATCGTCATGGCGCCTCCGCCGGGCCGCCCCAAGAAGAGCGCCGCGCCCCCTCGAGGGGCAGCGCAGCCGCGAAGCGGCAAGCGTGGGGGTCCATCAATCTGACTTCCCCAGGATCACCGCACCCGTGCACAGGCATCGGTCGTACGTGACCATGCCGAAGCCGGCGACGAGGCCGACCTGCGCGTCCTCGACCGCACGCTCGCCGGCCGCGCCGGTGAGCTGGCGGATCGTTTCCGTCATACCGAGAAAGCCGCCGGCACAACCGGCCTGGCCGGCCGAAAGCTGGCCGCCGCTCGTGTTGTTCGGAAACGTGCCGTCGTGCGTCAGCGTCTGGCTGCGCACGAAGGCGGCGCCCTCGCCTTCCTCGCAGAAACCGAGTCCTTCGAAATGCAGCATCACGACGACCGGATAGTCGTCGTAGCTCTGCACGAGGTCGATGCCGTCGGGGCCGACGCCGGCCTGCGCATAGAGATCGTCGCGGTCCATGCGCCAGCCGCCGCGCACGAGCACCGGGTCGTCGGCGTAGGCGTTGTGCCGCTCGATGGCGCCGCGCAGCAGCACGTGCGGCAGCTCGAGGTCGCGGGCGCGCTCGTCGCGCATCACGAGAAAGGCCTCGGCGCCGGCGCAGGGCATGACGCAGTCGAAGAGATGAATCGGGTCGGCGATCGGCCGCGCCTTCATGTAGTCGTCGAGCGTGAGCGCGGTCTTGAAGAGCGCGTTCGGGTTCTTCAGCGCGTTCGCGCGCTGCGCCACGGCGATGCGGCCGAAGTCCTCGCGCGTCGCGCCGGTGGTTCGCATGTAGTGCGCGGTGATGAAGGCGAAGATCGAGTTCGGGCCGCCCGACCCGTAGGGGTAGCTCGCGTCGCGCGCGAACTGGGAAAAGCCGCCCAGCATCTGGCGGAAGGAATCGACGTGGTTGGTGTCGGCACCGATGCAGGCGACGATGTCGGCATCGCCCGCCTGCACGGCGCGCGCGGCGCGGCGCAGCGCCATCACGCCCGAGGCGCCGCCGGTGGGGATGTGATCAAGCCAGCGCGGCGACAGGCCGAGGTGCTGCGTCACGCCGACCGCGGTGTCGGGACCGAGCGAGAAGCTCGAGACGGTGAGGCCGTCGATGTTCTCTTTGGCGATGCCGGAAGTCTTGACGAGCGCTTCCATCGCCTGGCCGATGAACCAGTGCGCATCGTGCGTCGAGTAGCGACGATACGGCACCGTCACCGGCACGGCGACGGCGACGCCTTCGTAAGAGGAACGCCTGAGAGGGCGCAAGGTCACCGCTTCTTCCTGCGCCGCTTCATCTGGCGCGTGTCGATGCAGCTCGGCGTGCCCGGCAGGGTGCGCGCCAGCTCGCGCAGCTCGCCGCGCTGGATCTTCTGCGAGACGGTGAGCGGCAGTGCATCGACGAAGGCGACGTAGCCGGGCGCCTTGAAGTAGGCGAGCCGCTCCAGCGCATGGCGCACGATGCTCGCCGCGATCTGCTCGGGTGCCGGCAGGTTGGCCGCCTTGCGCAGCACGATGCAGGCGAGCACCTCGTCGCCACGCACCGGATCGGGCGTCGCGGCGACGGCGCTGGCGGCGACGGCCAGGTGCAGGTTGAGGACACTCTCCACCTCGACGGCCGAGATGTTCTCGCCGCTGCGTCGGATCACGTTCTTGCGGCGATCGACGAAGTGGAAGTCGCCCTCGGCGCTGCGGCGCACGACGTCGCCGGTGTGGAACCAGCCGCCGGCCCAGGCCTCCTCGGTCGCGTCCTCGTCCTTCAGGTAGCCGAGGAAGAAGTCGCGGCGCGGATCGGTGCCGGCGGCGCGGACGAGCAGCTCGCCGGGAACGTCGGCGCCGACGGCGGCGTCCTGCTCGTCGACGATGCGTGTCTCGACGGCCAGCTCGGCCCGCCCGAAGCAGCTCGTGCCGACGTGACGCGGCTCGCGACTGGCCATGATGCAGGCGGCAGCGCCCGTCTCGGTCATCGCCCAGGCCTCGAGCAGCGGAAAAGCGAAGCGTTCCTCGAACGCCGCGTGATGGCGCGGGTCGACGCCGGCGCCGAAGCCAAAGCGCACGCCGTGCTGGTGGTCGAGCGGGCTCGGCGGCGCGGCCAGCAGCATCGCCGGCATGACGCCGAGGTAGTGCACGATCGTCGCCCGGCTCTCGCGCACGCTCTGCCACCACGTCGTCGGATGGAAGCGATCGAGCTGCACGAGCGCGCCGCCCGAAAGGATGGCCGCCATCGACGAGAACGCCAGCGCGTTCATGTGGCTCAGCGGCAGCGGCGTGATGAAGCGCTCGGCGTCATTGCGGACTTCGGCGAGATCGCCGAGGCCGAGGTACCACTCGCCGGCGCGCAGGAAATAGCCGTTGGCGAGCCGACACCCCTTGGGGCGCCCGGTGGTGCCCGAGGTGTAGAGCAACGCGCACTCCGAGGCGCGGCCCACCGGCTGGCCGGCGAGGCGAGCGGGCGAGCGCGCAGCCGGGATCTGGCCCGCGACTTCCGGCCGGATCGTGTCCAATGGCGCGCCCGCTTCGATGGCGGCCGCGCGCAGCCCGCCCTCGCGCCCCGGCTGCACCACCGCCAGGGACATCTCGCTGTGACCGATCAGGTAGGTCCATTCCGCCGACCGCAGCTCGGCATGGATCGGCACGATGCTGATGCCGAGCGAGTTCAGCGCGAGCCAGTGGGTGAAGAACGCCGGCCGGTTTTCGAGCAACAGGCCGACGCGATGGCCGTGGCCGTAGCCGGCCTGTGCGTAAGCGGTGCGCAGGCGATCGACCTCGCCGGCCACCTCGCGCCAGCTGCGCGCGCCGGCGTCGATGCCGTAGGTCTCGGCCGTCACCGCTTCGACGCACAGGAAATCGGCGTCGCCGCGCCGGGCCGCGACCCGCTTGAACGCCGCGTGAACTGTCGACATGCCGATCAGATGAAGAGCTGCACGGCCGGCAGCGCGGCGTCGCAATTGATGAGGTCGACGCGCTTCTGCCGGATGCGCAGCGCGCCGGCCTCGACGACGAGCCGGTGCCAGCAGACGCCGACGAAGGTGTTCAGCTCGTCGCCCTGCGACTCGGTGTACTGCAACACGGTGCGAACGAGGTGCTCGCCGACGTGCGCGGGATCCGAAGGCTCGACCGTCGGCGTCTGCAGCAGATGGAGGCTGCGCGTCGGCGGCTGCTGCGAGAAGGCGCGCGGGCTTTTCAGGCGCTCGATGCGCAGCTCGCGAAGCAGCTTGTCTTCGTACAGGTGCGAGGTGTGGTTCAAGCCGTCGGGCTGGTTCGGGACGAGCGGCACCCAGTAGAGCGCGTCGTCGGTGAAGAGCGCGTTCCATTCCTCGTAGCGCTTCTCGTCGAGCAGGCGCGCCTCGCGCACGACGAAGTCCATCAGCTGGCGCTCGGTGACGGTGTCTGCGGTCGGCGTCATCGCGGCCTCACATCGTCAAGGTCATGTAGCGCGCCCAGGCGCGGTACTGGTTGCGCATCGAGATCTCGCTCGTGCCGATCGTCGTCACGTCGTTCTTGCCGATCTCGTCGGCGTCGAAATTGCGGTGCAGGCTGACCCAGTCGTTGCCGCTCGCATGCAGGCCGGCCTGGATGCCGCGGTAGGCCTGCAGGTCGTCGTGGCCGACGACCGAGAAAGGCGAATTGATCAGGCGGTTGTACATCGTCGTGCGCTGCAGCAGCTCGGGCGGCGCCCCGGCGAGGCGGAAAGTCCAGCTCTCGATCAGCGTCCTGTCGACGGCGATCGGCCGGACGACGCGGATCGCCTGGATCGCGCCCTTGATCGTCAGGTTCGGGTAGTAGACGGTGTTGTGCCGCGCCAGGCCGAGGATCTGCGCCGTGCGCTCCTCGCCGTAGGCCGCCTGCATCGCCGCGTCGTAGGCGGGAATGGCCGAGTACTTGCTGTGGATGCTGAAGTGCACGCCCGAGAAACTGTGCCCGTTGTCGAAGACACGAACGCCCATGTCCTCGAAGAACTTGTAGTCCGACATGAACGGCGTGAACTGCTCGATCGCCATCGGCTTCGGTGCATCGGCCGGCTTGTCGATCCACATCCGCTTCGCCGTGCCGGCGGAAGACTCGTGCACGACCATCGGGTGCATGGTGTCGTTGAGGTTCTCGACGAACATCTTCCAGTTGCACGGGTGCATGAAGCGCAGGCACCCGCCGGCGATCTCGAGGCGGCCTTCGGGCGAGCGGTCGGCCATGTTGTCGATCGACGAGAGCGAATCGCCGAAATACTCCTCGAAGCCGGGGCCGACGTCGTTGAGCTTGACGAAGATGAAGCCGCGATGCAGGCGCACGTTTGGCACCGTGACGAGCCCCTGCGCCGCCTCGCACTCGTGCAGCGCCGTGCCCTCGTAGCCGTTCTTCAACGGCATCGACAGGAGCGAGCCGTCGGTGCGGAAGGTCCAGCCGTGATACGGGCAGCGGAAGTGCCGGCCGGTGTTGCCGCAGGGCGCGCTGACGAGCCGCGAGCCCTTGTGCGCGCAGCGGTTCATCAGCACGCGAACCGAAACGTCGCCGTGGCGGACGACGATCAGCGGCTGGCCGGCGATCTCGGCGCGGATGTAGTCGCCCGGGTTCGGCAGCTGCGAGTCGTGGCCGACGAAGTTCCAGGTGTTGGCGAAGAAGTGCTCCTGCTCGAGCGCGAACAGCTCTGCGTCGATGTAGAGATCGCGGTGCACGCGATCGGGCTGCACCAGCGCGCGCACGGCCGCCGGATCGCCACGATAGGAAGAGATGTTCGCCATATCGTCGGCCCTTGCACGTCGGTCGGTCAGCGCCGTTGGGGTTTCATGCCAGCGCGTGCCGCGCCAGCGTCGTCTTCAGCTTGTCGCCCTGCTCGTCGGCGAGCGCTGCTTCGCGCAGCTCGCGCAGGGTCGCCGGCGCGAGCGTCGAGCCGGCACGCCGCACGGCGGCCATGAGCAGGTCGAAGTGGCGAACGCCGCGCTCGTGCGTGTCGCTGTAGCCCTTGACGAGCCGCTGGCATTGCGCCACTTCGACGGCCAGTTCGGGGTTTCGCGCCGCCGTATCGGCGACGCAGGCGAGCCAGGCGACGATGGCCGCGTCTTCGGCGGCGAAGCGCGTGGTCGAGCGCCGCCACCGCTTCATGCCGGCGACGGCGTAGAGCATGAGGAAGCCGCTGAGCGAGCTGGTGGTGACGATGCGGCCGCGCCTTGTCAGCCGTTCGACGAGGCGACGTGGCCAGCCAGGCCGCTCGATCCACCGGCCGAGGACGGCGGGCAGCGTCTCGGCAATTTCCTGCACGCGCGGGTGCAGGTATTCGTCGATCGCCAGCACCTGGTCGTCGCCCGCGCGCACCTCGCCGCGGACGCGATCGAAGCGCGAGCCGCGGGTCTTCAGCGCGGCGACGCGGATCGTGTCTTCGTACGACATCCAGAGCGCGAGATGGCGCGCGGTTTCGTCCAGCAGTCGGCCGTCGTCGTTCGCGGGCAGCGCCGCGATCGGCGCCAGGCGATCGAGGTAGAGGCCGGCATAGGCCGGGTCCTGGTAATCGATCAGGCGGCGTATGCCCTCGCGCAGGGTCGTTCGCGCGGACGCGGGGAAGTCTCTCTCGATTCGATTCAGAAGCGCGCGCACGCGGGCATCGGTGGCCTCGACCCCGACAGCCGCTGCTGGAGCCGGGACCGGCCCTCGCGACGCCGGCGGCGCGTCCGCCGTTCCGTCGAGGGCGGCCGCTTCCGGTGCGGCGACGGTGTCGCCATGTGCAGGGATGGCGCGTACCGCAGGGCCGGGGTCGACGCCCGCGGCGTGCGCGTACGCCGTCGCGAACGCCTTCAGGCTCGGCGCCACGCCGACGCCGCCGCGCCCGATCGTCGCTTCGAACTGGGCCCGGCTGAACGGCAGCACGCCGGTGCCGGCGAGCGCCCCGAACAGCACGGCGCTGATGACGCTGCCGTTCTGCTCGGCCGCCTCGGCCATATCGAAGCGGACGAAGCGTTTCGCCGCGGCCTCGGCATGGGCGATGAGGGCGGCGCTGTCGACCCGGCCGTCGCCGAGGGCGCTCTTCTCGGTGATCGAATAGACGCGGTGCGTCGAGGCGATCAGGGTGGTGCGGTCGGGCGTGACGAGGCCGCGCTGCACGGCGCGCCCGCATTCCATCAGCTCCGAGGCCAGCACGACGTCGACGTCGCCGGGCAAGGGCATCAACGCCAGCACCGGCGTGCCGCCGTCGATCTCGGCTTGCCGTTGCGGGTACAGCTCGACATAGTAGATCGTAGCGCCGGTGCGCTGCGCGACGCCCGGCACCGAGGTCGTCTGGGCCAGGTAGCCGTTCGCTTCGCCGAGGTCGACGATCCAGTCGGCGAGCACGCCGCCGCCTTCGCCGCCCATGGCCATGATGGCGATCTTCAGGGGCTGGGCGGCGCTCATGTCCGGTCTCGCTCGACGGGCCCGTATCGGATCGTTCGAGTCAGAAGGCCAGGCGCGCCCTTGCCCGCGCCTCGCGCCGCTGCAGCCAGCCGATCACCGCCTGGCGCAGGCGCGCGAGCCAGCGGTCCCAACCGCTCGGATTGCTGACGATGCGCGCCTTGTAGAACGACGGGCACAGCACCGCCGCATGCGACACCTCGCCGCAGACGCCGCAGCCGACGCAGGTGTCGAGCACCGTCGCGACCGGGTCGCTGCGCAACGGATCGGGGTTGGGCTTGATCGAAAGCGACGGGCAGCCCGAGAGGCGAATGCACGAATGGTCGCCCGTGCAGGTGTCAGCATCGACGCCGAAGCGCTCGCGCACGACGCGCTCGCCGGCCGCGATCGCCTGCTTCACGAGCGGCTTCTCGCGGCGCTGCTTGNNACGTCGTAGGTGCGCCGCACGGTTCGGACCCATTGCACGCCGACGCCGCGCACGGCCTGCTCGATCGCATGGCCGGTGCTGCGCGTCGGGTTGGCCGCCTTCGATGAAAGCACGTCCTGGCCGCCGGTGGCCGAGGTGTAGTTGTTGTCGACGACGATCGTCAGGTTGTCGCTGCGATTGAAGACGGCGTTGGCGATGCCGCTGGTGAGGCCGTTGTGCCAGAACCCGCCGTCGCCCATGACCGAGATGGCGCGCTTGCCCGAAGCGGTGTTGAACGCCGAGGCACCGGCCGTGCCGAGGCCGTAGCCCATGGTCGTGTTGCCGATGTGAAAGGGCGGCAGGATCGAGAACAGGTGGCAGCCGATATCGGCGCTGACGTGGTGCGCGCCGAGTTCGCGCTCGACGAGCTTCATGGCGCTGAAGATCGGCCGCTCCGGGCAGCCGGTGCAAAAGCCCGGCGGCCGCCCGTGCACGTTTTCGGCGAGCGGCGTTTCGACAGCGAGCGGGATCACGGTGGGCCCGCGCGCCGGCTTCGGCGCCGCTGCGATGCGCCCGCAGTGCTCGAGGAAGGCGCGCGTTCCCTTCAGCACTTCGGCGCCGGTGTATTCGCCCGCCGGCGCGAGGAAGTCCTTGCCGTGCAGCGCCGTCTGCAGGTCGGCCTGGCGCAGGATCGTCGCCAGGTTCTGCTCGATGTGGTTGGGCTGGCCTTCCTCGACCAGCAGCACGGCGCGCTTGCCGGCGCAAAAGCGCGTCACTTCCTTCGGGACGACGGGATAGGCGACGTTCATCACGTAAAGCGGGATCCGCGAGTTGCCGTACACATCGGCGAGGCCGAGCCGCTCGAGCGCGCGCACCAGGGCGTTGTACATGCCGCCCTGGACGATGATGCCGAGATCGTCCGCCCCTTCGGCGAAGAATTCGTTGAGGCTGCGCTCCTCGATGAAGCGCACGGCGGCGGGCCAGCGCTCGTTGAGCTTTTCCTGCTCGTGCACGTAGGTCGAAGGCGGCAGCGCGATGCGGGCGACGTCGCGCCGCGGCGCCGCCAGCGCATCCGCCGGCGTGAAAGTCGCGGTGCGGTTGGCGCTGGCGACGAAGTGGCCATGCACGTGGCAGGCGCGGATGCGCAGCAGCATCATCACCGGCGTGTGACTCGCTTCCGAGAGCTCGAAGCCGTTCTTGACGGCCGCCACCATCGACGGCAGGTTCGGCCTCGGGTCGAGCAGCCAGATCTGCGACTTCATGGCAAAGGCGTGGCTGCGCTCCTGCATGATCGACGAGCCTTCGCCGTAGTCTTCGCCGACGATGACCAGGGCGCCGCCGGTGACGCCGCCCGAGGCCAGGTTGGCGAGCGCGTCGGAGGCGACGTTGATGCCGACCGGACCCTTGAACGTGACCGCACCGCGCAACGGGTAGTTGACCGATGCCGCGAGCGTGGCTGCCGCGGTCGCTTCGCTGGCGGAATTCTCGAAACGGATGCCGTGTTCGTCGAGGATGTCCTGGGCGTCGGCGAGCACGTCCATCAGGTGCGAGATCGGCGCGCCCTGGTAGCCGGCGACATAGGAGACACCCGACTCGAGCAGCGCCTTCGTGACCGCGAGGATGCCCTCGCCGCGAAACACCTCGCCGGCACCGAGCCGCAGCTTCTTGACCTCTTCGACGAACGATCGCTCAGCCATGCGTTTTTTCTGGGTCTGTACCGATGTGGACCGGCGGCGCCAGCGCTATATTAGTTTAAGTGGCAACATATTCAAAATCATGTTTAACCCCAGTCGGTCCGGAGAGTTGGCGACAAACGGGCGCTTCGTCGACGACTACCTCGCCGCACTGCTGGCCCAGGCGAGCCACCTGATCTCGTCGGAGTTCCACGAAGTCGTGCGCAGCCACGGGCTCTCGGTCTCCGAATGGCGCGTGCTCGCGACGCTGGCCGGCAGCGAGCCGATCAGCATCGGCCGCCTGGCGCAGGTCGCGGTGCTGAAGCAGCCGACCGTCACGCGGATGCTCGACCGGATGGAGGCCAAGGACCAGGTCGAGCGCCTCGCGCACGACGGCGACCGCCGCGTCACGCTGGTGCGCATCACCGCGAACGGCAGCCGGATGGTGGCGCGCCTGATCGCGCTGGCGCGCGACCACGAAGCGAAGGTGCTCGAGCCGTTGGGCCTTGCCCATGCGGAGGATCTCAAGGCGACGTTGCGGCGGATCATCGAACTGCATCGCGATCGGGCGGCCGAAGCCTGAGTCTCAGAGTTCGAAGAGGCGCCCGTGACCCGGCGCGCGGCTGTCCAGCCCCGCGACCCGCATCAGGTCCCAGAAGCCGGCCGGCGAGCTCGAGACGACGGCGACGCCGAGCCGCGCCTCGACGATCCGGATCGCATCGAGGGTCAACAGGCCCCCGCACGAAATCAGGATGCCGTCGGACTCCGGTTGCGCCGCGTAGACCGCCTCGCACAGCGCGACCAGCGTTTGGGTCGAAACTTCGCCGACCTCGCGCACGCCGGTGATCGCGAGGCCGCGGACCTCGGTCGCGACGATGCCGCTCGCAACGAGGTAGCGCGCGAGCCGCTCGTTGACATCGTCGATGTACGCGGTCGCGACCGCGACCTTCGCGATGCCGAGCGCGCGCAGGCCGCGCACGATCGCGTGGCTCATCGTCGTGCACGGCAGCCCGGTGCGCTGTGCCATCGCGGCTTCGAGCTCGGCATTGAACGGCGCGCCGCGGAAAAAGCTGAGCGAGGTGCCCATCAGCGAGACCGCCTGCGCGCCTTGCCGCGCCAGCTCGGCTGCGCAATCGATGACCTTGTCGATCACTTCCTCGTAGCCACGCGCCGAGATCTCGCCGAGGCCGAGCCCGCGGGCGACGAAGCGGACGCTGTCACCGTAGAGCGCCGGGCCGTCGCTCGGCACGTCGCCGGCTCGCGGCGGGACGATCAGGCCGAGGCAGGGTCGCTCGCTTCGCGTCATGACAGCGTCTCCTCCGCCGGCGGCCGCCACAGCCCCGCATGGCGCAGCATGCCGAGCGTGCGCGAGAGCACGTCGGCGCGGTAGGCGCCGAGGTCGCGCCCGGCATAGTCGTAGAAGCCGCTGCCGGTCTTCAGGCCGAGCCGGCCCTCGGCGACCATCCGCTCGACGATCGCCGGCGCCCGATAGCGATTCGCGTCGATCGAGGCCGACATTTCGCGGCTCGCGTGGTGCAGGATGTCCGCACCGCCGAAGTCGATGAACTCGACGACGCCGAGCGCGGCGAAGCGCAGCCCCAGGCCGTAGCGCGTCGCCTTGTCGATCTCCCCGGCGGTCGCGGCGCCTTCTTCGATCATTCGCGCCGCCTCGTTCATCACCAGCGCCTGCAGCCGCGGCACGATGTAGCCGGGCGTCGGGCCGCAGACGACCGGCAGCTTGCCGATCGCTTCCAGCAGCGCCTTCGCCCGTTCGAGCACGGGCGCGGCGGTGCCGGGGTGCGTGCTCAGCTCGACGACCGGAATCACGTAGGCCGGGTTCAGCCAGTGGATGTTCAAGAAGCGCTCCGGCCGGCGCACCAGGGCCGCGAGCTGCGTCACGAGGATGCTGCTCGTCGTCGAGGTCAGGATCGCGTCGTCGCGGCAGTGCCGGTTCAGCTGCTCGAACGCCTCGCGCTTGGCGTCCATTTTTTCCGCCACGCCCTCGAAGACGAGCTCAGCCGCGGCGAGCGCGGCCGGCGCGTCGGCGGCGTTTCGGTCCACACCGGCACGATCCCGTCGAAGACTTTGCGCGAGACGGTGCTGAATCTCTCCGGCTGGCGTGAGCGCGGATTTTACGGGCGCGGCTACCGCGTCAAGCAGGACATCGGCGCCGCCGATCTGCTGAAGCGCTTGCACATCACGCTCGATCACGAGGTCGA
>PLZH01000051.1:0-3304 GCA_003152055.1 Burkholderiales bacterium
CGCGCCTTCAGATACTCGCGAACCTTCAGGTCCTCGGCGAGCATGGTGGCGAAATTCTTGTTCGACGCGTACCAGCGCGACGACCAGTTGCGCGTGACAGGAAGGCGAAACCCCGTCGGATGAATCTTTTGTCCCATGGTGTCCTTGCCGCCCTTCAGTTGCCGACGGTGATGTAGATGTGCGCGGTCGGCTTGCTGATGCGGTTGCCGNNACCGTGATGAAAATATGGCAGGAGTGCTTGTTGATGCGGTTGCCGCGGCCCTTGGCGCGAGCGTGAAAGCGCTTGAGCATCGAGCCCTGTTCGACGTAGATGGTCTGCACCTTCAACTCGTCGATATCGGCGCCGTCGTTGTGCTCGGCATTGGCGATCGCCGATTCCAGCGCCTTCTTGATGATGCCGGCAGCCCGCTTCTGCGTGAAGTTGAGGATGTTGATCGCCTGGTCGACCTTCTTGCCGCGAACGAGGTCGGCCACCAGCCGGCCCTTGTCGGCCGAGAGCCGAACGCCGCGAACGATTGAGCGGGTTTCCATCGTCGTCATCCTTACTTCTTCATGACCTTCTTGTCGGCCGGGTGGCCCTTGAAGGTGCGCGTGAGCGCAAATTCACCGAGCTTGTGGCCGACCATCTGGTCGGTGACGTAGACCGGCACATGCTGCTTGCCGTTGTGCACGGCGATCGTCAGGCCGATGAAATCGGGCAGGATCGTCGAGCGGCGCGACCAGGTCTTGATCGGCTTCTTGTCCTTCGTCGCCGATGCCCTCTCGACCTTCGCCGCGAGGTGATGGTCGATGAACGGACCTTTCTTCAATGAACGCGTCATGGCCGTTCCTTCTTACTTCTTGCGGCGCGCGACGATCATCGTCTGCGTGCGCTTGTTGCTGCGCGTGCGGTAGCCCTTGGTGAGCGTGTTCCACGGCGATACCGGCGCCTGGCCCTCGCCGGTGCGGCCTTCGCCGCCACCGTGCGGGTGATCGACCGGGTTCATCGCGACGCCGCGCACCGTCGGGCGGATGCCCTTCCAGCGCTTGGCGCCCGCCTTGCCGTAGTGGCGCAGGCTGTGCTCCTCGTTCGAGACCTCGCCGATCGTGGCGCGGCAGTCGATATGGATCTTGCGCACCTCGCCGGAGCGCAGGCGCAACTGCGCGTACGTGCCCTCGCGCGCCAGCAGCGTCACTGCGGCGCCGGCCGAACGCGCGATCTGCGCGCCCTTGCCGGGCAGCATCTCGACGCAATGGATGATCGAGCCGACCGGAATGTTGCGGATCGGCAGGGTGTTGCCCGCCTTGATCGGCGCTTCGGGGCCAGAAACAATCGTCGCGCCGACTTCGAGGCCGCGCGGCGAGATGATGTAGCGGCGCTCGCCGTCGGCGTAGACGACAAGCGCGATGTGAGCACTGCGATTCGGGTCGTACTCGATGCGTTCGACCTTGGCCGGAATCGTGTCCTTGTTGCGCACGAAATCGACGACGCGGTAGTGGTGCTTGTGGCCGCCACCCTTGTGCCGGATCGTGATGTGGCCGTTGTTGTTGCGGCCCGCGTTCTGCATCTGCGGCTCGAGCAGCGACGCTTCGGGCCGGCCCTTGTACAGGTGCGGATGGGTGACCTTGATGACCGCACGCCGCCCGGGCGACGTCGGCTTGACCTTGATGACAGGCATTACGCGCCCTCCCCGGAGAAGTTCAGCTCCTGGCCCGCGGCAAGCGACACATAGGCCTTCTTGATGTGATCGCGCCGGCCGATCGACTTGCCGAAACGCTTGGTCTTGCCCTTGTGCTGGACGGTCTGGACCGACTCGACGTCGACCTTGAACATCAGCTCGACCGCCGCCTTGATCTCGGGCTTGGTCGCGCTGCGCAGCACCTTGAACAGCACCTGGTTGTGCTTCTCGGCGGCCATCGTCGCCTTTTCGCTGATGATCGGCGCGACGAGCACTTGGGCCAGGCGGCTCGGATCGTGCGCCGGCCGCCCCGTCGTCGCCGCGGTATCGGCCTTCTTCGCCACGGGCTTGGCCGCCTTCTTGGCTGACGGCGCCTTCGCCCGCTTGGCTGCCTTCGTGGTCTTGTCCGTCTTCACGGGCGCGGCGGCCTTCTTCGCCGCCTTCGGATCGGCTTTCGCCGCTTCGGGTGCCGTGCTCATGCCAGCATCTCCTTCAATTGCTCCATGGCGCCTTTGGTGACGAGCACCTTCTTGTAGTGCACGAGGGCGAGCGGGTCGGCATAACGTGGCTCGATGACGAGCACGTTGGCAAGGTTGCGCGCGGCGAGCAGCAGGTTGTCGGGCATCTCGTGCGTGATGACGAGCACCGAGTCGAGACCCATCGCCTTGAACTTCTGCGCCAGCAGCTTGGTCTTCGGCGAATCGACGCTGATCGATTCGACGACGGCCAGGCGTCCTTCGCGAACGAGCTGCGAGAGGATCGCCGCCATGCCGGCGCGATACATCTTCTTGTTCACCTTCTGGGTGAAGTTCTCCTCCGGGCTGTTCGGGAAGATCCGGCCGCCGCCGCGCCACAGCGGCGACGAGGTCATGCCGGCGCGGGCGCGGCCCGTGCCCTTCTGGCGCCAGGGCTTCTTCGTCGAGTGCTTGACCATGGCGCGGTCGAGCTGCGCGCGTGTGCCCAGGCGCGCATTGGCCTGAAAGGCGACGACGATCTGGTGCACCAGCGCTTCGTTGTAGTCACGCGCGAAAACCGTGTCGGGAGCCTCGACCTTCGAGGTCGACTGGCCCTGCTCGTTGAGGAGTTCGATCTGCATCAGTTCGCTCCCTTCTTGACCGCGCCCTTGGGCGGCGCCTTGACGGCCGGGCGCACGACGACGTGGCCGTTCTTCGCTCCCGGGACGGCGCCGCGCACGAGCAGAAGCTGGCGCGTCTCGTCGATGCGAACGATGTCGAGGTTTTGCGTCGTCTTCGTCACGTTGCCGAGCTGGCCCGACATCTTCTTGCCCGGAAACACTCGCCCCGGGTCCTGCGCCATCGAGATCGAGCCCGGCACGTTGTGCGAACGGCTGTTGCCGTGCGAGGCGCGCTGCGACTTGAAGTGGTGGCGCTTGATCGTGCCGGTGAAGCCCTTGCCGATCGAAGTGCCCTGCACGTCGACGAGCTGGCCGACGGCGAACACGCCCACCGGCACTTGCGCGCCCGGCGTGTATCCGGCGGCCACATCGGCCGCGACGCGGAACTCGCGGATGACTTCGCCGGCGACGACGCCCGCCTTGGCCAGGTGGCCAGCGGCCGGCTTGCTGACACGGGAGGCCTTCTTCTCACCGAAGACAACCTGGATGGCGCTGTAGCCATCGGTCTCGG
>PLZH01000051.1:3310-3537 GCA_003152055.1 Burkholderiales bacterium
CGTGGTCATGAATGTTCTCCAGCCACTCGAAAGCGGCCTTTGTTGCAACGCCCGGCATCGATTGGCCGGGCTGATTCAAGAGGCAGATTCCCGGCTGGCCGGTAATCTGCGGAAAAGCCGGTGAGTATAGCAGGGCGGCCTGCCGAAAGCCGGCCGCCCTGCCCGCCGCGTCTTATTGGAGCTTGATCTCGACGTCGACGCCGGCCGGCAGGTCGAGCTTCATCAGC
>PLZH01000113.1:0-16233 GCA_003152055.1 Burkholderiales bacterium
TACATCGCTCATCACAACATCAAACCCAAGCCGTTCATCTGGACCAAGAGCGCCCGCGACATCTTGCAGAAAGTCATTCGCGCCAATAGCCGCTTAAGTTCCAAACAGAATGCATCACTACACTAGGAGCCGAACTCTCCGCGCCGGCCACCTGACTTCGGCCTCGCTCATAACAGTTCCACGGACGGACATCATCAATATGGATGACGGCACTATGGCGGCGAGTTCACGCGGCGGCCCGACAGACCTCGACCGGATGCGGCCGTAGCCGAGCCAAGGTGGATGACCGAAAAGCGGATGCTCATCGTCATACCTGAGGCACCACGGAAACCGCTGCCGTGGCTGGGTCCGCTTGATGAAAACGTCAGCACGTCCGGCTGTCGGGGAATCACGGCGTCCCGATTCGCCATCTAGTGCTTGGCATGCCTGCGACCATCATCCTGTTTGGTGCATTCGACCGACACAACTTCGGCGACCTGCTGTTTCCCCACATCGCCATCGCCTTGTTGCCAGACCGCGACCTCGTCGTCGCCGGCCTGGCCGATCGGGACCTGCGGCCGTTCGGCGGCCACCTGGTGCAGGCTCTGCATCCGCTGACCGGCGACGCCCGCATTCGCGGTGCGCACCTGATGCATGTCGGTGGGGAAATCCTGACCTGCAGCGCACGGCAGGCGGCAGTGATGCTGCTGCCCAATGAAGAGGTCGGTGCGACGCTCTCGTACATCGAACATCAGCCCGACGAAGAACGGCGATGGCTGCGAGCCATGCTTGGCACGGCATCGCCGATGCCTTACGTCGTATCGCGTGAGCAGATGCCCGACATCGACCGGATCGTGTTCGATGCCGTGGGCGGCGTGGCGCTCGATGCGCTGCCGCAGCCTTGGCAGCAGGTCGTGCTAGCCAGGCTCGCGGCCGCTGACACGGTCGGCGTGCGTGATTCGGTGACGCTCGGGCACTTGCAGTCGGGGGGCATCGCCGCGGAACTGATGCCTGATCCGGCCGTGATGGTCGACGTGCTGTTCGGTGATTCGATCCGCGCCCGCGCCGCCCAGGCGCCAGTCGGCGACGCTTTGCAGGCGTTCCCCGGCGGCTACATCGCCGTTCATCTCGCGGCGGACTTCGGAGATGACGCGACGCTCGATCTCGTGGCCGCTCAACTCGATGCGGCCGTCGCAGACACCGGGCTTGGCGTCGTGCTGTTTCGTGCCGGCGCCGCCCCCTGGCACGACGACCTCGGCATGCTGGCTCGTGTTGCCGCGCGCATGGCTTCGTCGGCAGTGCGGCTGTTCCGCTCGCTGGACGTCTGGGACACATGTGCACTGCTGGCGCACAGCAGCGTCCATGCGGGCAGCAGCCTGCACGGCCACATCGTCGCGGCGGCGTTCGGCGTGCCGGCCGTTGGACTGCTACGGCGCGACGAAACAGGGCAGTTCGCCAAGCTCGCGGCCTACGCGGTCACCTGGGAATCGCCGGGCAACGCGTTGGTGCGCCCGGTCGACCGGCTCGCCGAGGGCATCCGCGGCGCGTTGCGCGGCGATGCAATGCCCCGACACGAGCAGAGGTGGCGATGGGTGTCAGCCTACCGCGAGGGCTTCGAACGGCTGACGCGCTGCCTGAGCTGAGCCGGGGGCCGCTCATCTCAAGCCTGACCCCACGCACGCCCGTCGTGCTCAAAGGTAGCGCCTCAGGATCTCATAGCTACCGTCGACCATCGACTGCACGAGCGCATAGCTGGCCACGCGCCAGCGCACCGGCTCGGCTAACGCCACTGGCTGCGTTCGCGCGCTGCGTCGCGCCAACGTGACGTGGGGTCTGAAGGCCTGGGTCTCGACCGGCAACGCCAGACGCCGGAGCGCCGCGGCCAGATCGGCGCGCAGCTGGTGCATGCTCCGTGGCACCGTCCGCGGCCGTAGCACCGCGAGCCCGCCGTGCCAGCACTCAGCGACGTCGAGGCGCAACTCGAAGACGTGCATCGGTACCTGCAGCGCCGCGGCGACCTCGGCAACTCGCCCGACCGGCACACTTCCGATGAAGTGCAGCGTCAGGTGCAGCTTGTTGCTGGCGGTTGGCGACGCGCCTGGCGGCCACGGAGTGCTGCCGTGGCACCCGGCAAGCGCCTGGCGCACGCGCCGGCCGGGCCACAAGGCGACGAACAGGCGCACCGATGGCTGTACGCGAGCAGCGCGTTGCGGCGACGGCTGGGGCGCTGAGGTCGGGGCCAGTGCAGAGACGACCTTCACAGAATTGCAGTCAGCCAGACGGGTTCGGCGTCGACCACTTCGAACAGTATCGCGCCTGCCAGCGCGACTTCGAACCAACGCTTCCAACGAACCGAGCGGTTTGGCTGTGATTACGCATACCCGTGGCTGAAGCCGAGCCGCAGAAACGAGATGGGAATGCTGCTTCGCCTAAAGCAGCCGTTCGACCGAGTCCCACGCACGAAACTCGCTGGTGATATAGGTTCGACTTGTTAGCACCGGCCGGCCAGGGGCGCAGCAAGGTCGCCGCGCCTGCAATAAGAAGGGGATCCGATGTGTCCGACGCCAATCTGAGTCTGGACGAATATCGTGAGCTCGTGACGCGTCTACCGCGGCCCACCTTGGAGCAGATGCAGCAATTTGCGAAGTTCATCTGCGGGGCGCACAGCTGGTACAAGCATCTGCCCCTTTCTGCCTCCAGATCGACGCCTGCGCTTGTTTCTGGATCCCGCCGCCGGTATGCAACTCATCGAGCGGTCTGACGGACGGGGCGGACACACCTGACGGCAGCTTTGCGGGTGCGTCTCCTCGCCGTATCATCGCGATCCTTGCCATCGGGGTTCGACGGTACCGCTCACCTGCATCCCCGCAGGCCTCCACGCATACCGTCTCCAAGAGGATCTTGCCATGGTCACCTCGTTCTTTGGTCGTACCCTGGTGGCTGTTGTCCTCGGGCTCGGTCTGGCGGGCGCAAGCGTCGCCCAGCAGACGGTCCGCGTCGCCTCCACGCCGACCGGCATCCCGTTCACGTTCCTCGACACCAAGACCAACCAGATCTCCGGGATCATGGTCGACATCATGAAAGCGATCGGCAAGGACCAGGGCTTTGGAATCGAGATCACACCGATGACGTTCAGCACCCTGATTGCAGCCCTGCAGGCCGGCAAGGTCGACGTGATCGCCGCGGCGATGTACATCACGCCACCGCGCCAGGAAGTCGTGGACTTCAGCGATTCGATCATCACGTATGGCGAAGGGGTCTTCGTTTCCGCGAAGGACACCAAGGACTACAAGTCGATGGAGGACCTCAAGGGCGAGATCGTCGGCGTGCAGATCGGCACGGCATACGTGAAACCGCTGACCGATTCCGGCCTGTACAAGGAAATCAAGGTGTACGACACCATCCCGGACATCATCCGCGACGTCAACCTCGGGCGGATCAAGGCTGGTTTCGCCGACTACCCGATCGTCGCCTATCAGCTCGCCCAGGGCGGTTTCCCGGAAACGCGCCTGGCGAAGAACTACAAGCCGGTGCTTCCCGGCAGCGTCGGGATCGCAGTGCGCAAGGGCGACAAGGTGATGCTCGACAAGATCAATACATCGCTGCGTAAGTTCAAGGCCGACGGCACGATCGACAAGATCCTCGCGCAATGGGGGCTCAAGTAGAACGGCACGAACGCGCGTCGTAGCCGCTGCGTGTTTTCCTCGAAGGATCTTGCCGAGTACCTGCCGCTGCTCGCGCGCGGGGCGCTGATCACCCTCGAGGTTTTCGCCTTGGCACTTGTCGTCGCCACGCTGCTTGGCTTGGCCTGGGCGTTGATGCGCGTGTCAGACGTGCGAGCGCTCGCCGGTTTCTCGAAGGCGCTGATCAACACAATCCGCGGCATTCCAATCCTGGTGCAGCTCTTCTACATCTATTTCGTCTTTCCCGAGATCGGCATTCAGCTTTCCGCGTTCGAGGCCGGAGTCATCGGTCTCGGCTTCGCGTATTCCTGCTACATGGCCGAGGTGTTCCGCTCGGGCATCGAAGGGGTCGACCCCGGCCAGGTCGAGGCGGCCCAGTCGCTGGGCATGAGCCGGGCAAAGATCCTTTGGCGCGTGGTGTTGCCGCAGGCGTTCAAGATCGCGCTGCCTCCCTATGGCAATACCTGCGTGATGTTGCTCAAGGACACGTCGCAGGCGTCGATCATCACCGTTGCCGAGCTTTCGTTCCAGGGCAAGCTCATCGCCTCGTCCACGTTCAAGAACACCGAAGTGTTCACGCTGGTCGCGCTCATGTATCTCGCGATGTGCTTTCCGCTGATCCTCGTCGTCGGCCGACTTGAGAAGCGATTCGGACGCAGATGATCGCGATCCGCGGCGTGCGCAAGTCCTTCGGCGCGAACCTCGTGCTCGACGGGATCTCGCTCGAGGTGAGCCAGGGAGAGGTGGTCTGCGTCATCGGCGCGTCCGGCTCGGGGAAGTCGACCTTGCTGCGCTGCGTGAACGGCCTCGAATCCTACGATTCCGGCGAGATCGTCGTCGACGGCCAGCGTGTCGATCGCGACAAGCACCATATCGTCGCTATCCGCGAAAAGGTCGCGATGGTGTTCCAGCGCTTCAACTTGTTTCCGCACCGCACCGCGCTCGAGAACGTCATCGAGGGCCCGGTTTACGTGAAGCGCGAGCCCCGTTCTGTGGCGGTCGAGCGCGCGCGTGCGCTACTCGTGCGGGTCGGTCTCGCGGGAAAGGAAAACGACTATCCGCACCGGCTTTCCGGCGGCCAGCAGCAGCGCGTCGCCATCGCCCGGGCGCTGGCGATGCAGCCGCAGGCGATCCTGTTCGACGAGCCAACGTCGGCGCTCGACCCGGAACTGGTGGGCGAGGTGCTTGCCGTGATGCGTCTGCTCGCCAACGAGGGCATGACGATGATCGTCGTCACCCACGAGATGGGCTTCGCTCGCGAGGTGGCCGATCGGGCCATCTTCATCGACGGCGGCAAGATCGTCGAACAAGGCGTGGCGCGCGAGGTGCTGAGCGCGCCACAGCACGAGCGAACCCAGGATTTCCTGCGGCGCGTCACACATCCCATCTGATCGATCGCCCCGTGTCGAGCGACATGCCCATGCCCCTACAGTTGCCGCCTTCCCTGTGGGCGGCGACCGCTCGGCCGGCGCCGGCGACGCCGCCGCTCGACGCTTCACGCCAGGCCGACGTCGCCATCGTTGGCGCGGGCTACTCCGGGCTCGCCGCGGCCTTGCGCCTCGCCGAGTCAGGCGCATCGGTCGTCGTCCTCGAAACCGGCGAGCCCGGCTGGGGCGCTTCGGGACGCAACGGCGGACAAGTGATCCCGGGACTCAAGTGGGACCCCGACGAACTGGTCGCGATGTTCGGCTCCGAGGCCGGCGAGGATCTCGTGCGTGTTGCCGGCGGCGCGCCGGACACGCTGTTCAATCTCGTCGCCCGGCACCGGATCGATTGCGAGGCAACGCGCTGCGGCTGGATCCAGCCGGCGTTCGCAGACGCCGACAGAGGCCTCGCCGCCCGCCGGGTCGAACAGTGGCAGCGGCGCGGTGCGGCGGTATCGCTCCTCGACCGCGACACCGCCTGCACGCTCGTCGGCAGCCCGATCTATCGAGGCGGCTGGATCGACCGACGGGCCGGGTCGGTGCAACCGCTCAGCTACGCGCGCGGGCTGGCGCATGCCGCGCAGGAGGCCGGTGCGCTCGTCTGCGCTAATTCGCGCGTCGTTGCCCTGGCGCGCGATGCCGGACGCTGGAGCGTAACCACGGCGCACGGGCCGACGGTCTCCGCCGAGCATGTGCTGCTCGCCACTAATGGCTATACCGACGCCCTCTGGCCGCGGCTGCGTCAAACTGTGATCGCCGCAAACAGTTTTCAGGTCGCGACCGAACGACTTCCGGATGCGCTGAGAGGCACCGTGCTTCCGAAAGGCCACGTCGCATCGGACACGCGCAGGCTGCTCCTCTACTACCGCAGCAACCACGATGGGCGCCTCGTCATGGGCGGCCGTGGGCCGTTCCGCGAGCCCATCGGGCCGATCGACTATCGCCATCTGGAGTCGGTGATCGCGCTGGTCTTTCCGCAGCTGAAGGGCGTGCGCTGCGAATTCCGCTGGACGGGACGCGTTGCTCTGACCCGGGACCACCTGCCCCACGTGCATCGGCCGGCGCCCGGTCTCACGCTTCTTCTCGGCTACAACGGTCGTGGTGTGGCCATGGGAACGACGCTGGGCACGCTGGTCGGGGCGAACCTGCTCGCACCCGCCGACAATCCGCTGCCGCTGCCAATTACCGGCATGCGCCCCATTCCGCTGCACCCCCTGCATCGCGTCTACGCCACCGCCATCCTGCAGATGTACCGGCTGTTCGACTACCTGGCGGTTCGCTGACGTATGCGCCGGTAAGCCGCCGTGCTCATTCGTCTCATAAGCGAGGCGAAATGGTTGCGTCAGACGTCCGAGTCGCGATCCCTGGCGAAGACCCGTAGGCCGACTGCTGGCCGCGACCACCGGCCGCTTTTGGGCCGCCCGATCTCGATGCCGACGCTGTGAGACGCCGGGCGGGTGCCCCTTGAACTGAGGTGCACCGAACCTGCCCCTCATCGGTACCGGAAGGCGGCCAAGCGTAGCCGCAACCGTTCGTCCGCCATCTGCGAGCCCATATCGAGATCAAGAGGCGCCGTTTGCGGAGGCGAGCAAAGCTTTCTCCAGCGGCGGCAGGCCCGCTACCTGGGGCTCACATCCGGCGCCCGCCGGCGCAACTCGAGGGCACATGACCGCATTTCCTCGAGATCGAAACTGCCGTTCACCAGCGGTCCATCGCGGCCGCTGCCTGTTCAAACGCTTCTGCGTCGCTAGCTATCGCCCATAGTCCAATGGTAAAGCTCGGTGATCCTCGCCACTTGACCGTCACGATGCTGCCCGCCCGCCTTACTTCGAAGTCCTGGAGTTCGCTCGTAGGGACGGCGCCGATCTCGGTGCGTATCACCCCGGATATCGGTACAAGGCATCGGCGCTGTTGGCCCGACTTGTATCGCGGCGAAACGTCACGTCCAGCACGTTCGTGTTCCTCGCGCAGTTGCGTGACCTATTGCACAAATCTAGCGGCATAAAAGCTGCCGGTCGATGTCGACGCGTTCGGCCGGGACCTGACGCTCGGGCCCCTTGGTTGATCGCCCACAACAGCCTAATTTCGGTCGTTGGGTGTCGGCGGGAAATGTCCGCGCGCTACCCAAGTCCGTCACGGAGCGATGAAATGAACTGTCGTGGAAGCCACGGTCATGGGTTTCATGGGTGCAGGCGGCGCTCCCTGGCGGCGCTTGTGCAGCGTGCGCCTTGGCGTCCTCTCGAAGGACGGGACGGCGTCAATCTGTATCGCGGAGTGTCGACGATTCGCCAAATTATTGATGGCGCCGCACCGTGCGCTCACTGGACGCTGATCTGTGCCTGCGTCAGCGTGGCGTTGAAGATCAGCGTTGACGGCCAGACCGGCCAGGTCACCCCCAGCGCGCCGTTGTTCGGGTCGCCATTGCGGATGAAGGCAGAGATCGTGCTCATCATCGCTGCCGACAGCGCCTGACGCCCGGGCTCGTTCGCAGTGCTGTTCACCGCGTTCGAGAACAGCGAAGGCCCGAAGTTGCCGAAGATGAATGGCAGGTCGAATGCATGCGCGGCGCCGTAGACGTCGTTCCAGGGCACGGGCTCGTTGGCCCAGTTGAACTGGTAAAACCAGACGTTCGACTGCTGGCTCTTCACCGCCGTCAGCACGTTGACGCGGCTCGCCGTCGTGAAGACCGATGCGAGAAGGTCCGTCATCGCGTTGTAGCCGGTTCCGGGCGTCGTCACCGGCAGGTAAGCAGGGTTCAGGATGTCGGCGTCGGTCAGCGAAGGGGCGTCCGGGTTGTAGTTCTCCATCATCGTGAAGCGAGTCGCATCGGTCACGATCATCCCCGGGGGCCCGCCGAGCAGGACCAGGTAGGGTGCGAACAGTTTGCCTTCGTTGGCGGTGTTGCCGACCAGCAGCGGCAGCTTGAGATAGTTTCCGGCGGTGATGGAAGCGATCGGATCGGTCGCCACGACGGTGCCCTCCGGGATCGGCCCGGAGCCGGTCAGCCCGTTGCTCAGGACGGTGGTCAGAATCGTCCCGGCATCCTTGCCGCGCATGTAAGCGGCGATCTGGGCGTCGGTCTGGGTGGCGATATAGGTCAGCGCGGTCGCTGCGTCGGCCGCCGTACCGTCGGCGATCAGCAAGTCCACCAGCAGCGCATTGCCTTGCCCCAGGTAGGCGGCGGTTGAGTTCAGCGTCGGGATCGTGCCGGCCGGCAGGTCGCTGGCCAGCGAGATGCCGCCGCTGAGCGGAATCGCCTTTTGGAACAGGCCGACGGTCAAGGGCGAAGTCAGCAACGCCCAGGTGTTGATCGCGCCGGCCGACTGACCCATCACCGTGACATTGCCCGCGTCGCCGCCGAAGTTCGCAATGTTCCCTTGGATGAACTTCAGCGCCTGGATGTTGTCGAGGATCGCGAAGTTGCCCGACGCATCGTTCGCGGTCCCGCCGGTCTTGAGCTGAGGAAGGTTCAAGAAGCCGAGCACGCCAACGCGATAGTTCGCGGTCACGACAACTGCGTTCGCGGTCTTCGCCAGGTTCGCACCGTTGTATACCGGGTCCGCGGTATAGCCCGAGATGTCGCTGCCGCCGTAGATGAAGAACAGCACCGGCAGCCTGGCGTCACCGGTCGCCGGCCGCCAGATGTTCAGCGTCAGGCAGTCCTCGCTGCCGACCGGCGTGTTCAGCGTTGTGCCGATCGTGCTGTCGTACGTGTTGTTCGCACCCGGGCCGTAGATCCGGCCGTTCTGCATGCAGGCGTTGCCGAACGTCTGTGTCACAAGCGTGCCAGTCCAGGCATCGGGCGCTACAGGCGCCTTCCAGCGCAGGGTACCCACAGGCGCCTTCGCGAACGGGATGCCTTTCCATGAATAGGTACCAGAGGTACTGGTCTCGTCTTTGCCCTGAACAACGCCGTAGGCCGTGTTTCGCACTTCGGGAGGGTTGCCGGAGTCTCCGCAAGCACTCAAGAACATCGGTGCGAGGCTTACGCCAATCGCCGCCAGCAAGCTGATACTGAGCTTCATGAATTGTCTCCCGGGTCCGGGTAAATCTGGCCTTGCGCTGGGCAGCAAAAGCTCTAGCCTGCAACAGCCGCCGCGTCGTGCGCAGAGAGAAATTCTGAGGGGCAGACGCGGTTGCACCGCTATCGCAATGCGACCAAAGTAGTGACTTCAGAACGCGGCATCGAACATGGAACGGACGAGTTCATCCACCTGGATCAAAGGCGTGGCCGACATGTTTGCCTCGCAAGGCATCGACGTGCCGCGGCTCTTCACGACTGTGGGGCTGGACATCCAGCTGCTCGACAGGCCTGACGCGCGCTTTGGCGCCGACA
This sequence comes from Burkholderiales bacterium, assembly GCA_003152055.1. Classification (GTDB taxonomy): domain Bacteria; phylum Pseudomonadota; class Gammaproteobacteria; order Burkholderiales; family Burkholderiaceae_C; genus Schlegelella_A. The sequence continues at coordinate 9,423 of PLZH01000113.1, forward strand.
AGGTGTCCGAACTTTGGGAGCTGGGCGTGGCCTGGTCAGGCAACGTGACCCTGGGCATGGACCCCGAGCTGACTTCCAGATACGTCAATTTCGACATCGTGGGCTACGCGATGCTTTCCAGTCCCACCCTGCGCGCGGGCCTGGAAAATCTCTCGCGCTACCTGGCGCTGATTTCGGATGCCGCCACCTTCGAGCTGTGCCCCGATGGCAAGAGCTGCTGGCTGGGACTCGGCCACATAGGCAATACGCGGCGCGTGCCCAGGCAACGGCAGGAGTACGGTCTGCTTTCGTTGCTGACGCTGTGCCGTTGGCTCACACGCCGTGACGTGCGCGCGCTGGGCGCGGAGTTCACCTTTCCCGACCCCGAGGACTTCCGTCCGTACCGCATCGCTTTGGAGTGCCCCTTGCGGTTCGGGCAGGCGGCCACCCGCATCCTATTAGCCGCCGAAGACCTCGATGCGCCCATCCCTTCGCGCAACCCTTTGATGTTTGCATTGCATGAACGTGTGATCCAGGAGCGGCTGGCCAGTCTGGGGAACGCCCGTTTCAGCTACCGGGTCACCGAGGAAATCATCCGGCGGCTGCATGATGGCGAGCCACGCCGCGAGGACATTGCCAGCAGCTTGGCGCTGACGGACCGCACACTGCAACGCCGACTGCACGCAGAACGGACCTCATTCCAGGCGCTTCTCGACGAGGCGCGCCAGGAACTGGCCCGCAAGTACCTGACCGAGGACCGCATTTCGCTGGGTCAAGTGGCCTACATGCTTGGCTTTGTCGACCAAAGCAACTTCTTTCGCGCGTTTAAGCGCTGGTTTGGCCTGCCTCCGGGGCAATACCGTCAGCGCCTTGAAGTCGAACGTGGAACCACTATGTGAACTTTCAGTTTTGCCGGATGCCGATCAGTTGCACATGCGGCGAGCACGCGCTCACGTCGAATCCAAACCATGGCATGCGTCAAATCTTCGCCTAGAGTTTTGGCGCTGACGATGATGTGTCGGCGCCTTTGCTCGATGTGCCGCACTCAGGTCAGGGTCGACGGCTGACTGCGTTCCAGCCAACCACTTCGCAACTCGGAACGGCAACAAAGGATCGAGTGCCGCCCCAGGGGTTCATCGGGCAAGCGTCCGGTTCTCGACAGAAAGCGCACGGCCACATCAGCATCCTTCAAAAGTCCTTCGTGTCCGACATCCTCATGATTGCGTCGGCCTCTTGCTCACCACGCCGAGTCAGGGGCGGCCGCAGCCCGGCGCCAGCGAATCCTTGACGCGGCGCGGTGAGCCCACACGCTCGCGGGCTCGGACAGGTGGCTCTTCAGCGGCCTGCCCCCCGAGCTCGTCGGGCAAACACGAAGCGTGGCCAGATGCCTGCTGCGGCGCAGCATCCGACGCCGCGCAACAGCTGCATCCCATCTCGTCGAGTCTCTGCGGCTTTGTGCGGGCCGCTTGCCAACCTGACGATCTGGCCCCAATATTGTTGCCACGTCTCGCTCTTGAGTCCACGAACGAACAGAAGGAGATCTCATGAGAAATGCAGCCGCGCTGCTCGCCTGCGGGACACTGGCTCTGGCCTGTCCGGCGTTCGCCGCCGACCCCATCAAGATCGGTGTCATCTCTGAAGCGCAGGCCGTCGCCGGATCGTCCATCGGGCCGGCTGCGCAGCTCGCGGCCGAGGAGATCAATGCCAAGGGCGGTGTCGATGGCCGCAAGATCGAGATCGTCGTCTATGACGACCACTCATCCTCCGCAGAGGCGGTTCGGGCCTTTCAGCGCGCGGTGAGCGAGGACAAGGTCAACGCGGTCATTGCAAGCTACATCTCGGAGGTCGTGCTGGCCCTCGAGCCCTGGCGGGGCGGCTGAAGACGCTGATGATCACGCCCGGCGCGGCTTCGGACGTGATCACGCAGAACATCGCCAAGGACTACGAGCACAACAAGTACACGTTCCACGGCTACCTGACCTCGAGCGCGCTCGCCGGCCTGGTTTGCGACGCCGCCAAGGATCTGCTGGTCGCTCCGTACAAGATGAAGACGGCGGTCATCGTCAGCGAAGACGCCGCCTGGACGACGCCGCTCGACGCGGGCTACGAGACCTGCCTGCCGAAGATCGGGCTGAAGGTGCTGGATCACATCCGCTTCTCGCCGGACACGACTGACTTCACGCCGATCTTCAACAAGATCGAGGCTCTGAAGCCCGACGTGATGATCACCGGCATTTCGCACGTCGGCACGCAGCCGACGGTGCAATGGAAGAGCCAGCAGGTGCCCATCGCGATGTTCGGCATCTCCTCGCAGGCCACCAACTCGACCTTCTGGAAAGACACGAACGGCGGCACCGAGGGTGTTTTCTACCAAGGCGTCTCCGGTCCCGGCGTCGCGGTCACGCCCAGGACGCTGCCCTTCGTCGATGCCTTCGTGAAGAAGTTCGGCAATACGCCTTCCTACGCCGGCTACACGGCTTACGACGAGGTCTACATGATCGCCGACGCGGTCCATCGCGCCGGTTCGACCGACAGCGACAAGCTCGTGGCGGCGATGGAGAAGACCAACTATGTCGGCACGATCGGCCATGTCGAGTTCCTGCCGAACGGCGATCCTCACGTGCACGGGCTCAAGACCGGGCCGGGCTTCATCACCGGGCTCATGCTGCAGTGGCAGGATGGCAAGCAGCTCAACATGTGGCCCAAGCAGCTCGCCGCCGGCGAGGTGAAATTCCCGGCCTTCGTCAAGTTGCCGCCGAACTGATTCCACGGGCGCGGGCCGACGTTCGAGCGGCCCGTTTCGATCCACGGCTTGTCAACGGGTCGGCGATCGCAAGGGCATGCAGTTCTGGCAGATTCTGATCGATGGCTTTGCCATCAGCGCGCTGTACGCGCTGGGCGCCACGGGGTTCACGCTGATCTTCGGCGTGTCGGGCGTTCTCAATCTCTCGCATGGCGCGATCATGGTCGCCGCAGCCGTCGCGGCCTGGGCGGTTGCCGGAGAGCTGCATGTCGGTGCCTACGTGGCCGCGCTGGCCGGTGTGCTGGTCGGCATCGTTCTGGCGTTCGCCACTTACTTCATCACCGTGCGTCCGATCCAGCGATCGAATCGAATCGCCGAGGCCGAGAAAGAGATATTCATCCTCACGGCGACGCTTCTCTGGGGCATCATCATCCAGGAGCTGGTGGCGTATCTGTTCACCAACAACGCGAAGACGGTCTTGCCGATCGTCCAGGGCGTCGTCACCGTTCTCGGCGTCCGGACGCCGGCCAATGAGTTCTTCACCGCCGTCGTGTGCTGGCTCGCCATCGGTTTGCTCTGGCTGCTGGTGAACCGGACGCGTCGTGGCAAGGCGGTACTGGCGGCGTCGATGAATCCGCGCGGCGTCACGCTGCTCGGCATCGAGCTGTCGAGCATCTACCTGACGGTCTGGGCCGTGTACGGCCTGCTCGCCGGGATTGCCGGCGTCCTGCTCGGCATGTTTCTCGGCGTGAGCTCCTACAGCGTCGGTCCGTTGACAGCCAGCGCCTTCTCCATCGTGGTGCTCGGTGGCCTCGGCAGCGTGTCTGGCTCGTTGATCGCGGCCTACGTCGTCGGCTATCTCGAGACGCTCACGGCCTACCTGATCTCGCCGGCCTATCGGACGATTCCAGCGCTGCTCCTGCTCGTCGTCGTCATGTACGTGCGGCCGCAGGGACTGTTCGGGCGGAGGTGAGCGTGCGTGCGACCATGACATCGCGCCTGTTCTGGATCGGCGTCGCGACACTCGTCGTCGGCCTGTTCCTGCCGATGGTCGCGTCGGGTTACGTGCTCGGCCTGTTGACCGTCGCGTACTACACGGCCGTCTTCGCCATGTCCTGGGACTTGTTGTTCGGGTTTGCAGGCGAGGTGAATTTCGGTCCGACCTTTCTCATCGGCCTCGGCGCGTACACCGCCGGCATTCTCGACGCCCGTCTTTCGCCCGGTATCTCCATCTGGCTGTGCGTGCTGGCAGGCGCGGCTGCGGCCGTCATCGGCGGTGTCGTCCTGGCGTTGCCGGCGTTGCGCGTTCGCGGCCCCTATTTCGGGCTGACGACGCTGGTCGCGGTGTTGCTGCTGCAGAACTTCGTCGTCGTCTTCGCCGAATGGACGGGCGGCGAAATCGGTCTGACCGTTCCCGACGTCATGTCGATCGATGAGAGTGTCAACTACTGGATCGCCTTCGCCTTCATGGCGATCAGCGGCGCCATCCTCTTCGGCCTCTCGCGATCCGCGATCGGGCTCATCCTGCAGGCGAGCGGCCAGGACGCCGTGCAGGCGGGTGCGCTCGGGTTCAACGTCGCCAGGCACAAGCTCGCCGCCTTCATCGTCAGCGCGTTTTTCTCGGGCCTCGCGGGAGCGCTAATGGTGTTCTACATGGGTACCGCATCGGTCGGCACCTTCGTCGATATTTCGGTCGGTGTGCAGGTCATCATCGCGGCCGTGCTGGGCGGGCGCCGCACCGTGCTGGGCGCCGCCATCGGCGCCATCTTTTTGATCGGCATGGGCGAGCTGCTGCGACCGCTCGGCGAGCTGGCGACTCTCATCGTGTCCATCATCGCGCTCCTGGTGATCCTGTTCTTTCCTGACGGCTTTCTCGGAATGTTGCGCGGCAGATTGCGCCCATGAGCGACGCTCCGATGCTGGAAGTCTCCAAGCTGACCAAACGGTACGGCGGTCTCGTCGCCGTGAAGGATCTGAGCTTCTCGATCAGGCCGGGCGAAATTCTCGGCCTCATCGGGCCGAACGGTTCAGGCAAGTCGACTGCCATGAAGACGATCATGGGTGTCGAGCAACCGAGCGCCGGCTCCATCAAGCTCGACGGTGTCGAAATCGCCGGCCTGCCTGCACACAAGGTCGCGCGCCTGGGCGTCGGTCTCGTCTTCCAGCATTCTCGCCCGCTCAATCGTCAGACGATGCTCGAGAACATCAAGGTCGCGCTTTTGCCCGACAAGCTCACCAAGATCTTTGCCGGCGCGGACGTCGACGCGAGGGCACGCGCCATCGCCAAGCGGGTCGGGCTCGCCGGCGTCATCGACCGCAGGCCGCCGACGCTCGCGTTTGCCGACCTGCGACGACTCGAGCTTGCAAAAGCGATCGCGAGGCACCCCAAGCTGGTGATGATCGATGAGCCTTTTGCCGGCTTGACCGCTTCGGAGGTGGCCACCTTCTCCGAGCTCATCCACGAGTTTCGCGCCGAGGGTCGCGCGGTGCTCCTTGTCGATCACAACGTCAAAGGGGTCTCCGCCCTCGTCGACAGGGTGCTCGCCATGTATCTGGGCGAGTGGATCGCCGAAGGCGCTGCTGCCGACGTCATGCGCGACGAAACCGTACGGCGCGTCTATCTCGGCGGCGCGCTGGCCAGCGCGGCACGGCCCGAAGCCAGTTTCACCGACAGGGTCCCGGCACTTCAGGTCGAGAACGTCGGCGTCGTTTATGGCAAGGCCCTCGCTCTGCAGGGTGTGTCGCTGCACGTGCACGAAGGCGAGTTCGTATCACTGGTCGGGCTGAACGGTGCTGGCAAGACCACTCTGTTCAACGCGATATCGGGCCTCGTGCCGTATTCAGGGGAGATCAAATGGGCTGGAAGGCCCCTGCGCGCGAGCAGCGCTGCGGCCATCGCACGCGGCGGCGTCGTGCAATGCCCGGAAACGCGCGAATTGTTCGGCGAGATGACGGTGCGAGAAAATCTCGATCTCGGCGGCAACGGCCTCGTCGATTCCGAACGCGAGCAACGCCTTCAGTGGTTGTTCGATTTGTTCCCCATCCTGCGGAGCCGCCAGTCGCAGATGGCACGCACGCTCAGCGGCGGCGAACAGCAGATGCTCGCCATTGCGCGCGCCCTGATGATGAAGCCCAAACTCCTCATCCTCGATGAACCGACGCTCGGCCTGGCGCCGGTCATTCTCGAAACGCTGTCCAAAGCGCTGGAGCGGCTGCGCACGACCACGACCATCAGCGTTCTGCTGGGCGAGCAGAACGTCACCTTCGCACTGCCCCATGCCGATCGGGTCTACGTTCTCGATCACGCGAAGGTCGTTTGGGAAGGATTGCCGAACCGCTTCGAAGAAGAGGCCGCGGCAACCTATCTGTGAGCGACATTCGCCGTTGGAAAAAGCGGTCGCGATGATGGTCCAGCCGTGACGCACCACGATGTCGAGAAGACCGCATTCGCGCTGCTCGACGATGCCGAAACGGTCGGTCACGCTCCTCCGAAATACGCACTGATGCAGCTCATGGGCGTGGGCGAGATCACCGCCACGGCGTTGGTCGCCATGGTCGGCAACGNNTGGCTCGGTCTGGTGCCGGGCCAATACTCCTCCGGCGGCAAGGCCCGGCTCGGCAGCATCACCAAGGCGGGCGATGCCTACCTGCGCAGCCTGCTGGTGCTGGGCGCCAGGGCAGTCCTCAACGCCGCCAAGGGCAAGACCGACAGCTTGAGCCGCTGGGCGCTGGCCGTGGCCGAGCGCAGGGGCTATTGGAAGGCGGTCGTCGCCATCGCGGCGAAGAACGCCCGCATGGCCTGGGCGGTGCTCACCAAGGGTGAAGCTTTCAAGCTTCCGGCCTGAGGGCGATGCGATGACCTCAGGACTTGCCGCAGCAGCGTTTGCCTCATTGCCGATCACCCGTGCCGTCGTGATCAATCCAGTTCCCACCACCGCGTGACGANNCAGCGTTGATGTGCAAAGGTTGGACCTGCGCGGGGAGTGACCGATCATGTCGAGGAGTCTCTGGCGCACTGGCAACAGTCCACCAGGCTCGCCTAACGAATGGGTCCCCCGCGCGCGTCTTTCATCAGGGTCCCGCAGTCCA
>PLZH01000113.1:16325-22418 GCA_003152055.1 Burkholderiales bacterium
AATCGCTTCGCGATTCTCATCCCGACTCAGTGCCGCTTGACAAAACGGGGAAGCCCTTGTAGTTCGACATGAGCGGCGACCAAGAGACAGCGAAGCTGGCTGGCGGATGTCCGCTCGATGGAATACCTTGGAACTTGACCTTCGCCGCGGCCTTCGAGCAAGTCTGAGTTGGCGATTGCGGTCGTTCGCGCGTGCCGGCCGACCCCCGCGACAAGTTCGCCCCCGAATGGCTGCATCCGAAAGTTGCGAACTGGCGTTGCCGACCCCAACCGGACGGTCATTTCACCCAGGCGCCGGTGATTTGTGACCGCTCCACATCCCGAAGGGCCGCGCCTCTGTTCTTAACCTGAACGGCGCATGCGAGCGACGTGACGGAACGCGCCGCGCGGATCACTGCTTCGGATGAGCCTTGAAGAAGTCCCAGATCAACTCGGATGCCGGAAGATCTGCAGGGGGCGAATTGTCACCCTCTCGTATGCTCGTCCCTGGCCAAGTGTGCCCAGCGTCGGTGATGAATTGGATTGTTGCGGCCTTGCAGTCCCGATACGTCACTCGTTGCACGTGCGGGGTGATCTGCACTGTTTCCGGCGTGCCCGTGCAGCGGTTCGTATGTGCCCATTTCTCCATTACGGCAACGGCGCCAGGATAGTTCCCCAATACAAGAACCCTCCCGCCTGCGAACGGTATGAGCGAGTCCGACCGCCCGTGAAACTGCATGATCGGAATCGGCCCACAATTCTCGGTCGGCTCATACATTCCGGAGACTGGCGCGATCGCGGCCACGATTTCCGGTGCAACACACCCGAGCCAGCTCGACATAAAGCCGCCTTGCGATTTCCCCGCGGCAAAGATCCGCTTGGGGTCGACGCACAAGTCCGCGCTGACGCTCGCCACGACGTCGCGCACGAAAGCCGTATTGGCATCGCGGGCAGACTGCATGAATCGCCACCCTAACCCGCCGTCGGGAGTCACGAGGATGAAGCCTTCCCGGTCGCTCATCGGCACGAATGCGCTAATGGCATTTTGCTGTTCCGGGTTGCTGCCCAATCCGTGGAAGTTCAGCACCACTGGCGAGGGCTTTGCGGCGTCATAGTTGGCTGGCACATGCAGCAGATAGGACCGATTGCTTCCGCCAGAGGCGACGGCGCGGGTAGTCGTCTTCCCGACCGCCAGACTTGCCGCCAGCGGCTTCCCGCATCCGGAACTCTCGATCATGGGGGCTACGCCGGGCGAGGCCGGTTCGGCCCCGCCGGCGAGCGGCGGGGAACTGCATACGATGATGCCGGCAACAAGATGGGCGATGATCGATTTCATAGTGATCTTCCTAGTTCGTAGAACGTGAGGTCGCGATCTAACCACGCGGTCATCCTAGTGGTCGCGTTGCAGATCGACGTTGATCTGGCGCATTGCAGGCTTTCGAGATGGAGCTGAAAGGGGCGCGGATCGGTCGCCTTTGAGAACCATCGCTGACCGGCTGCTCGTGGCCGGTATCGCCAGTTCATCGAGTGCGCTGACAGCTGTCGTTGGTCGACCGGTCGACTGGGACTAAGGACCGCTGTCGAGCGTTGCCTCGAACTCGCAGTCACGGCCATAAGCGGACCGATGCAGCGCCGCACGGCGGCGCTTCCAGTTCAGCCCGGAGGCGAAATCGCCCGCAAGAAGTCCCTGAAAATGCCGGACTGAACTTGAAACGCTCGCGGGCTGTAGTCTTGGTAGTATCCCGCGGTCACCACGACAACGAGATCGAGCTCCGGGACGATGCGAATTGACTGCCCGCCTCGACCAAGGGCGCCAGCCCAGTGGACCTCACGCCCATTGAGCAGGGAGCGGCCGAGCCACCAGAGGTATCCATAGAAAAAGCCGCTCGTGGAGTCCATCCGCGGTGTCATCGAGGCGTCGATCCATGCCTTCGAAACGACCTGGCGGTCGTTCCAGCGACCGCCCGCGAGGACGAGCTGGCCGATTTTCGCCATGTCGCGTGGCCGCAAGCGCAGTCCCCCTCCGGCGTCGGTATCCCCCTTGACCCGAATCCACTCCACGCTGGTAATGCCCAAAGGCTCGAACAACGTTGCTCGGGCAAATTCGTCGAGCGTGCGTCCGGTGGCCTTACGGATCATGGCCGACAGGAGCGTGAGCGCGCCGGTGTTGTAGAAGAACTCTTGTCCTGCCGGGGCCGTCGCCGCAAGACCGAGGACGTAACGACACGGATCTGGCGCCCTATGCATGCGCGCCTCGTCGTTGTCGTCTTCATTGTCCGGAGTCGCCTCCACCCACTTCAAACCCATCGACATGGTGAGCACATGCAACAGCTGGATGCGTTCCTTTTCAGGGGAACGCAAGTCTGACAACTCGGGGAAGAAGCTGAAGATCGGTTCGTTGATGCTGCCTATCAGCCCGCGATCAATCGCGATCCCGAGCACGAGTGACGCGACACTCTTTGAAACCGACTTCATATCGTGCAATGTATCCGCGTCGAAGGTGACGTTCCTGACCCGGCGGCCCTGGATCTCGTCGGAACCACTGAAGTACCGCTCGAACACTAGCTTGCCACCGCGTGCGACCAGAACGGCGTGCACGTTGGCAGTGCCCGAAGCCGCGAGCNNTGAAACAAACTGGCGCCGTCTCATTCGATCCTCTCGTTCACACCTTTTGCGGCCGCCCAAACATATCAGATGATCTTGCCAAGGGCGATTGCTGATGCGCAAAAACGTGCCTCACCGAGGTCAGCAACGGGTCGGCAGTTCCAGTTCGGCTGATCGAACTGCGGACGTACGGCCTGCATCGGAGGTCGACCAGCGCCGCCAGACTGTGAGCGACTGCTTTGGAGAACGGGTCCCTCCGAGCGGGCGTCGGTCTATGGCCGCTGTGCTTTGAGACCGGTCGTTGGCGTGGCGATTTTCTGACCGATAGGATGACTGGAAGTGGCCGGGTCCTGGTGCACGCGGACGTCAGCTGTCTGGCGGCCCAACGCGACCGGCAGGTCTCGAGCAAGGTGATCGGAACCGGGAGAACCTGCAGCGGGCCCATTGCGGCTGTACAACTTGAACGGATGCCTGCCTGATAGCTGTCATCGGCATCTCTGCCGCGAGGGTGCGGCCAGGCAGGCATGAAGGGCAGTCAGCAGTCGTTCGGCCTGGGTGCCTGGGGTATCGCCACCAACCAACTCGCCGCGCTAGACGCCACGCTTTGACCCCCCATGATTTAAAAGGGACGCCATCATGAATCCCGTTGTTCACTTTGAAATGCTCTACGACGACTGATCGCGCTCGATCCCAAGTACGTCGACCTTTGGTCAAGCGCTGGCAGGACTGGACCGGCAAGCAAGCGACTCGTGAATCTGACGGGACGGCGTTCGCCGATCTGGCGGCAATGCCGCCCTCATGATCCAACGCAAGGCGCTGTGAACAGCGTCGCACACCGGATGCCTTTGCCACGGATGGCGCCTTGACGCGACCAACAGAAAGGCGTCTACTTCATTTGCAGAGCGACCGGACGGGGCTTTGTTCTCGTACAAATGATTCGCTCTCATCGTCGTGAAAGGAGGGCAGACCTATCGAGAATCCTCAACCAAGCACTCCCCCCACGACCGGCATCACGATGCCGGTGAACGTCACCCCCGTGTGACGTAAGGATGCCACCGAGAGTGGCATCACGGAATGCCCTGCGACGCAACGCAGGGCATTGCTGTTTTTGCGGCAGGCAAACGTAGCAGGCTTCTTGATCACGTCGCTCGCAGTCGATGGCTTGGTCTCTCCGGCGCGCTTCCGGCACGACAGCGCAATGAGAGAATGAATTGAACCGATCGGGCGATCGCTGGCGTTATCCCGCCGTGGGCGGGCCGATAGACCCGAGCGCCCCAGCCAGATGAGCCACGACCCCGGATACGACGGATCTGCGCCGGTTGCTGCGATCGAGCACGACGGACGCAGCGATGTCGATGCCCTGCTCCAAGCCTTCGTGGCGCAGCAGCGACGCCACGGACGGAAGGTGCTCGGTCTGCTGATGGCGCGACGCGATCCGGCGGCGGGATGCCGCACCGAAATGGTGTTGACGGACATCGATACCGGTGTTGAGTACCTGGTGTCGCAATCCCTGGGCGCGGGGTCGACCGCCTGCAGCGCGGATCCGCAAGGTTTCGCGCGCGCCAGCCAAGTCCTTCGAGACGCACTCGAGCGACAGCCGGACCTTGTCGTCTGCAATCGATTCGGCGCGCTCGAGGCCGAGAACGGCGGCTTCGTGGCGGAGCTGCTGGCGCTGCTGGAGCGTGGCGTGCCGGTGCTGACCGTCGTCGCACCGCGACATTTCAACGCTTGGCAGCGATTCGTCGGTGAGGCACCGTTGCTGCCTGCCGATCCGGCCGTCTGGGCCGCATGGATCGATGCGGTGATGCAGCAACGACATAGGCTGGGCTATGGCTCGACGACGCCGCGGGTGGAATGCATTCCCAGGCCCGCCGACGATCGATGAGCCGGCCCGTCAGCGACCTACTACAGATCGAATTGACGCACCCCGTTCGCTTCATCATCGGGAGGCTGGGTGACATCGACTTTTCCGCCGGCCGCTACAGCTACACCGGGTCGGCCCGACGAGACTCAAGGCGCGCATCGCTCGCCCATTGACGGCGGCGGCGACCCCTCCGTTCAACTTGTATGTCAGCTGCGCGGCGGCGAGTTCGTCGGCACCACCGTCTCTGGCCGACCCTGACCGGTCAGTGGCATAGTCAATCGCGCTTCTCGAAAGCTGCCTTTCATCGCGTGGCAGCGGACACCGGTTCCGAGCTCATCTGGCAGTTCTCTCGGCTATACCTCAGGACGCCTCGAGTTGGTACTGGCATCCCGCGCTGATCCGTGGATGCGATCGCGCTCTTGTTGACGATCGACAAGTCTCTGGCGCGGTGGCGGCGCATGATTAGCCACTGCGAGGCGCTTTTGGTAAGAGCATGAACAAGAGAACCCGGCGAGTCGCCGCGGTCCAGATGGCGAGCGATCTGGGCGCGGTCCAGAAGAATCTCGAGCGCGCCACATCATTCATGGAGGACGCCGCCAGACAAGGGGCCGAGTTGGTGTTGCTTCCCGAACTCATGCCTGGCGGCTACACCTTGACGCAGCGGATCTGGGACACGGCCGAGCCATTCGACGGTACGACGACACGCTGGCTGGGTGCGGTGTGCAGTCGGCTCGGCATCTACGCGGGCACGACGTTTCTGGAGGCAGAAGGAGAGGACTTCTTCAACACCTTCGTGCTTGCCGAACCCAGCGGAAAGATATGCGGTCGCGTGCGAAAGAACCCGGCGGCGTCGTTCGAAGCCTACTTCTTTCGCGGCGGTAGTACGCCACACTGGTTCGATACGCCACTCGGGCGAATCGGGGTCGGGATCTGCTTCGAGAATGCGCTGTACGAGCGGTACTGCGAGATCCACTCCGCCGACATCGATCTCTACCTTCGTCCATTCTCAGGCGCCTCGTTCGAGGCCAAATTCCCGGTGCGCCAGCGCGACGTCGACATGCTGAACGCCGCGTTGCGCGACGGAACCGCTGAAACGGCGCGATTGATGGGCATTCCCGTCGTCATGGCCAACAAGGTGGGTCGCCTCGTCACCGAGGTCCCCGGGGGCTTTCCGGCGCAGGACCTCGAATTCCCAGGATTCAGCGCTATCGCCGACAGCGACGGCCGACTGCTCGGGCAGTTGGGTACCGGCCAGGAGGGCGTAGTCGCGGGGATGGTCACGCTCGATCCGGCCCTGAAATGCATGACACGTGTGCCTCCAACGCACGGGCGGTGGAACGCGGCGATGCCTTGGTGGGCCTTCGTCTGGACCCTCACCCAAAGGCTGGGTGAACGCAGCTACGCGCGCAGCGCGGAACGTCGGGTGCGAGCACTTGCCGTGCGCTCTGGCGCGCGTTGAATTGGTCCGGGGCCGTCGAATGCACGGCTGCTGACGACGCCGGGCCAGAGTCCCTGGATACACCGCCGTTGACAAGGGCGATCGGTTCAACTTTGGACGGCCGCTTCAAGGTTTGACGGTCGCATTTCGTGACAGGCGCTCCCGACCCAAAGGAGCCCGTGGCGATTTTCTGGTCGAACGACCGGTCC
>PLZH01000113.1:22442-25900 GCA_003152055.1 Burkholderiales bacterium
CATGAATATATGAGTTCGGCGACAGCAATCCTTCGCCGATGCCGACCGGAGGCGTGGTCAAGGTTGCAATCGAATGGTCGCCTTCGAAACACGCCAACAAGTGCTCACGCCCGAAAGCGACTCTTCGCCAATGACCGCTGCTCATCGCTGGCATTGGCTGCGGGGAAAGCGCGTGCGGCAATGCCGAGTTCCTCAGATATCAAACATCTTATGGAAATGAAGCACTATCAAGTCAGAACGTAAGCCGTTGATTTGAATATGGATTCCTGGTTCTTGAGGGTGGTATTTGCCTACTCGACCAGAGCGTCGATGTTGACCTTGCTCGAGTGTTAACCCCACTATTTCCAAGATGGATGCTTACGTAAAATAAGCTTTAGGGTGCTCTGGACTAGAGCCTCGCCAGCGTCGCTACTTCGGGCGACGACATCGACAACCAAGCTCCGGAGACAATCCCATGAGTAGACGATCGGGTCTCTACGCCCTGACGTGGCTAGCGGTGGCAACCCTGGCTGGTTGCGGTGGTAGCAGTTCAAACAGTACAGCCTCTGCACTCAGCTGTTCGGACGTCACCACCGCCAAATTAAACCTGAGTGGCCTTGTGGTGACGGCATCCGTCGCGAACGCGGCGAGTGGCGCCGCCGGATCGGCGGCCAGCTATCCGGCGCACTGCCAGGTCACGGGCACGATCAACCAGCGCACGGGCATCGACGGCAAGCCCTACGCCATCGGCTTTGACATTCGGCTTCCGGCATCAGGCTGGAATGGGAAATTCTTCTACTCGGGTGACGCTGGCATCGATGGCGGCTTCAACGATCCGCTGGGCAGCACGGCGGTGGGTGGCACGACCAATGCCCTAACGCTGGGCTATGCGGTTGCGAGCAGCGATGGCGGCCACAGTTCGGGGGGTCTGGACGGCAGCTTCGGCCTGGATCCCCAGGCGCGCGTGGACTACGGCTACAACGCCCTGGGAACGCTGACGCCGCTGGCCAAGAACATCGTGAGCCAGTATTACGGCACGCCGGCCACGCGCTCTTACTATGCGGGCTGCTCCAAGGGCGGCCAGTCCGGCATGGTGGCCGCGGCACGCTTCGCCGACCAATTCGACGGCATCATCGCTGGCGACCCGGGGTTCAACCTGCCCAAGGCGGCTGTCGAGGAGCTGTACGACAACCAGCAGTTCGCGACGGTGAATCCGAACATCGCCCAGGCCTTCTCGCCGGCCGATCTCGCGCTGGTATCCAGCTCGATACTCGCCAAGTGCGATGCGCTCGACGGTGCGGTCGATGGCATCGTCAGCGATGTGCCGGCATGCAAAGCGGCCTTCAATTTCACCACCGACGTTCCCCAATGCGCATCAGGTGCCACGCCAGACGGCACGTGCCTGAGCGCCGTCCAGAAGACGGCGCTGGCCAACATCTACGCGGGCGCCCACGGGACATCGGGTGATTTGCTGTATTCGGACTGGCCCTGGGACCCGGGTCTGGTGGGCTCCGGCTGGACCTCCTGGAAGACGTTCCTGAACGCGCAAATCGCGCCGGTGGCCATGGGCAATGTCTTCGCAACGCCGCCGGCCCCGGTTATAGCGGCATTCTCGCCGGCGACCACTGCGTACTGGCAGGCCTTCGATGTCAACCAGGGATTCCAGCTGATCTATGGCACCAATGCCACCTTCACGGAATCGGCGATGTCGTTCATGACACCGCCCAACCCGAACCACCTCACGACGCTGAAGGCCAAGAGCAAGTTGATCGTTTATCACGGCACGGGCGACCCAGTGTTCTCCTCCAACGACACGACAAACTGGTACAACAATCTGCAGGCGGCGGACACCGCGGCGGCGAGTTACGCGCGTTTGTTCCTAGTGCCGGGCATGAATCACTGCGGTGGCGGACCAGCCACCGACAACTTTGACATGCTGAGCGCGCTGGTCAGTTGGGTCGAGCAAGGCACCGCGCCCGACACCGTCAAGGCCACGGTGGCGGCCGGCAACGCGGACAAGCCCGCATCTTGGTCTGCCACGCGCAGTCGCCCTCTGTGTGCCTATCCGAAGAAGGCGGTGCTGGTCAGCGGCGCGACCGATCTGGAGAGCGCCAGCAGCTTCAGCTGTCAGTAAACCCGCGGCGTGCAGCAGAATCGGGCGCGATGCCCATGCCGCCGCGCCCCCTGCCCGATACGACGCCGCTGGCGCGACTGGAGGAGGGCGAGCTTTACGGCATCGTCGGCTACCAGATCGCGCAAGCGGCGGTTTCAACTGTCGCTACCTTCGTACACGCAGCTGGACGAGATTTCGATCTGCGCCCAGTTGAGTTCACGATCCTCGTTATCGTTAAGAACAACCCCGACGTCACGCCTTCGCGGCTGGCCAAGGCGATCGCCGTGAAGGCACCAAACATCACGACCTGGATCAATCGCCTCGAGAAACGTGGTTTGGTTCAACGCCAAATGGGCATCACAGACAAGCGCAATCAGCATTTGCGGACGACCTCTGCAGGCAACGCCATCATCAAGGAAACCGTCGACCGAGTGCGCAAAGGTGAACGTGAGGACTGGCCCGACCTATCGGTCGGTGAGCGCGGTATCCTGGTCGAGTTGCTACACAAGATTGCGCGCAAGCGTCGGGTCGTCTGATTCAAAAGTTGCTTGGCCTATCCAAAGTAGATTCGGACTCGAGACGACCCATCCACAGGCCAACGATGACTCCATCCGATTGCTCGCACTGGCGGACGCGGAGCTGTACCGAGCGAAGCGGAGCGGGCGCGCAGGCGCATGTGGCGCGACACTCGGCTTAAGCGGATAGTTGGTACCCGAGTCACCAGGTCCAAGCTGTCGATGGGACCGCTGCCGGCCAATCCCACTTCCCTGACGAGCGGACTTGGGTCGGACTTTGATGCCGGCCGGCGTCACTGGTCCTCAACGGGTCGCTTTGAAGATTACGTCAGCGCGCAGTGTCACCGAGCTACGTCTGCTGTGCCTTGTGACCGGTCATTGGTGAGATGATCTTCTTGATGGGTGAACTACCGCAAGTGGCCGCGACTGTGATTTCGCAGCTGAGCCCGACAGCTGTCCTTCGCGGCGCCTGCCCGTTTCCCCAAGGGCCGCTGTCAGCGCGCACGGGGGACCGACGCTCCCGGCCAGAAGCTGCCCGTGACGACGAGCCGCTTCAGGGCGCCGAGCGACGGCCAGGTTGGTGTGCCGGCGTCTCGAGTCCGCCGCGTCGTGCCTCTAAGCGACGCTGGCCGCGCAACATAGGCCACCAAGCTCCACATCAAGGCGCATGCCAACACCGTGGTGGCCTGCTGCGACGCTCCGTATCCGTCATCGCGATGCACCGAAGGAGTGGGGTCAGTGCTTGGTGACCACGATTTCGAGGTACTCGCTGGGTACCACCAGCGAGTCCGGCCCGGCCACATTCAGCTCGACGAGCAAGGCCGTAATGGCGCGTTCTAGCGACTGCGCTC
>PLZH01000029.1 GCA_003152055.1 Burkholderiales bacterium
CCGGGCCTGCCGCTCTTCGCCGGCGGCAAGTCGTTCGGCGGGCGCATGACCTCACAGGCGCAAGCCAAGGAGCCGCTGCCCGGCGTTCGCGGCCTCGTCTTCGTCGGCTTTCCGCTGCATCCCGCAGGCAAGCCATCGCTCGAGCGCGCGGAGCATCTTTCCGATGTCCATTGCCCGATGCTCTTTCTGCAAGGCACGCGCGACGAGCTCGCCGACGTCGCTCGGGTCCGTACGGTCATCGAGCGGCTCGGCGAGCGCGCGACGCTCGCGCTCTTCGACGATGCCGACCACGCCTTCCACGTGCGCGCGAGCAGCGGCCGCAACGATGAGCAGGTGCGCCAAGCGATGCTCGACGCGACGGCCGACTGGATCGCTTCGCGCCCCTGACCGCATCTGCGCGGTCCCCTCTTCAAGGGGAAAGACGAGCGAGGCTTCACTGCCTACAGTGCGCTCCGCGTCGTCTTCCACGGCGCGGAGCAAGCCCATGAATGCAATCCACGCGAAGACGCGCCCCTACCGTGTCGGCATGATCGTCCCGAGCTCGAACACGACGATGGAAACGGAGATCCCGGCCCTGCTGCAGCGGCAGAGCGCCGTCGACGGCAGCCGCTTCACATTTCACTCCACGCGGCTGCGGCTGCGCCATGTCGCGCCGGAAGCGCTGCAGGCGATGAACGACGCCGCCGGCGATGCCGTCGATGCGCTCTGCGATTCGCAGGTCGACACGGTCATGTACGCATGCCTCCTTGCGACGATGTTCGGCGGCAAGGCATCGGTTGTCGAGACCGGGCAGCGCCTTGCCCGGCGCGCCAACTACATGCGCGCTGCGCCCGTCTCGGTCGTCACCAGCGCCGACGCGCTGATCGCTGCCCTGCACTCGCTCGGCGCCCAAAGCATCTCGATGATCGCGCCGTACAGGAAAGAGCTGACGGCCAGGGTCACCGCGACGATCGAAGAGCACGGCATCGTCGTGCGCCAGGCGGTCTCGCTCGAGATCGCCGACGACGTCGCCGTCGGCCGGCTCGACCAGCAGACGCTGCTTTCGATGGCCTGCGAGCTCGACCTGGCCAATTCCGACGCACTCGTGCTTTCGGCCGGCGTGCAGATGCCCTCGATCGAGGTGCTCGATGCCGTCGAACAGTTGCTTGGCCTGCCGGTGCTCAGCGCGGCCAGCGCCAGCGTCTGGGCCCTGCTGCAGAAGCTGCGCATCGAGCCGCAGGTGAAGGCCGCCGGCTGGCTCCTGCGCAGCTCATGCGCTCACGCCAATGCCCATGCCCATGCCCATGCCCATGCCCATGCCCACGAGGAAAGGCAGGCCGCATGATGGAAGAGGCCCTCCTTAGGCACCGCAGAATACAACTACAAGTATTCACAGGAGCTGGTGATGGCGACCATCGAGCACGACCTTGGTTGGCGCGTTGAACTTGCCGCCACGGCGGTCAAGGCAACTCGGCAAACTCGACAAAGGCAGAAGCCCGGCGCATCACCACGTTCCTGCGCCAGCGGCTCGCGACGCTCGACGACCCGCGCAGCGCCGGCAAGCGTTGACTGGCCCGAAGCTCGGCATCTATTGGCGCTACCGGGTGGGCGACTATCGCCTCATCTGCGCCGTCGAAGACGGGGTGCTCCGCATCCTCGTTCTCGAGATCGGCAACCGGCGCGACCACTATCGCTGAGAAGCCTGCTTCAAGGCGAGGGTTTCGCAGCGGTGGAGAAGTTGATTGACCGCGCTGGCTTCGAAGCCTGCAGCGTCAAGAGCAAGGGCAGGCGCTCGGGTGCCTCGCGCAGAACGTAGCGGCCCGAGGGCTCCCGTACCATCGAAGGCAGCATCTGCCACTCGGTGTAGTGATGCTCCTCCAGCTTGCCGATGACAAGGCCTGCGTCGAGCGCCCCCTGCACGACTTCGCCGAGACCGTGCGACCACTCGTGGGTCAGCTTGTGCGCGAGCGGCGTGCCGTCGTCGACGTAGGTCTGCTCGCTCTCGAGCGAGACGGGTTCGGCGCGTTCACCGTACGGGTAGCGCAGCCGCAGTTCGGCATCGGTCTCGGGGTCGATGAGCATCGCCATCGGGTGGACGTCGCGCAGATGGGTGCGGCCGCCCGGCACCAGCAGTGAAGCCGCGACGGCCAGTCAGCGGCCGATCGACGGGAATCCAGTTGATCGCGCCGATGGAGGCATAGACGAGGTCGTAGCGATCGTTCAGCAGCATGGCCGCATCGAACACGTCGCCGAGGACGAAACGTCCGGCCGCACCGGCTCGATCGAACAGGCGTCGACATTGCTCGATGGCGCTCGGTGAAAAGTCGAGCCCGCTGACTGAAGCGCACCCGGCCGCAACAGCGAGAGCGTGTCGGTGCTGAGATGACATTGAAGGTGGGCGACCTTCAGGCCCGCGAGCGAGCCCAGGGCCAACGCGTCGTTGCCTACCGTCAGGCTGATGCGCTCGGCTCGCGCAACAGCTCGTCGATGTCGTAGCCGCCAGGTCTGATCTGAATCGGCACCCGGTCTTCCCACGCCGCGAGGTTGCCCGCCCGCCACTGCGCCGATCCATGATTCCGAGCATAGGCCACCGTGGGTGGATCGTCCCAGGCCGAGGCTCGTCCGCCGCCGCTTTCTGAGGCGCTTGCTAGAGTAGGACCACTCCAGCACGAACACGAAAGGACCGGCCTTGCGCAAGCTCGTCGTCTTCAACAACGTCTCGCTCGACGGCTACTTCACCGACGCGCATGGCGACATGAGCTGGGCGCACAAATCGGACCCGGAGTGGAACGCCTTCTCGGCAAGGAACGCGAGCCACGGCGGCATGCTCCTCTTCGGCCGTATCACCTATGAGCTGATGGCTTCGTTCTGGCCGACGCCCGCCGCGGCAGAAGCGATGCCCGAGGTGGCGAAGGCGATGAACGCGTTGCCCAAGATCGTGTTCTCGACGACGCTGCAGGAAGCGGCGTGGCGGAACACGCGGCTCGTCAAGACCGGCATGCTCGACTTCGTGCGGGCGCTCAAGCACGACGAAGCCGGCTCCGACATGGCGATCATGGGCAGTGGCAAGGTCGTCGCGCAGCTCGCACAGGCCGGCCTCGTCGACGAATACCAGGTCGTCGTGAACCCGATCGTTCTCGGCCAGGGTCGAACGATGTTCGAAGGCGTCGCGAACCGCATCGCGCTGGAGCTGACGAACGAGCGGCGCTTCAGGAACGGAAACGTCGTTCTGTACTTGCGGCCTGCACGGGGTTAGCCGGCCGGCGGCCGCGTTCGATCACGACATCCATCCTTTCGCTCGACAGGAGCGGCCCATGCAGAAGATCACCCCCTTTCTCTGGTATTCGAAGGAGGCCGAGCAGGCCGCCAGGTTCTACGCATCGATCTTTCCCGATTCACGCGTCAACCGCGTCGTGTCGATGCCCGGCGAATCGCCGAGCGGCCCGCCCGGCTCGGTAAAGAGCGTCGACTTCGTTCTTTTCGGGCAGCCCTTTACCGCCATGAGCGCCGGCCCGCTCGACCCGTTCAACCACGCGGTCTCGTCTGTCGTGAACTGCGACACCCAGGCCGAGATCGACCGCTACTGGAGCGCGCTTCTCGAAGGCGGCTTCGCGGAACAGTGCGGATGGCTGAAGGATCGCTTCGGGCATTCGTGGCAGATCGTTCCGACGGTACTCCCGCAGATGATGTCCGATCCCGATCGAGCCAAGGCCCGGGGTGCGGCGACCTTCGAACTTGAATACACCTTGATGGTGTATCTGCCCTCCAGTTCGGGGTCCTGAATGCTGCGGTGCTCGGCGACGACCACATTTCCGTTTCGTGTGCCCCGCGGGTTAGCTTGGAATAGGCANNCAGCATGCGCCGCTAGGAATCCGACGGTTCATAGATTCGCCTAGGACTTGGGCGACGAACAAGTCTGGTTGCATGTGCATCCAGTCAGGCAACTCTACTCATTCGTCAGCATCGTTCTCCAGCGATTGGCTCTCGCCGAATGCTCCCGCTGCGAATTGCAGATCGACCAGTGGCACCGCACGCACGCCAATCCGCTCGGTGCGCGACAAACGGCGCAGCGGAAGGACATTAGTGGCCTATAGAAAAGAGGGCGGGAATCGGCGCGGCATGCGCATCAGTCACATCAGACGGCAGAGTTGAACGTTTCGAGCAAGGCGGCATACGTTCACGCTTGGTAGAAAAGGTGAGGTCCAGGTGAGGTCCCTCGACCTCGCCTGTGCGTTCCCCACGCCGCGCAAGCGCGATGCCGTCTTTCTGCGTGCGTTCCGCTATTGATGAATCCTTCAGCTCAACGATGATGGCCTTGGACGAATTCGTGTCGTCAAGCTCGGTGACAATGAGACAATGAAGTCGATACGTCTGTTCGTCTGCGGAATCTTGTATTCGATGGCAACGCCCGAAAACTGGTATCTCGTCGTCAGGCAAAACACGCGCCATGTGCACCAGCGACTCGCGCCAAGAGCGAAACTCACCTCGGCGCCACGCCTGTTTCCGTGCAATCGCGGTAAGCCTCAGCAATAACGTCTTCGATGTCGCGTGACAGCGCATCATCCAGAAATTTGCTCTTGGAGGCGCGGTAGATGATCACCGCGGAGCGCTTGTAGACGTGGGCAGTGTTATAGGTCCGTGTACTTTTTGCTGTTGCCCCGCGCGAGGTCAACAGGGTACTTCTGATCATTGAGCACGAGCTTGTCGTGCGCAGCGCGCAGCGGATCAATGTGCAGCGAATCGCACAGTTGCAGCAAATATAGGAACACGTCTGCGACCTCCATCATTGCCGCCTGCCTCTGGTCCTCGGTGAGATTGCGACTTTGCTCGTCGGTTAGCCACTGGAAGTTTTCGAGCAGCTCACCGGCCTCGACGCTAAGAGCACAGGCTAAGTTCTTAGGCGAGTGGAATTGCGACCAGTCGCGCACCTCCGCAAAGGCGCGCAATTCTTCGATCAGCGCATCAATGTCCGCATTCATGGGTGCTCCTTGGCACTGTCCGACCGCATGAGCGCACCCGCGGCCTGAAGATGCTGCAACGGCTTGGCGCCACTGCCGCGGCACCGCGCCAATCACTCCATCACGATCCCTGCATCCTTGATCAGCTTCGACCACTTCTCCTGCTCTTCGCGTATGAACCGCCCGAACTCCGCCGCCGTCCCGCTCCCCGGCTCCGCGCCCTTCGCGATCAAGTCCTTGCGCACATCCGGCAGTGCCAGCACCCGGTTCACGTCGTCGTGCAACTTGGCGACAGTCGCCGCCGGTGTCGCCAGTGGCGCCAGCAACCCGAACCACCCCTGCGCCTGATAGCTCGGCAGCCCCGAGCTCATCACCGTCGGCACGCCGGGCAGCGCTTCGAGCGGTTGCGTGCCGGTGACGGCGATTGCCTTGAGCCTTCCCGATTTCAGTTGCGGGATCACGGTTTGCGTCGGCGCGAACATCAGCTCGATCTGGCCGCCCAGCAGGTCGGTGAGCGCCTGGCCGGTGCCTTTGTAGGGCACGTGCTGCATGTCGATGCCGGCCTTCGCCTTGAAGAGCTCGCCCGAAAGGTGCGACGCGGCGCCGATGCCCGATGAGCCGAAGTGCAGCTTGCCGGGGTTGGCCTTGGCGTAGGCGAT
>PLZH01000159.1 GCA_003152055.1 Burkholderiales bacterium
TCACGTAGCGGTGGTCGCCGAGCTCGTCCCGGGCGAACTCCCGGGCCACGCGCTGGACGATCAGCGGATCCGTGCCGTCCGGCATCGACAGCATGATGTTGAAGGCTTCCCGCCGGTGACTCGTCTCGTCGATGAACGAGCCACCGTGCTGCCACTGCTCCTCCAGGTCGTGCAGCGCCTCCTTGCCTTCCCGGGTGACGCCACGGTCGTCCTCGATCTCGAGCTGGCCGTTCCGGCTGATGTAGCGAAAGTGCGCGGCGATCGCCCGCATGCCGCGGCCGCCGCCGGTGACCTTGACCATGACCTGGGGCGCACGACGCACCGTCGCCTGGATGTGCCTGCGGATCGCGGCCGCCCGTCGGCCGACTCCTCCTGACAGGCGCGGCGTCGACCCCGATCGGACGATCCGGTTACCGGGATAGAAAAGCCGCTCGCCCCATTGGACGAGGACACCGTCGACTTCGGCACCGGTACTCATTGGCTGATTCGCTTGCCAGCAGCCCGGTTGCCGGGCGGGCGCCTCGGATACGTCCGCGCCGGCCTGAGCTCGGCCACCACGCGAGATGCCAGGTCGAGATGCCTGCGTGTGCCGTCGACGATGCTTCGCAGGACCTCGCCAAGCACCTCCTGCGAAGGAGAGGTGTCTCGCCGGAGCAGCCGGATGACCTCGTTCATGTCGGCCGAGACGACCGCGAGCTGATCCGTGGACGCGCTGAGGGCCTTCACCATGGCCAGCGGCGGCGCCGGCGCCGCGTCGACCAAAGTGGTGAGATAGGCGCCGTGGGACAGACCGCAATCCCGTGCACGCTCCGTGAGCCGGGCCGCAATGCCGCGCCGCAGCCGGATCGTGAGCTTGACCGGCTGATCCGCGGCTGAATCCGGGTCACGTTCGGGCTGAACCTGCGGATCCGGCGAAGCCGGCTCGAGCGCCGCCGCAACCGCGAGTCGCGCCGCCTGCGATACCGTGAGATACCGAGCCTTCGCGTGCGCCCTGAGCGCGGGAGCCAACCCGCAAAGGTCGACGGTCATTCGCTCGCGAGCTGCCCCAGCCATGACAAATGCCGATGCGTGTTGATCCGATCGACCGACGCCAGCCGCCCGTCAACGTGACGTGCTCGGACGCCCGATCGTCCACTGCCGCGCTTGAGGTTCATTTCTGACTCCTGAAGACCGAGGGTCAAGCGCCGAGCGCGCAGACCCCTCTAGGCCGTGACGGGCACGCTTTGCGCGATGGTTCTGGGCTGAGTTTCATCGGTGTCGCGCGGACCGGGAATGGCGCCACGCTTGCGAAATCATCAATCCAAGGCGCTCTCTTCGTCGCGATGAAATTCAGCGAAATTTCATCGCGCGGCTTTCAAGATCCATGCCGAGAATCGGGAAGCTGCTGACGATCCCTCTGCCACGCCGGCTCGTGGTCCAGCGCGTGCTCGATACAGTTGCACATCGGCGCAACAGCCGGTAATGGGCCCGCCCGGCGGGCGCCCGGCACACGGAAGTTGACCGTTTCCAGGACGCGCTACATCGTCCCGTACCTTGTCGGCGGTGAGACCGTCGAGATCCTGCGATGTTTCACACTTCCCGGTGGCTGCCCGATCGTTGGTAGCCTCCATTGCCGCTCTCCCTTGGAGGCGCAAGCCTGCGCCATTCATCCGCGGGGGAGAGGGCCAGCCGCGAACCGAAGCCCTCGTTCAGGCGCGAACGGCCTGAACATAGTCGCCGCAGGAACTTTTGCAGTAACGGACCAGACCGAATTGGGTGAAATCGAGGCGTGGCGCGGGTTGCGGAGGCGATTTCGATCCTCCTCCTCGCTGCACCGGAACTGTCCGAGCGGGTAGTCGCGATTCTCTAGCAGAGGCTCAGCTCAAGTCGCTTTCCAATGGCGAGCAGGGCCTGCGAGATCGTGTCGATCTTCGTTGGATGATGCAGATCAGTCAGCCGATTCACTTCCTGCGGACGGACCTTCATTCGCCGAGCCAACTCGGACGGCTTCACTTGCTGGCGCAGCATCTCGTTCAGCAACAGCACTTTCGCCCCTACGCTGGGCGGAAGATCCACGATGACCTGGCCACGCTTGAGCGCCGAGGGCGCCGGCACCGGCCGACGATCCTCGAAGTAAAAGTCCATCGCCGTGGTCAGCGCATCCACTGCGAAGTCGAGTGCCTCTGCGCGAGTAGGTGCGCCGGTCAATGCTTCCGGAATGTCCGGAAACGACACCGCGAAACCGTCTCCGTCCCGTCGGATTCGAGCGGGGTAGCTCAACATCTCATTTGCCCTTTTCCTTGACCCCGAGTTGACGAAGGATCGCGCGACGCAATCCTTCTCCCATGTCCTGGGCTCCGTGTCGGGGAAGTGTTGTCTGTTTGCCGTTGAGATAAATCTTGGTGTGCTTCGCCCCCTCGACGAACCTCGCGCCGAGGGCTGCCAACTGCTTTCTGAACTCGGAGTACTTCATGCCGCTTCCGCCTTCGTGTCAAGACTGGCGAGGAAATGCGGCTTGGCCCAATATAAGCAAAAATGCTTACTTCGTCAATGAGATCCGGCGAGCCGAGCGCCCGCTGGGCGCGGCTGGCGCGTCAGCCTGCAGAAACAACGACCATTCGTCCCTCAAGGCCCTGCGCTTCTCGAAGAGGTCGCCTCGTCGGTAGGCAGCCTCCACTTCATTGCCGATGGCATGCGCTAGAGCCATCTCTGCGACTTCACGGGCGACGCTGGTGTGCTCAGCACACCAATCCCGAAACGTCGACCGGAAGCCGTGCGGCACGCAGTCAGCGCCCATGCGACGGCAGACTGCCACGAACGACATGTCCGAGAGAACCCCGCCACGTGGTGCTTGAAAGATCACGTCGCTGTCGTCGACAAGCGAAATCGATTCGAGAAGCGAAACCGCAGCCGGACTCAGGGGCACGCGGTGCTCGCGTCCGCTCTTCATCCTCTCCGCGGGCACGGTCCATGTTCTTGACTTGAAGCCAATCTCTGGCCACGTGGCGAAGCGCACTTCGCCGGACCGCGCTGCAGTGAGAACGACGAACTCGAGCGCGCGCGCACCGGAGCCCTCCTGGCGGCGAAGAGAACTCATGAAACTGCTCGCCTCGGAGACGGGGAGTGCCGCATGGTGTTTGGGCTTCCTAACCTTGGTTGGCGCCGGCAGTTGCGTGTCCAGATGTCCGCGCCAACGCGCCGGATTCAGACGTTCACTTTCTGCCCGCTTGTCGGCCCAGGAGAGAATCAGCTCGATCCGGCCGCGCACCCGAGACGCCGTCTCTGTCTTCGTGCGCCAGATCGGCTCGAGTACATCGAGGACATGGGCCATGGCGATGTCGCCAACGTCGAGCTGGCCGATCTTCGGGAATGCGTAGAGCTCGAGAGAGCTATGCCACTGCCACACGTGCTTGGCGTTCTTCCAGGCTGCCTCGTGGATCTACCTATGAGAATCAGGGATTTTCGGGACTTCCCGAGACGTCTTTGGACGCCGTTTTGGTGGAGAGGGTGTCCATCATAAG
>PLZH01000035.1 GCA_003152055.1 Burkholderiales bacterium
CCTGCTTCGCCGCGCGCGGCGGCGGGTTCGCAATCGTCCGGTTCGAAAGCACGCTGCCCGGCTCGGCCTCGACGATGCTGTATTGCGAGGCGGGCCGTGCCGCCTCGTCGCGCTCCTTGATGAGCAGCCACNNGCATCACCGTGCCGCCGCCATATTCCCCCTTGGGGATCGTGCCCTCGAAGGTTGCATAGGCGAGAGGGTGATCCTCGGTGCGCACCGCCAGCCGCTTGTCGGCCGGGTCGAGGCTCGGCCCCTTGGGCACCGCCCAGCTCTTTAGCGTGCCGTCGAGCTCGAGGCGGAAGTCGTAGTGCAGGTGGCTGGCGGCGTGCTTCTGGACGACGAACGAGAGGCGGCCGGCCTTCGAGGGGGCGCTGCCTTTGGGCTCGCTCGTGATGGTGAAGTCACGCTTCTTGAAGTAGGGGCGAAGCGCGGCGGCCATGGTTGCGCCGAAGGAGCAATCGTCGTGCCGAACGGCTGGCCCACGGTGGGGAATGACCCGAGGCCGCCACGAGGCAGATGCCTCAAAGGCTGACACCTGAGGCGCAGCGCTGTTTCGCCAGGGTTTGCTGACGGCAGTTCCAATCCGAAGGCGCTGCGGTTCGACGGCGCTCTCCTGTCCCAGTTCATCGACCCGAGCCGTGACCTGTCGATTCAGTTCGTCGTCATGGCAACCGCTTTTGTGGCGATCGAGCTTGCAGTCGAGCATCTGCCGGCCCGACTGGCACATCGCATACGTCCTGTGCTCGAACGTGTCGGCAAGAGCTTCAATCGCGTATCCGAAGGCATGTGGTCAGACCACGGGCGAGCGTGCGCGCAACGGCGCCGTGCCGCTCACGTTGCGATCTGCATGCGCAGCAAGCGTGCCTTTTCTTCGGCACGCGCATCGTCTACCACGCGCAGCACGCCCTCGACATCAACCGGCCGGAGCACGCCATGAAAGCGACCCGTAAGCGGTGTAGTGGGTTGCAGGACACCGCGTGTGTAGAGCTCCCAGATCTCGGGGCCGAATTGCGCCGTCAGAAGTTCTGGCGCGAAGCGTCCGAAGAAGCTCCTCAGATTGGCGACATCACGCAGCAGCATGCGCTGTGCGTGGTTGTTGCCTGCTGCGTCCACGGCTTGCGGCAGATCGATGATGACCGGCCCATCCGCCGCGAGCAGGATGTTGAATTCCGAAAGGTCGCCATGGATGACGCCGGCGCACAGCATGCGCACCACCTCGCCGATCAGTGTGGCGTGATGCGTGCGGGCTTCGTCGGCGTTGAGCGCGATGTCGTTGAGGCGCGGCGCCGCGTCGCCGTTCGCATCGACCATCAGCTCCATCAACAGCACGCCGTCATGAAAGTTCAGGGGCTTCGGCACGCGCACGCCTGCCGCGGCGAGGCGATAGAGCGCGTCGACTTCGGCGCTTTGCCAGGCCGCTTCCTGGGCTTGTCGGCCAAAGCGCGTGCCCTTGGCCATGGCGCGCGCCTGGCGCGTGTTCTTGACCTTGCGGTTCTCGGTGTAATCCACCGCCTGGCGAAAGCTGCGCCGCGTCGCTTCCTTGTAGACCTTGGCGCAGCGCGTCTCGTCGCCGCAGCGTACGACGTAGACCATCGCTTCCTTGCCGCTCATCAGCTGGCGCACCACGGCGTCGATGAGGCCTTCCTCGAGCAAGGATCGCAGGCGCTGCGGCGCTTTCATGGTCGAGCCAACTTCGGATGTTCAGCGAGCCACTTGGGTCGGGGCCAGTCCTGAAGTTCGGCAACCCGCTGGGTCACCCACGCCGCCTCGGCAGCGGAAACTGACGTTGGCTCGACCCGCAGACCGTCGTCGCAACGCCTGAGCGCTTCGTCGGCGTCGTCCGGCCCCTGATCATGGGCGCTGAGGAAGGCGGCGGTATGCAAGGCCAGGTCTTCGCAAATCTCGTATCGCGCCTCCGTCTCTTCCCTGGACAGCACGGGCCTCCCGTTCGCCGAATAAAGCACCATGAACGAGTCGGGGACAAGGGTTTGGTTATGGTCGTACATGCGTCGTCCAAGGGGGTTCTCGCGAGGCTCAGAGCAAAGAACCAAGCGGAGTCGATTGGCGCCAGCATAGCGCGGGCTGTCTCGGCGAAGAATCGGACAGGACGCCGTACGGCAGTCGACGCTGAAGCAGTAACAGGCGACCGTCGGTCCCCTGCGCCCGGCGGCGTGCGGGACGCGCGGACGCCGCCGATTGCCACCACTCAAGCGCAGGTGTCCGGATGGCCGCACACTGAAGCTTCCGATGCATGAGCTCGTCGCACTCCTCCTTGGCCACGGTGCCCTGATCATCTTTGCGGTGACGTTGGCGGCGCGCATCGGTGCGCCCGTTCCGGCCTCGCCCCTGCTCGTGGTCGCGGGCAGCCTCGTCATGGCGGGGCAGATCTCGATGGTCACGGCTCTGGGCACTTCGATCGCCGCCAACATCCTCGGCGACGGCGCCTGGTTCCTGGCCGGCCGGCGCCACGGCTACCGCGTCATGAAGCAGCTCTGCCGCATCTCGCTCTCGCCGGATTCCTGCGTGCGGCAAAGCGAATCGCTCATCACGCGCTGGGGCGGCCGCTCGCTCATCGCGGCCAAGTTCGTTCCCGGCGTCTCCGTCATCGCCGCGCCGATGGCCGGCGCGCTCGGCATGTCCGCGACCCGTTTCCTGGCCTTCGAGGTCGTCGCCGCCGTGGCGTGGACGCTCGCATTCATGGCGCTCGGCATGGTCTTCAGCGACCAGATCCAGCAGATCTTCGACATCATGGCCAGCACCGGCGGCATGGCCACCGCGGTGCTCGTTCTGGCGCTTGCCGCGCTCGTCGGCGTGCGCTATTGGCAGCGCCGGCGCTTCCTGCGCGAGCTGGAAATCCCCCGCATCGGCGTCGACGAGCTGCATGCGCTGATGGAGCAGGGCCACGACCCGCTCGTCATCGANNGCGGCGCGCGCCGCGGGCGTTCTCGCTGCGCGGGGCCTCCTGCGCGCCCGGCCGCTGGCCGGCGGGCTTGATGCCTGGGTCGCCTCGGGGCGGCCGACCGAAGCCGTGCTACTCGCTCTGCCCACGGCGCCGGGCGAGCGCGAGCTTCCCGCATGAGGCAGCGCGGGCCGGCCTCGGTCGCTGCAAGGAGATCCCCATGACCGACCTCTTCTCCCTCGCCAACCGCACCGCCCTCATCACCGGCGGCTCGCGCGGCATCGGCCGAATGATCGCGGCAGGCTTCCTGAAGCAGGGCGCGCGGGTCTACATCTCGTCGCGCAAGGCGGCCGATTGCGACCGGGCGGCGCGCGAGCTCTCGGCGCACGGCGAGTGCTTCTCGCTGCCGGCGGACGTGTCGACGCTCGAGGGCTTGAACGCACTCGTCGCCGCGTACGGCGCGCGCGAAGTCAAGCTCGACATCCTCGTCAACAACGCCGGCGCCGCCTGGGGCGAGACCTTCGATGCCTTTTCCGAGAAGGGCTGGGACAAGGTGGTCGATCTCAACCTGAAGACGCCGTTCTTCCTGACCCAGGCGCTGCACGAGATGCTCAAGGCGGCGGCGAGCGCCGAGCGACCGGCCAAGGTGATCAACGTCGCCTCGATCGACGGCATCTCGGTCAACCCGCAGGAAACGTACTCGTACGCCGCGAGCAAGGCCGGCCTCATCCAGCTCACGCGGCGCATGGCGCTGCGCCTGGCGCAGGACGACGTCGTCGTCAGCGCCATCGCGCCCGGCGCCTTCGCCTCCGACATGAACCGCGCCGCCCGCGACCACGGCGACGAGATTGCCAAGCGCATCCCGGCGCGGCGCATCGGCCGCGACGACGACATGGCCGGCGCCGCGATCTACCTCGCGTCGCGCGCCGGCGACTACGTCGTCGGCTCGACGCTCGTTGTCGACGGCGGCGTCACGCACGCGCGCGGCTGAAGCCGCGCCGCGACCCGTTCGCGGGGCCGTGGACGTGAAATGGTTCTTTGTCCGCATACGGACAGATAATTGCATTCTGTTCGCTTGTGAACTAGGATGTGCCCTGGCATCGAGACCCGCTTCACGACCATAGCCCACGACCCGATGAGTGCCCTCCTCAAGCCCGCTCCCGCCGGCGTCGATCTCGGCTCGCCGGAAGCGGCGGCGGCCGCCTTGCGCACCTTCTTCCGGCTGGCCGAGACCTGGAAGCTCGGCATTGCCGAGCAGACGACGCTGCTCGGCATTGCCCGCACGACGCTCTACCAGTGGAAGCAGGGCAAGGTCGCGCCGCTCGACCGGCACCTGCTCGAGCGGCTCTCGCACCTGTTCGGCATCTATTCGTCGCTGCACATCCTTTTCCCGGTCGCGGCGCGTGCCGACGAGTGGGTGAGGAAGCCCAACACGGCGCCGCTCTTCGCCGGCCGCTCGGCGCTCGATCGCATGCTCGGCGGCCAGGTCGCCGATCTCTTCGTCGTGCGCCAGTACCTCGACGCGCAGCGCGGCGGCAAGGCCTGATCGCTCTTGGCCGCCTTTCAAGAGCATGATCATCGATCCGGCAAGCGTGCCGCGGGCTCGCGTGTCCTGGCGTCCCTCATACCGGCTGATCGCGTCGCGATACCCGACGGTGGGCCTCTACGACGCGATCGCCGACGCCGCCGATCTCGACGTCGTGTTCGCCATCGAGGCGCTCGCCAATCCGCGGCTGCGCGAGGAGGCCGGCGAGCTGCAGCTCGTGCCGCCCGCAGAGCGCGTCAGCGGGCCGGGCGCGACGCCCGTGATGGCCGCGTTCACCCACCTCAACCCCGAGGGCTCGCGCTTTTCCGACGGCAGCTACGGCGTCTACTACGCCGCGCATTCGCTGCCGACGGCGGTG
Organism: Burkholderiales bacterium; assembly: GCA_003152055.1. GTDB lineage: Bacteria > Pseudomonadota > Gammaproteobacteria > Burkholderiales > Burkholderiaceae_C > Schlegelella_A. The sequence goes on from PLZH01000035.1 coordinate 4,805, forward strand.
GCCGAGGTAAGCCACCATCGCGCGATCTTCCTGCGCCGTACCGCCGAGCCGGTGATCGATCTCGACCTGCGTCTGATCACGGCCAACGTCGAAGCCGAGCTGCACGACCTCGGCTCGGCGCACGACGACGACGCGGCGGCGCGCAGTCGCTTCGCCGCCGCCCTCGACCCCGACGACTATGGCCCCTCGCGGACGCTGGGCCGCGCGCTGCGCGAAGCCGGCAGCTGGGGCATGCGCTTCCCGAGCGTTCGGGATGCGGGCGGCGAGTGCGTCGGCATCTTCCGGCCGCGGGCGCTGCGCCATGCCAAGGCCGCGGCGCATATCGCGCTGCATTGGGACGGCCAGCGGATCACGCACTGGTTCGAGAAGCGGCGACCGCACGAACTGAGCGAATGAGTCGCGTTGCGCGGTGCGGCTTGAAAATGCGCCGTGAGGCACCATGTCCCGCTGGGCTCGCGCTGCGGTACCGACGAGCCCCCTTTCGCCCACGAACCGAACAAGACGCCGATGGACAAGCAAACCCTATCCTTCCAGGCCGAGGTCAAGCAGATCCTGCACCTCGTCACGCACTCGCTGTATTCGAACAAGGAGATCTTTCTCCGCGAGATGATCTCCAACGCCTCCGACGCCTGCGACAAGCTGCGTTTCGAGGCGATCGACAAGCCCGAGCTCTACGAGGGGCAGACGAACCTCGAAGTCCGCGTCACCTTCGATGCGGACGCGAAGACGATCACGATCACCGACAACGGCATCGGCCTGTCGGCCGAGGAAGCCGTTTCCAACCTCGGCACGATCGCCAAGAGCGGCACGCGCGAATTCGTGGCGGCGCTCGAGGGCGACCAGAAGAAAGACGCGCAGCTGATCGGCCAGTTCGGCGTCGGCTTCTACTCGGGCTTCATCGTCGCCGATCGCATCACGGTCGAGTCGCGCCGCGCCGGCCTGCCGCCGGAAGAGGGCGTTCGCTGGACGTCCGAGGGCGCCGGTGATTTCGAGATCGAGACGATCACGCGCGCGGCGCGCGGCACCGGCGTCATCCTGCACCTGCGCGAAGGCGAGGAAGAGTTTCTCTCCGGCTGGAAGCTGAAGTCGATCGTCTCGAAGTATTCCGACCACATCTCGCTGCCCATCCTGATGCAGAAGGAGGAGTGGGACGCCGGGGCGAACAAGCAGGTCCAGAAGGACGAGTGGGCCCCGGTCAACAAGGCGGCGGCGCTGTGGGCGCGGCCGAAGAGCGAGATCACGAAGGAGCAGTACGAGGAGTTCTACAAGCAGATCAGCTACGACACCGAGGCGCCCCTCGCCTACACGCACAACCGCGTCGAGGGCCGCAGCGAATACACGCAGCTGCTCTACATCCCGGCCAAGGCGCCGTTCGACCTGTGGAACCGCGACAAGCGCGGCGGCGTCAAGCTCTACGTCAAACGTGTCTTCATCATGGACGACGCCGAGGCGCTGATGCCGGTCTACCTGCGCTTCGTCAAGGGAGTGATCGATTCGAGCGACCTGCCGCTCAACGTCAGCCGCGAGTTGCTCCAGGAAAGCCGCGACGTCAAGGCGATCCGCGAAGGCTCGACCAAGCGCGTGCTCTCGATGCTCGAAGGCCTGGCCGAGAGCGAAGATGCGGCCGAGAAGGAGAAGTACGCGGCGTTCTGGAAAGACTTCGGCGTCGTCCTCAAGGAAGGCATCGGCGAGGACTTCGCCAATCGCGAGCGGCTGACCAAGCTCTACCGTTTCGCCTCGACGGCCGTGGACGACGGCGCGACGCAAAGCGTCACGCTCACCGACTACGTGGGTCGCATGAAGAAAGAGCAGGAGTCGATCTATTACGTCACCGCCGATACGCCGGCGACGGCGAAGAACAGCCCGCAGCTGGAGATCTTCCGCAAGAAGGGGATCGAGGTTCTGCTCCTGACCGACCGCGTCGACGAGTGGCTGCTGTCGCACCTCTACGAGTTCGACGGGCATCCGCTGCAAAGCGTCGCCAAGGGCGCGGTCGATCTCGGCAAGCTCGAGGACGAAACCGAGAAGAAGCAGGCCGAGGCCACGGCGACGGCGTTCAAGCCGACGCTCGATCGCCTCAAGGAAGCGCTCAAGGGTCGCGCCAAGGATGTTCGTGTCACGACGCGACTTGTCGATTCGCCGGCCTGCCTCGTCGCCGAGGAAGGCGACATGAGCGGGCACCTCGCACGATTGCTGAAGCAGGCCGGCCAGGGCGCGCCGAAGGCCGAGCCCATTCTCGAAATCAACCCGGAGCACGCGCTCGTCAAGCGGCTCGAGTCGAGCGAGCACTTCGACGACCTGGCCAACATCCTGTTCGACCAGGCGCTGCTCGCCGAGGGGGGCCATCTCGACGACCCGGCGTCGTACGTGAAGCGCGTCAACGCGCTGCTGACGGCCTGACCGCGGTTCAGGCCGGGCTGCCCAAGGGCGGCTCGGCCATGGCCGCGAGCTGCTCGCGCAGCCGCATGCATTGATCGGCCCAGTACGACGGGCTCGCGAACCAGGGGAAGGCGATTGGAAACGCCGGGTCGCGCCAGCGCTTCGCGATCCAGGCGCTGTGGTGGATCATGCGCAAGGTGCGCAGCGGCTCGACGAGGCGCAGCTCCCGCCAGTCGAAATCCATGAACGACTCGTAGCCTTCGAGCACATCGAGGAGCTGGCGCGTCATGGCGGCGCGATCGCCGGCCAGCAGCATCCAGAGATCCTGGATCGCCGGGCCGTTGACGGCATCGTCGAGGTCGACGAAATGCGGGCCGGCGTCGGTCCACAGCACGTTGCCGAGATGGCAATCGCCGTGCAGACGCAGCTGCTTGATCGGTGCCCGGTCGAACGCGGCGCGGCAGGCGGCGAGGGCTGTGTCGACGAGATCGCGCCATGTCGCGGACATGTCGGCCGTGACGCTGTCATGGTCGAGCAGCCAGTCCCGGCTCGCCTCGCCGTAACTCGCAACGTCGATCGTCACGCGTTCGACGAATCTCGCCTTCGCGCCGACGACATGCAGCCGGCCGATGTAGCGGCCTAGCCAGCGCAGCACGTCCGGGTCGCCCAGCTCGGGGGCGCGGCCGGCGAGCCGCTCGCAGACGCCGAAGCGGTAGTCGTGGCTGCCGATCGCGATTGTCGCGAGCGTCGCGCCGACAGACGTGACCGCGGCGGCATAGGGCGAGTTCGCATCGCGCTCGAGCGGCAAGGGCACCGCCACGGAGATTTCCGCCGCGGCGAGCTCGGCCGCGAAAACGTGCTCTTCGAGGATCTGCGCGTCGCTCCAGCGCTGCGGCCGATAGAACTTCGCGACGACGACGCGGCCATCTTCGAGAAAAGCCTGGAAGACGCGGTTCTCGTATGAGTTCAGTTGCAGCATGCGCCCGTCGCCGCGCAGGCCGACGCCGTCGAGCGCATCGAGCACGGCGGTCGGAGTCAGGTCGGCGTACGGTGCCGGGCGGTCCCCGGGTTCCTCGCTAAGGGTGGTCATCGGCAAGCGCCGCTACCGGCGCGCAATGCTAATGATGCGAGCGCGAGACGGCCGGCGTGATCGTTTCGACGACGACGCCGGCAATGTCTTCGCTGGCCGTGCCGCGCGCAGCGTGCGGGAGGTTGCCGTTGCTGTGCCCGTTGCTCGCGCCGTTTCCCGATCGCAGGGCCGCAGCGGCCACCAGTGCGCTCGAGGGCAGGGCGCTGAACTCGCTGTTTCCGAAGCCGTCGAGCCGGCTGTCGGGGGCGAAGAACGAGTCCTGGAAGAGAGACGAGTCCTGCCAGAGCGCCGTGCGCTGGGCACGCCGGTGGGCGACGGTGCTGGCCAGCGAGTCGCGTGCTTCGTCGAGACCGCTTGACGAAGCAGGAAGCGGTCCGCGCGATACGGCGCTGCCGCTGGGAACGAGAAGCTGCAGCTCGGCCGCCGATGGAAGGTTGTCGGCCGGGCAGCGCAGATAGCGGACGCGGCAGGCACCGAGCACCGATTGCTTGATCTGCAAGATGCGGCGCGAGTTGCCGCGGTCGGTGTCGAGGTCGATCGCCGCGAGGACGCGGCCATTGGCGCTGCAGACGGCGAAGGTGACGTTGATCGAGCCGAGCAGGTTGTACCAGAAGCGCACTTCGCCCGGATCGCTCGGCTGGCAAAAGCGCACCAGCGGCAGCTTCGAGAGGACGATGTGGTGCGGCAGCGCCTCGCGCATCAGCTTGTAGACGCGGCGTTCGTCGGTCGAGAACACGGGGCGCGCGGAAAGCGCCCATTCGGTCGGCAACGGCTCGACGCGCGGTGCCCGGCGAGCCAGCCATACCCATCCGAGCAGGACGACCGCGAGCAGCGAAAGCCCCACCACTGCTGCGATCCACGGAAGCGTTTGCATGACGAGCCGCCTACCTCTCAGACATCGAGCCGCCTGGACACGGCCTGGCAAGCGAGCGTTGCATGTTAACGGCGGCGCGGCGGCTCATCCATCCCCATTTGGAGCTTCATCCGACCGCTTGAACAGGTTCTCGACCTGATGGACGCGATGCTTCAGCCGGTAGTCGAATTCGGCCAGTTGCTCGCCAACGAGCGCGTCGAAATGCGAGGCGAACGTCTCCCGCGGGAGTTTCAGCCAGGCTTCGCTTTCCGAGCCATCGCGCTCGACGGTGGCGCCGGCGTTGCGGGCGATCTTCAGCATCGCCGTGTTCTCGCTGAGCGCGTGAATGAAGATCGTCTGCACGCCGCGGTTGCGCGAGTGCAGCATGGCGTGCTCGAAGAGCCGCCGGCCGAAGCCGCGGCGGCGCGCCTTGGGCAGCACCGAGACGCCGAATTCGGCCGCCGCGTCGCGACCGCGCGTCGCATCGGCCGAGCCGTAGGCGAGGTGCGCCATGGCGATCAATTCGAGGCGGCGATTGAAGATGCCGAATACCTCGTCGTGCTGGAAGTCGAGCGTGTCGACGTAGTGGGCGATGTGGGCGTCGTTCGCGGCGTAGCCGAAGCGCAGATAGCGGGAGCGTTCGTCGAGCGCCCTCAGGTGCGCGAGGACGCGCTCGCGGTGGCGCGGCCCGAGCGAGCGGATCGGTACCCAGTCGCGCTGGCCCGAGAGGGGGATTTCCGCCGTCGCTGCGGCGATCGGAGGGCACCGCTCCGCCTCGGGCGCAGGAGTCTGCGCCGCCGTAAGCCGCGTTTCTCGCTCGTCCGGCGATCTTTCGGGGCAAAGCCCGCCTTCGATCAGGTCCATGCAAGTTCCTAGGGTTTACCCGAAGTTTAGGAGCTTTGGTTAGAGGCCGCACCCCACGGAGTTCCAGGCGGCGGCAACGGCTCGCGGATTGGTCCTGTTATACTGGCAGGCTTTTCGTTTTCGCCCCGACGGAAAGTGCGCCTCGCGGCGCAAGGGATAACGCGAATCTCGAGTGAGCGCCCGCCTGCAGAAGCGGGTCCGATCGTCTGAGCCATCCCGAACGGGCAACAACATCAGTTTTCCATGAAAACCTTCAGCGCCAAACCCGCCGAAGTGACGCATGAGTGGTTCGTGATCGACGCGACCGACAAGGTCCTGGGCAGGGTGGCCAGTGAAGTCGCCCTTCGCCTGCGCGGCAAGCACAAAGCCATCTACACGCCTCACGTCGATACGGGTGACTTCATCGTCATCGTCAACGCCGACAAGATCCGCGTCACCGGCAACAAGGCCGACGACAAGATCTACTACCGGCACTCCGGCTATCCGGGCGGCATCCGCGGCCTGAGCTTCAAGGACATGCAGGCCCGTCACCCGGGCCGTGCCCTCGAGAAGGCCGTCAAGGGCATGCTGCCCAAGGGACCGCTCGGCTACGCGATGATCAAGAAGCTGAAGGTGTACGCGGGCGACACGCATCCGCACACCGCGCAGCAACCCAAGACCCTCACCTTGCAGGACGCGCGATGATCGGAAACTGGAACTACGGCACGGGCCGGCGCAAGTCGTCGGTGGCGCGTGTCTTCATGAAGAAGGGCACGGGCCTCATCCTCGTCAACGGCAAGTCGGTCGAAGAATACTTCGGCCGCCAGACTTCGATCATGGTCGTTCGCCAGCCCCTGCGCCTGACCGCCAACGATGCGACCTTCGACGTCAAGGTCAACGTCCATGGCGGCGGTGAGACGGGCCAGGCCGGTGCGGTGCGCCATGGCATCACGCGGGCCCTGATCGACTACGATGCGACGCTCAAGCCCGAGTTGAGCCGCGCCGGCTTCGTCACCCGCGACGCGCGCGAAGTCGAGCGGAAGAAGGTCGGATTGCACGGGGCGCGCCGGCGCAAGCAGTTCAGCAAGCGCTGATCCCTTCGGCGGCTCGGCAGCGGAAGCCGCCTGCGGGCGGCTTCTTGTTTTTACACGGGCATTCCCCAACTGCGATAATCTGCGTTAATTCGTCATTCACAGGAGCGTTGCATGAGCGCAGTCGCCGAAAACATCATCGCCAGCCCCGAAGCCGACGCGCCGCCGGCGCCGCTCGTCTTCACCGACAGCGCCGCCAACAAGGTGAAGGACCTCGTCGACGAGGAAGGCAACTCCGATCTGAAGCTGCGCGTCTTCGTCCAGGGCGGCGGCTGCTCGGGATTCCAGTACGGCTTCACCTTCGACGAAATCGTCAACGACGACGACACGCAGATGTCGAAGAACGGAGTCACGCTGCTTATCGATGCGATGAGCCTGCAATATCTCGCTGGTGCCGAGATCGATTACAAGGACGATCTGCAGGGCGCGCAGTTCGTGATCAAGAATCCCAACGCGACAACCACGTGCGGCTGCGGGTCGAGCTTTTCGGCCTGANNTGATCAGCCCGCCGGATAGAGAGCGCCGAGAATGCGCGGCCCGGCGGCGCCGGTGACGGCGGCGATGTTTCCCGGCTCGCGACGCGTGAAGGCCCGCGCCAGCCAGGCGAAGGCGGCCGCTTCGACCTGATCGACGGGCAAGCCTCGTTCGGCGCTCGTGACGAGGCTTTTCGGCGCGATCAGGCGTGCGAGTCGCGCCATCAGATCGGCGTTGCGGGCGCCGCCACCGCAGACGATGAGTTCGCCCGCTTCGGGCGTGTACGCGCGGCACGCTTGCGCGCAGGTTCGCGCCGTCAGCTCGGAGAGCGTTGCCTGAACGTCCTGCGCACGCAGGCGTTGTCGCGCATCGCCGGCGGCGAGCCGGGCTTCGAGCCAGGTCTCGTCGAAGAGGTCGCGTCCCGTGCTCTTCGGCGCGGCCAGGGCGAAATAGGGCTCGCTCAGCATCGTCTCGAGCAAGCGCGCGTCGACGCGGCCCGACGCGGCCCAGGCACCCGCGGCGTCGAATGGCCGGCCGGTTGTCGCCGCGCACCATCGATCGAGCAAGGTACTGGCCGGGCCGCAGTCGAAGCCCAGCGTCGAGCCGTCGGCGCCGATCGCCGTGAGGTTGGCGATGCCACCGAGGTTGAGCACTGCGGCGGCCTTCCCCGCGGTCACGAACACGGCGCGATGAAAGGCCGGGGCGAGTGGTGCGCCTTGCCCGTTGGCGGCGACGTCGCGACTGCGAAAGTCAGCGACGACGTCGATGCCGGTCAGCTCGGCGAGGAGCGCCGGTGCGTTGAGCTGCACGGTATAGCCGATGCCGTCGAACTCCGCCGGTCGATGCCGTACGGTCTGGCCATGGCAGCCGATCGCCGCGACTTTGCCGCGACGCACTGCGGCTTGGTCGAGCAGCGACTCGACGACGCCGGCATAAGCTCGCGCGAGCCCGTTGGCGGCCAAGGCGCCGCGGTGGATTTCGTCGGCCGAAGAGCGATTGAGCGCCAGAAGTTCGGCGCGAAGCGCGGGCGAGAAATCGGCGTGTGCGTGGGCGAGGATGCGTAGCGGCGTCGCCGCTCGGGCGCCGCTCGCCGCGAAGTCGGCGAGCACGCCGTCGATGCCGTCGAGCGACGTGCCCGACATGAGGCCGACGAAAACGGTGCTCACGGCACCGGAACGCTATTCGCCGAGGACTTGCGCGTGCGCCAGGGTCTGGGCGACACGGAGCTGGGTTCGATCGATGGCCGAGAGCTCCGTCAGGCGCGCCTTGGCGGCCGGTGTGAGGACCGCGCCTTCCGAGTTCCGGGCCACGAGGAGCGGATCCTGCTGCTCGCCGTCGACCTTGAATTCGAAATGCAGATGCGGACCGGTCGCCCACCCGGTCATGCCGACGGCGCCGATGGTGCTGCCCTGGTCGACCTTTTCGCCCGTGGCGACGTCGATGCGGCTCAGGTGTGCATAGACCGTTTCCACGTCCTTGCTGTGCTTGATGTGGATGACGTTGCCGTAGCCGTTCTGCCAGCCGGCGAACTCCACGACGCCGTCACCGATGACGCGCACCGGCGTTCCGATCGGCGCGCCGTAGTCGACCCCCTTGTGCTGCTTCCAGATCTTGAGGATCGGATTCAGGCGCATCGCGAAACCCGACGTCACGCGCGAGAACTCGAGCGGGCTGGAGAGGAACGAGCGCTCCTTGCTTTGCCCGTCGAGTCCGAAATAGTTGCCTTTGCCGTCGCCGTCCTTGAACCACATCGCCGAGTAGGTCTGGTTCTTGTTGACGAACTGCGCGGCGATGACGCGGCCGACTCCCGGGGCCCAGTTGATCGGCTCGCCATCGGCGCTCAGCGCCTCGTAGACGATGGAGAACGTCGCACCCTTGTGCAAGTCGTGGCGGAAGTCGATGTCGGTCCCGAAGATCTCGGCGATCTGTGTCGCCACCGGGTCGGGAATGCCGGCTTCGTCGGTCGCGCCGAAAAGCGACGAGCGGACCGTGCCGCTGGCCAGCACCGGCTGCGCCGAGAGCGGCGCCAACACGACGGAGGCGACGAGCTTGCCGGCGACCCGCTTGACGCGCAGCCGAGTGAACTGCGTCGGTATCTTGTCGCTGCCCGGTGCTGCATATCGGGCCACCAGTTCCTCGAGCTTGCCGGCTGCATCGGTGCGCACCTGGACGCGCTTGCTGCCGCGTCCTTCGAGAAGCTTTCTGGCTACCGGATCGGTGCGCAGGAACGTCGCGGCAGCGGCATCGGTGACGTTGAGGCGCGCGAGCAGCGAATCGACGGTGTCGCTCGTACGCGTGACGTCGCTGCGAAAAAGATCGATGTCCTGCCCGGCGAGCGTATCGAGCTGCGCCTGCACGTCATCGGTGGCGACGCTTTGTGTGATGGTGTGCTTGGGCAGCGCCGAAGCGTCAGGTACCAGTGGCGCGACGCCGAACGCCGTTGCCGCGAAGCCGGCCAAGCCGAGCGAAACCGACGCAGCTAGCGTCTTGGGATAACGCGAGGCGAAACTGGCGGCGTGTGCAGCGGCGTAAGCCCAAGCGACCTCGAGGGGAGTCAGCGATTTCAATTTTTTAGCGGAGCGCGGTGGCTCGGGTCGTTCGGCGCTTGCCCGGTTCGGGTTCGCGCTTCGGTTGATCGTCGCCGCCGGGGCGCCACTAGAATCGTGGGCTCTCGGCCGGCCTCGTAGGAGGTTTCGAGGCGGTGCTGTAGGAAACCGCCTTCAGTATAGCGGCCCGTTCTGGTGCGAAGCCTCCGTAAGCCCCCTATGTTTGTATCTTCTGTCTCCGCAATGCCGGATGGGAAACATCCGGTCACCGACGCGGTGCTGGAGGCGATGCGGATCTCGAAGCGCCGCTGCAGCGAGCTTCTCCCCGAGGCCGACTGGCTCGCCAAACTGGCGCGCTCGGAAGCAAGCGGCGTGCCATTGCGCGTCAAGCTCGGACTCGATCCGACCGCACCGGACATCCACCTCGGCCACACCGTCGTCCTCAACAAGCTGCGCGAGCTTCAGGATCTCGGCCATACGGTCATCTTCCTGATCGGCGACTTCACGTCGATGATCGGCGATCCGTCCGGACGAAACACGACTCGCCCGCCGCTCACGCGCGAACAGATCGAAGCGAATGCGAAGACTTACTACGCTCAGGCGAGCCTGGTACTGGACGGGTCGAAGACGGAAATTCGCTACAACTCGGAATGGAGCGATCCGCTCGGGGCCCGCGGGATGATCCAGCTGGCCTCGCGTTACACCGTGGCGCGAATGATGGAGCGCGACGACTTTTCGAAGCGCTTCAAGGCCGGCACGCCGATCAGCGTCCACGAGTTCCTTTACCCGCTGATGCAGGGCTACGACTCGGTGGCCCTGAAATCGGACCTGGAGCTCGGCGGCACCGACCAGAAATTCAATCTGCTCGTCGGCCGTTCGTTGCAGGTCGAGTACGGTCAGGATCCGCAATGCGTCATGACCATGCCGCTCCTCGAGGGCATCGACGGCGTCGAGAAGATGTCGAAGTCGAAGGGCAACACCATCGGGTTGACTGAAGCGCCCAACGACACGTTCGCCAAGCTGATGTCGATCAGCGACGAGCTGATGTGGAAGTACTTCGAACTCCTCAGCTTTCGCAGCGCCCGGGAGATCGCCCGTCTCAAGGCCGAGACCGAAGCCGGCCGCAACCCGCGCGATGCCAAGGTGCTGCTGGCCAAGGAGATCACGTCGCGCTTTCATGGCACCGCGGCGGCCGACGCAGGCGAGGCCGACTTCAACCTGCGCGCCAGGGGCGGTATTCCGGACGAGATCGAATCCGTCTTGCTCGAAGGGGCGCCGCTCGGCATCGGCGCGGTGCTCAAGCAGGCGCGGCTCGCGCCTTCGACGAGCGAGGCCCTGCGCCTGGTCGATGGCGGCGGCGTTCGCATCGATGGCGCGGTCGTCGCTGATCGCGGCCTGAAGCTTGCCGCCGGCACCTTCGTGGTCCAGGTCGGAAAGCGCAAGTTCGCGCGCGTCACGCTTTCCTGAGGCAGGGCACCGTGCAGGTACGCACGCTGCTCCGTCTGTCCGTCGCGGTGGCCGTCGCGGCGATCACGATGAAGACGCTCGGTTGGTGGCTGACCGGTTCGGTCGGCCTCCTGTCGGACGCGATGGAGTCCTTCGTCAACCTCGCGTCGGCCCTGTTTTCGCTGGCGATGGTGACGATCGCCGAGCGACCGGCCGACGAGGACCATCCCTTCGGCCACACCAAGGCCGAGTACTTCGCGAGCGGCTTCGAGGGCCTGCTGATCGCTGGCGCGGCGGTGGCGATCATCTGGGCGGCGACCCTGCGCTTCATGAACCTGCAGCCGCTGCATGGCCTGGGCGTCGGTCTGGCGCTCATCGCCGGCAGCTCGGCGCTGAACGGCGCGCTCGCCTGGAAGATGATGGCCGCATCGCACGAGCACCGCTCCATCGCTCTCGAGGCCGATGCCCGCCATCTCTATGCCGACGTCTGGACCTCGGCCGGTGTCGTCGTCGGGCTGGCCCTCGTCTGGCTGACGGGCTGGCTCTGGCTCGACCCGGTGATTGCTGTGCTCGTCGCCGCCAACATCATTCGTGAAGGCGCGCGCGTCGTTTGGCGCTCCGTCGAGGGACTGATGGACAAGGCCGTCGAGCCCGACGTGCAGGCACGCATCGACCGCACACTGGCGCGTTTCGCCGAATCTTGCATCCGCTTCGACGACATGGTGACGCGCCGCGCCGGGCGGCGCCGCTTTCTGGACGTGCACATGCACGTTCCCGCGACCTGGACGCTCGGCCGCGCCGCCGCCCTGCGCGGCGAGGTCGAGCAGGCGCTGATGAGCGAGATCGAGGGCCTGCGCGCCTCGATCCAGCTCCTGCCTTCGAACATGGAAGCGTATTTCAACAGCGTCGAGGAGACGCGTTGATCGCACTGCTGCAGCGCGTCGCCGAAGCGCGCGTCGAGGTCGCCGGATCGACGATCGGATCCATCGGACGCGGCTTGCTCGTCTTCGTCTGCGCCGAGCCGCAAGACACCGAAGCGATCGCCGACAAGCTCGTCGACAAGGTGCTGAAGCTGCGCGTCTTTGCCGACGCAGCCGGCAAGATGAACCTCGATCTCACGGCCGTCGGCGGCGGTCTTCTCGTCGTCAGCCAGTTCACGCTCGCGGCCGACACGTCGAGCGGAACGCGCCCCGGCTTCTCGCGCGCGGCCGGGCCCGAGCTCGGCCGGCGCCTCTACGAGCGGGTTCTCGCCACCGCGTCAGCACGGCATCCGGTTGTCGCCAGCGGCGAGTTCGGCGCCGACATGCGCGTGCATCTGGTCAACGATGGGCCGGTGACGATTCCGCTTGCCGTCCGGGGCTGAGCAGGTGTCGCGGGTCTGGAGGTCGCTTTCGCTTCCCGCTCAGCCGGGCCGCCGCGTGTCGTCGATCACCTTGCCGTCGTTCGGCAGCGTGCCTGGCGCATGCACCGCGACCGAACCACGCAGCTTGGTCACGTCGCGGATCGTTTCCGTGATCCGCTCGGCAAGGCCTTGCGGCGTCGCGCCGTCAATTTCGATCTCCAGGCTCATCCGGTCGTCGGCCATCTCGCCGCTGACGACGAGCCGCGCTCGCCTGACTTCCGGATGCCTTCGCACGATCTCGGCCACCTGCGGTGGGTGGACGAACATGCCGCGTACCTTCGCCGACTGATCGGCGCGGCCGAGCCAGCCGCGCAGGCGCTGGTTCGTTCGCCCGGTCGGGCAGGCGCCCGGCATGAGCGCCGAAAGGTCGCCGGTGCCGAAGCGGATGAGGGGGTAGTCGGGGTTGAGCGTCGTCACCACGACTTCGCCGACCTCTTCCGTCGCGACCACATCTCCGGTTCCCGGCCGCACGATTTCGACGATCACGCCCTCGTCGACGACGAGGCCGGCGCGAGCCACGGTCTCGTAGGCGACGAGGCCGAGATCGGCTGTGCCGTAGCTCTGACAGGCGGCGATGCCGCGCGCCCCGAAGGTCGCACGCAACGCCGCCGGAAGAGCTTCGCCGCCGACCGAAGCTTTGAGCAGCGACGGCAAGGCGATGCCGAGATCGTCGGCCTTTTCGAGCAGCAGCCTGAGAAAGCTCGGCGTACCGACATAGGCGTCGGGCCGCAGCGTCGCCATCGCCTGCGCCTGCAGCTCCGTCTGCCCGGTCCCGGCCGGAAACACGGTACAGCCGATCGCTTGCGCGCCGCTTTCCATCATCGCCCCGGCCGGCGTGAAGTGGTAGCTGAAGCTGTTGTGGACGAGGTCGCCTGCGCGAAATCCCGCCGCGAAGAGGGCGCGGCCCATGCGCCAGTAATCGGCGCGCGCACGCTCCGGTTCGTGAATCGGCCCGGGCGAGGCGAAGACGCGCGCCGCACGCCGCGCCGGATCGCGCTCGCGTCCCCAGCCGATGGTCGCGAAGCCGCCGAAGGCGTCGCCGGTTCGCGCCGCGGCTTGCCGCTCGAGGAGCTCGTGCTTGCGCAGGACGGGAAGCCTCGCAAGCGCCGCCCGAGAGTCGATGCTTGCGGCATCGATGCCGCGCAAGCGTTCGGCGAACGCAGGCGCGTTGGCCTGTGCATTGGCGACCTGCGCGGCAAGGGCCGAAAGCTGCTCGTTTTCGCGCCGCTCGGGATCGCGCGTCTCGAGCGAATCGAAGAACTCCGGTTCGAGCCGAGTTGGAGCTCCGCTCATTCGTCGTCCAGTCGCTTGGCGCGCAGCTTCGCGTCGTCGACGAGCTTGCGCTGTTGTGCTGCCGTGTCGAGCGGATAGCGGTCGAAGCCGGCGCCACCGGGCTTCTTCAGATCGGCGAAAAGCGCACCGGCCTCGTCATGGAAGTGGATGAACGCATCGCGCCGCGCATGGAAGATGCCCGGCTTCGTTTCCTGCACGCCCTTGATCTCGCGCAATTGCCGCAACATCGGCAGGAGCTTTTGCAGCGCATCGGCTTCGGCTCGGGCCATGGTCACCGTTCTCCTCAGGACAGCCAGCGCTTGCGCCGCTTGTAGCTCTTGGTGTCGCGATAGCTCTTGCGCTCGCCTCCGGCATGGCCGGTGCCGAGGTAGAACTCGCGCACGTCCTCGTTCTCGCGCAGCGATGCGGCTGCGCCGTCCATGACGATGCGGCCGCTTTCGAGGATGTAGCCGTAGTCGGCGTAGCGCAGCGCCATGTTGGTGTTCTGCTCGGCCAGAAGAAAGGTCACGCCTTCCCTCTGGTTGAGGTCTTTCACGATCTCGAACACCTCCTCGACGATCTGCGGTGCCAGGCCCATCGAGGGCTCGTCGAGCAACACCATCTTCGGGTTCGCCATCAGGGCGCGGCCGATCGCGCACATCTGCTGCTCGCCGCCGGAGGTGTAGGCGGCTTGCGCCGCCCTACGCTCCTTCAGGCGCGGAAAGTAGCGATAGACCTTCTCGAGGGTCGTCGCGACCGCGGCCTTGCCGTCGCGGCGCGAGTAGGCGCCGGTCATCAGGTTTTCCTCGATCGTGAGATGCGCAAAGCAGTGGCGGCCCTCCATGACCTGGATGACACCGCGCTCGACCATGTCGGAGGTGCTGAGGCGCTCGATGCGCTCGCCGCGCAATGCGATCGAGCCCTTCGTCACTTCGCCGCGCTCGGCGCGCAGCAGGTTGCTGACGGCGCGCAGCGTCGTCGTCTTGCCGGCGCCATTGCCGCCGAGCAGGGCGACGACCTTGCCCTCGGGCACCTGCAGCGAAACGCCCTTCAGCACGAGGATGACGTGGCTGTAGATGACCTCGATGCCGTTGACGTCGAGGAGGATGGAAGGCGGAGCGCTCATGTGTCGTTGAACTCTTCGAAGCGTCGCGCGCGGCGCTTCGAAGAGGGGCTCGATCGAGCCCCTCCGTGACTCAGGTCTGGCAATCGGCCGACGTTCTGCGCGTCATCTTCTTGTCATCGAGGTACTTGTCCGCCGCGGTCTTGACCATCGGCTTGATGATCTGGTCGTCAGCCTCCATGAAGTCCGAGGTCATGCCCCACTTCTTGCCGTCCCAGGTCTCGATGCGCGCCCAGGAAGAACCCATGTGGTCGGCGCAGGAGGTCGAGACCGGCCGCATGACTCCGGCAAAGCCGAGGGCGTCGAGCTTCTTCTGGTCGAGAGCGAGGTTCTCCAGACCCCAGCGCACCTGCTCGCTCGTCATCACCTTGCCCTTGCCGTAGCGCTCCTGGGCGCGGCGCACTGCCTCGACGCCGAGCATCTGGATGATGACGCCGCGCGTGTAGAGGATGGAGCCCACCTCGTCGCGCGGGCCGGTGCCCTGGCCCTTGTCGTGGACGTACTTGAGGATGTCCTGAATGACCTTGGGCTGCTGGCCAGCCGGGTTGAGGGCGAGCGCGTTGTAGCCCTTGGCGCCTTCACCGATGTCCTTCACGTCGGGCTCGGCGCCGGCCCACCATACCCCGTACATCTTGTCGCGCGGGTAGCCCGTCGCCTGCGCTTCTTTCACGGCAGTCGAGTTCATGATGCCCCAGCCCCAGAGAAAAACATAATCCGGCTTGCTTTGCCGGATCTGCAGCCAGACGGCCTTCTGCTCGATACCGGGAGCGGCGACCGGAATCAGCTGGAGCTCGAAGCCGTCGAGCTTGGCGCGCTCCTGCAGCAGAGGAATCGGCTCTTTGCCGAAGGGCGCATCGAGATAGACCAGCGTGATCTTTTTGCCCTTCAACTTGTCGAAGCCGCCCTCCTTCTTGGCGATGTACTGGATGAGCACGTCGGCGCCGGTCCAGTAGCTGCCCATGATCGGGAAATTCCATTTGAACGCAAACCCATCTTGCGCTGCCGCGAGGCCATAGCCGACGGTGAGCAGCGGCATCTTGTCGCCGGGCGCCTTGTCGGTCAGCGCGAACGTCACGCCGGTCGATTGCGGATCGAACAGGGCCACGCCGGGATGGCTTTTCAGCCGCTCGTAGCACTCGACGCCGCGGTCCGTCGCGTAGCCGTACTCGCATTCCTCCCAGGTCAGCTTGACGCCGTTCACGCCGCCGTCGCGGGCGTTGATCATCTTGAGGTAATCCTGCTTGCCGTTGGCCCACGGCGTGCCGTTGGGCGCGTAGGCGCCGGTGCGATAGACGAGCAACGGAAAGAATTGCTCCTTGGCTTGCGCGTACGCGGCGCTCGGCGCCGCAATGGCGGCAAGCCCGGCCGCGGCCAGGGTGGCCGCGAACGCGATGCCTTTGAAAGTCTTGAGAGTCATGTCTGCCTCCGGGGATGGAAAAGAGCACTTGGCGGTGCGTGATGGAAAGGAATCATCTCAACGCGAAATCGCTTCGGTTTCAATTGGGACAATCAGAGGGAACCTCTCTGCCGATTCAGTGCGGGAAAGGCCACAGACGCAGCTTTTCCTTGGCCGTCGACCACAGGCGCGCCAGACCGTGAGGCTCGACGATGAGGAAAAACACGATCAGCGCGCCGAAGACCATGGATTCGACGTGGGAGGCCGCGGCCACCGAAAGCGGAATGCCGAACCACTGCGGCAGCTGGTCCAGCAAGATCGGCAGCAGGACGATGAAGCCGGCGCCGAAGAACGCACCCATGATCGAGCCGAGACCGCCGATGATGACCATGAAAAGCAGCTGGAACGAGCGGTCGATCGAGAAAGCCGCCGGCTCCCAGGATCCGAGGTAGACGAATCCCCAGAGCGCGCCGGCGATGCCGACGATGAACGAGCTCACCGCGAACGCCGTCAGCTTGGCGTAGACCGGGCGAATGCCGATGACCTCGGCGGCGACGTCCATGTCGCGGATCGCCATCCACTCGCGGCCGATGTGGCCGCGCACCAGGTTCTTCGCGAGCAGCGCGAAGATGCAGAGAAAGGCGAGGCAGAACAGGTACTTGCGCACCGGTGAATCGATGGCCATGCCGGCGACTGCGAGGCCCGGGACGCTCACCGAGCCCGAGCTCGAGTTGTCGGTGAACCAGGGAATGCGCAGGAAGGCCCAGTCGGTGAAGAACTGCGCCGCCAGCGTGGCGACGGCGAGATACAGGCCCTTGATGCGCAGCGAAGGCAGGCCGAAGAGCACGCCGACGGCAGTGGCGGCGAGGCCACCGAGGAGGAGCGCGACGATCAGCGGCATGCCGTTAATGCGCACCGTGAAGTTGTAGGCCGCGTAGGCGCCCACCGCCATGAAGGCGCCGGTGCCGAGCGAGATCTGGCCGCAGTAGCCGACCAGAATGTTGAGGCCGAGCGCCGCCAGCGCGAGGATGAGGAAGGGAATCAGGAGGGCCTGAAAGACGTATTCGGAGGTGACGAGCGGAATGCCGAAGACGGCCAGGAGCAGAAGGACCGCGATGAAGGTGCGGTCCTGCCGGATCGGGAAGATCTGCTGATCGGCCCGATACGAGGTCTTGAACTGACCGTTTTCGCGGTAAAGCATGGTCGGCGTCAGACCCGGTCGATGATCTTCTCGCCGAACAGCCCCTGCGGCCGAACGAGGAGGAAGACGAGCGCCAGCACATAGGCGAACCAGATCTCGATGCCGCCGCCGAGCATCGGGCCGAGGTAGATCTCGGAGAGCTTCTCGCCGACGCCGATGAGCAGGCCGCCGACGATGGCGCCGGGGATCGACGTGAGACCGCCGAGGATGACCACCGGCAAGGCCTTCAGCGCGACCAGCGAGAGCGAGAACTGGACGCCGAGCTTGCTGCCCCAGATGACGCCGGCGACCAGCGCCACGACGCCGGCGAGCGACCAGACGATGACCCAGATCGTGTCGAGCGGAATGCCGATCGATTGCGCCGCCTGGTGATCGTCGGCCACGGCGCGAAGGGCTCGCCCCGTTGCGGTCTTCTGGAAAAAGAGGGCGAGCAGGGCGACCAGCACGGCGGCGATGAGCGCGGCCGCCAGGTCTTCCTGGTTGACGAGGATGCCGCCGTCGAAGGTCTTCTCGAAGAGGAACATCGGCTCCTTGGGCAGACCGACGTCGATCTTGTAGATGTCGTTGCCGAAGAGCGTCTGCCCGGCGCCTTCGAGGAAATAGGTGATGCCGAGCGTCGCCATGAGCAGCGTGATGCCCTCCTGGTTGACGAGCTTGCCGAGGACCAGCTTCTGCACGATCCAGGCGAAGGCCACCATCACGAGCGCCGCACCGGCAAAGGCCAGCGTGTTGTCGACAAGCTTGTTGTCGAGCCCCGTGAGTTTCGGAATCCATTCAGCGAATCGCGCCATCGCCAGGGCCGCGAACAAAACCATCGCGCCCTGCGCGAAATTGAAGACCCCCGAGGCCTTGTAGATCAGCACGAAGCCAAGCGCGATCAGCGAATAGAGCATGCCGACCATCAGGCCGCCGAACAGGGTTTCGAGGAAGGGGCCCATCAGTGCACGGTGCCCAGATAGGCGCTGATCACCTCGGGATTGTTGCGCACCTGTTCGGGCAGGCCGTCGCCGATCTTCTTGCCGTAGTCGAGGACGACGACGCGGTCGCTGATGTCCATGACCACGCCCATGTCGTGCTCGATGAGCACGATCGTCGTCCCGAACTCGTCGTTGACGTCGAGGATGAAGCGGCTCATGTCCTGCTTCTCCTCGACATTCATGCCGGCCATCGGCTCGTCGAGGAGCAGTACCTGCGGCTCCATCGCCAGTGCCCGGCCGAGGTCGACTCGTTTCTGCAAGCCGTACGGGAGGCGCCCGACCTGGATCTTGCGAAAGGGCTGGATCTCCAGGAAGTCGATGATGCGTTCGACGACGATGCGCTGCTCGGCCTCCTCGCGCTCCGCCGCGCCCCAGCGTATCGCCTGTTGCAGGAGATTCGTGCGCATCTTCAGGTTGCGGCCGGTCATGATGTTGTCGAGCACGCTCATGCCCTTGAAGAGCGCGAGGTTCTGGAACGTCCGCGCCACGCCCATTTCCGCAACCTGGCGCGAGTTCATGTGGCGAAAGGTCTTGCCGCGCAGGCTGATCGAGCCTTCCTGCGGCCGGTACAGGCCGTTGATGCAGTTGAGCATCGAGCTCTTGCCGGCGCCGTTCGGGCCGATGATGGCGCGGATCTCGTGCTCGCGAACGTCGAAGCTGATGTCGGTCAATGCGTTGACGCCGCCGAAATGCAGGCTGACGTTGCGAACGTCGAGGATGACGTCTCCAGCCGGCCGCGCCTGCATCACGCGGCCTGCTTTGCCACGGCGAACGTCGGCGCGTCGATGATCTTCAGCGTCGCCGCGACCTTGCCGGTGCGACCGTCCTCGAAGCGCACCTCGGTCTCGATGAACTGCTCGGCCTTGCCGTCGTAGAGCGCATCGACGAGCACCCGGTAGCGCTCGGCGATGAAGCCGCGCCGGACCTTTCGCGTCCGCGTCAGCTCGCCGTCGTCGGCGTCGAGCTCCTTGTGCAGGATGAGAAAGCGGCTGATCTGGCTGCCGGCGAGCTTCTCGTCGGCGGCGAGGTCGGCGTTGACCTTGCCCACGCACTCGCGGATCAGCTCGCGGACCTCGGCCTTCTGCGACAGCTCGGCGTAGCCGCCATAGGGAAGGCCTCGCTTCTCGGCCCAGTTGCCGACTGCTTCGAGATCGATGTTGACGAAGGCGCATACCCTCTCGCGCCGGTCGCCGAAGGCCACGGCTTCCTTGATGTAGGGGAAGAACTTCAGCTTGTTCTCGACGTACTTCGGCGCGAACAGCGCACCGTCGTTGGCGCCGCCGGAGAGGCGGCCGACGTCTTTGGCCCGGTCGATGATCTTCAGGTGGCCCGCGGCGTCGACGAAGCCGGCGTCGCCGGTGCGATACCAGCCGTCGGCCGTCAGCACCTCGGCGGTGGCTTCGGGATTCTTGTAGTACTCCTTGAGCAGGCCCGCCGAGCGAACGAGGATCTCGCCGCTCTCGATGACCTTGATCTCGACGCCTTCGATTGGGATGCCGACCGTATCGGCGCGCGCTTCATGGTCCGGTTGCAGGCAGACGAACACGGCCGTCTCGGTCGATCCGTAGAGCTGCTTGAGGTTGATGCCGATCGAGCGATAGAAGGAAAAGAGATCGGGCCCGATCGCCTCGCCCGCCGTGTAGGCGACGCGCACGCGGGAAAAGCCGAGCGTGTTGCGCAACGGCGCGTAGACGAGCAGGTTGCCGAGGGCATAGCGGAACCGATCGAGCGCGCCGACCGGCTTGCCGTCCATGCGCGCCGGGCCGACGCGCCGGGCCAGCGCCATGGCGCGGTCGAACATCCAGCGCTTGAGGCGGCCGGCGTCTTCCATGCGGATCATGACGCTCGTGAGCAGGCCTTCGAAGACGCGCGGCGGCGCGAAGTAGTAGGTCGGGCCGATTTCCTTCAGATCGATCATCACCGTCGCCGCCGATTCGGGGCAGTTGACGACATAGCCGCAGACGAGCCACTGTGCGTAGGAGAAGATGTTCTGGCCGATCCAGGCCGGCGGCAGATAGGCGAGCACTTCGTCTTCGGCGGTGAGCTTGTCGAAGCGGGCTCCCGCCGCGGCGCGATCGATCAGCGTCGCGTGCGTGTGCACCACGCCTTTGGCGTTGCCCGTCGTGCCCGAGGTGAAGAACATCGCCGCGACGTCGGACGGATTCAAACGCGCGATTTCGGCGTCGAAGAAGCCCGGCTGCTGCGCGTCATGGGCGCGGCCCGCCTCGAGCAACGCGTCGAGCGGTGCCAGCCCGGCGGCTTCGTAGTGGCGCAAGCCGCGCGGATCGTCGAACCAGATGCGGGCCAGACCGGGACACGATTCCCGCACCTCGAGCATCTTGTCGACCTGTTCCTGGTCTTCGACGATGGCGAAGGCCACCTCGGCATTGGCGATCGGGAACACGAACTCGGCGGCGACCGCATCCTGGTACAGCGGCACCGGAATGGCGCCGAGCGACTGCGCCGCGAGCATGGCCGCGTAAAGGCGCGGCCGGTTCTCGCCGACCACCACCAGATGCTGCCCGCGCGTGAGTCCGGCCTCGGCCAGGCCGCAGGCCATGGCGCGCACCAGCGCGGCAAGATCGCGCCAGCCGAGCGTCTGCCAGATGCCGAACTCCTTCTCGCGCAGCGCCGCCGCGTTCGGCCGCTTCGCCGCGTGCTCGAGCAGGAGATGGGGGAACGTCGTTTGCACTCTGGGATCCGTCAAGGGCTGCGAACGCGCGCTGCGCACGTGCAACCAGATGCGACTCTAGGAAAATTTTGACGCCCCGTTGTCGTTCTGCCGACAATCTACGGGACAGTACCCTCGGGTGTATCCCTTGGGTCTGCGCGGCGTTCAGTCCAGGTGATCGGCCAGCACCCGCGCCACATGGAGCGCTTCGCGTGCCGCGCCGTCGGCGATCTGGTGCCTGCAGCTCGTCCCGTCGGCGACGATCAAGGCGTCCGGCGCCTGCCGCACCGCCGGCAGCAGGCTCAGCTCAGCCATCTGCATCGATACCTCGTAGTGCTCGGCCTCGTAGCCGAAGCTGCCGGCCATGCCGCAGCATGAGCTCTCGATGAGCGACGGTTGCGCGCCGGGAATCAGCTTCAGGGCCGCGAGCACTGCCGGCATGGCGCCGAACGCCTTCTGGTGGCAGTGACCGTGCACGAGGATCGGCCGATCGGCCGGCCTCAGGCGAAGGGTCATCCTGCCGGCGAGCGATTCGCGAACGATGAATTCCTCGAACAGGAAGGCCTGCTTCGCGACGACCTCGGCCGCGTCGCCCAGTCCCATGACGAGCATCTCGTCGCGCAGCGTCAGGAGGCACGAGGGCTCGAGACCGACGACGCCGATGCCGCGCTCGGCAAACGGAAGCAATGCGGCGAGCAACTCGCGTGCTTTTGCCTTCGCACGCTCCGGCATGCCTGCGGCAAGGTAGGTGCGGCCGCAACAGACCGCGCCGCCGCCGGCTTGTTCCGCGACGTGGACGGCGTAGCCCGCGGCCTGCAGGACGCGCACCGCAGCCACGGCGTTCTCGGTCTCGAACGTGCCGTTGAAGGTGTCGACGAAGAGAACGACGGCTTTCGCGGCCGCCAGCGCTGCGACACGGTCGACGAGGCCGAGTGACGGCGCCACGCGCCCGAAGGTGTCGCGCCGCCAGCGCGGCAGCGAGCGTCGCGCCGACAGGCCGAGCCAGCGCTCGCTCAGGCGTGCCAGTGCCGGCGAGCGATTGCGCAGATTGGCGAGCCAGGGCACGCGGCTCGCCGTGCCGGCGATGTCCGGCAACGCGGCGATCAGCCGGTCCTTGATCGTGTGGCCGTGGCGCGCCTTGCGCTGCGCGATGGCCTCGAGCTTCATCTTCGCCATGTCGACGCCGGTCGGGCAATCGCGCCTGCAGCCCTTGCAGCCGACGCAAAGTGCGAGCGCTGCCTCGACCGCGTCGCTCGCCAGCGGCGAGCCGGCGTCGAGGCCCTCGAGCTGACCGGAAAGGGCCAGGCGCAGCGTGTTGGCGCGGCCGCGCGTCAGGTGCTGCTCGTCGCGCGTGACGCGGTAGCTCGGACACATCGTGCCGGCGTCGAACTTGCGGCAGTGGCCNNGCAGGGCGATCGTCCGGTAGCCAGGCGGGTAGCGAAAGAGGCTCGCATCGTCCATCTTCGGCGGATCGACGATGCGCTTCGGGCACAGCAAGCCGATCGGATCGAGATGGTTCTTGATCGCGCGCAACGCCGCGTCGATTCTTGGCCCGAACTGCCAGGCGATCCATTCGCCGCGACACAGGCCGTCGCCGTGCTCGCCGCTGTACGCGCCCTTGAACCTGCGCACCAGCTCGCTCGCTTCTTCGGCGATCGCGCGCATCTTCGCGGCGCCATCGCGGCGCATGTCGAGGATCGGCCGCACGTGCAGCGTGCCGACCGAGGCATGCGCGTACCAGGTACCGCGCGTGCCGTGCCGGCCGAACACTTCCGTCAGCGCATCGGTGTATTCGGCGAGGTGCTCGAGTGGCACGGCGCAGTCCTCGATGAAGCTGACCGGCTTGCCGTCGCCCTTCAGGCTCATCATGATGTTGAGGCCGGCCTTGCGAACTTCCCAGAGTGCTTTCTGCATTGCCTCGTCGGGCAGCTCGACGACGGCGCCGGGAAGGCCGAGATCGCCGACCAGCGCGACGAGATCTTTCAAGCTGCGCCGCAGCGCAGCCGGGTCGTCAGCGCTGAATTCGACGAGCAGAATCGCCGCGGGCGCACCGATCAGCGCTGCTTCGATCGTCGCGCGGAAGGCCGGGTTCGCCCGCGCCAGATCGATCATCGTGCGATCGACCAGCTCGACAGCGGTCGGCCCGAGCTTGACCAGGTGCTGCGCCGCGTCCATGGCGGCGTGGAAGCTCGGGAAGTTCACGACGCCGAGCATCTTGCCGCCCGGCAGCGGCGAGAGTTTCAGCTTCAGGCTCTTCGTGATGGCGAGCGTGCCTTCGCTGCCGACGAGCAGATGCGCGAGGTTGACGCTGCCATCCGCGGTGTACGGACGTTCGCTCTGCGGATCGAAGATGTCGAGGTTGTAGCCGCCGACCCGCCGCATCACCTGGGGCCAGCGGCCTTCGATCTCGGCCCGGTTCTCGGCGGCAAGGCCGCGCACGAAGCCGGCGATGGCGCGCTCCTTCGCGCCGAGCCCGGCAACCGGGCCGAACGACACCGGACTGCCGTCGCTCAGCCAGGCATCGATGCCGAGCACGTTGTGCACCATGTTGCCGTAGGCGATGCTGCGCGAGCCGCACGAGTTGTTGCCCGCCATGCCGCCGAGCGTGGCCTGGGCGCTCGTCGACACGTCGACGGGAAACCAGAGGCCGTGCGGCTTCAGTTGCGCGTTCAGTGCGTCGAGGACGAGGCCGGGCTCGACGTCGGCCGTCATTTTTTCCTTGTCGAAAGCGAGAAGCTTGCGCAGGTGCTTGCTCGTGTCGATGACGAGCGCGGCGCCGGTCGTCTGCCCGCACTGCGAGGTGCCGGCGCCGCGCGGCAGCAGCGGCGCGCCGAGCGCGCGCGCGATGTCGATCGCGGCGGCAACATCGTCGTTGTCGCGCGGCACGAAGACGCCGACCGGCATGACCTGGTAGATCGATGCATCGGTCGCGTACCGGCCGCGCGAAGCGGTGTCGAACAGCACTTCGCCACGTGTCTGGGCGGCTAGCTGCTGCGCCAGTCGGGCCGCCTCGGGGCCACCGAAGCGGCCGATGCCCTTCGCGGCGCGCGCCGCGGCGTCGCGCGTCACGAGTGCGGGACGCGGCGCATTCATGCGCGCCGCCCCGCGGCGGGCGCGTCCGCGAGCCGGCTCAGCTGATCGAGCACCGCGTCGCGCTTGTGTTCGAGGTGTGCGATGAGGAGCTTGCGCAATCGCGCGCCGTCGCGGGCGACGAGCAACTCGATCATGCGCTCGTGCTCCTGCACGGCGCGCGTCCACTTGGCTTCGTCGAAATTGGAGCGGAAGCGCAAGGCCTGCAGGCGCGCATTCACGGTCCGGTACGTCTGCGTCAGCACCGGATTGCGTGCCGCCGCATTGATGTGGTTGTGGATCGCCGCGTTGAGCCGGTAGTACGTCGGCAGATCACGCCGCGCGTGCGTGGCCAGCATCTCGAAATGCAGGGCCCGGATCTCGTTGAGCGCTTCGTCGGTGATGCGCGCGGCAGCGAGCTCGCCGGACTGCCCCTCGAGGCCGGCGATCACTTCGAAGGTGTCGGCGATGTCCGTCGGCGAGAGCTGCGCAGCGACCGCACCGCGGTTCGGCAGCAGCTCGACGAGGCCTTCGGCGGCGAGCATCCGGATCGCCTCGCGCAGCGGCGTGCGCGAAACGCACAGCTGCTCGGCGAGCGCGCGCTCGTTGAGCTTGCNNTTTTTTGCATGCAAAAGCAGACGTGGCGAGGGGATAGATCATAGAGGAAGGAGCGCTTGACAAGTCGCTTTTGCATGCAAAAATGGTTTCTTACGGGAGATCTCATGATCGCGCTCGACCAGCATCCGAGTGGCCGCCATTTCCTGCAGATCCCGGGGCCGAGCCCGGTGCCGGATCGGGTGTTGCGCGCTCTCAGCCTGCCCACCATCGACCATCGCGGGCCGGAGTTCGCGGTCCTTGGCAAGAAAGTCCTGGCCGGCATGCAACGCGTTTTCCAGACGCGGCATCCGGTCGTCATCTACCCTTCGTCGGGCACCGGCGCCTGGGAGGCGGCGCTCGTCAATGTGACGAGCGCCGGCGACGCGGTCCTCATGTTCGAGACCGGCCAGTTCGCTACTCTCTGGCACAAGATGGCGCTGCGCCTCGGCCTGAGGCCCGAGTTCCTGAGCTCGAAGGGAACCGACGAGACGACGGGGCTGCCCTGGAGCTGGCGCCGTGGCGTCCAGGCCGAGCTCATCGAAAAGCGCCTGCGCGAAGACGGCGGCCATGCGATCAAGGCTGTCTGTGTCGTGCACAACGAGACCTCGACGGGCGCGACGTCGGATATTCCCGCCGTTCGTCGCGCGATCGACGCCGCACGGCACCCGGCGCTGCTCATGGTCGACACGATCTCGGGCCTCGCCTGCACCGACTACCGCCATGACGAGTGGGGCGTCGACGTCGCGATCAGCGGCTCGCAGAAGGGCCTGATGCTGCCGCCCGGCATCGGCTTCAACGCTCTTTCGCCGAAGGCTGTTGCAGCAAGCAAGACGGCGACGCTCCCGAAGGCGTTCTGGGCCTGGGACGAGATCGTCGAGATGAACAAGGGNNGCGGTGCGCGCCTGGGGCCTGCCGATCCAGTGCGCCGACGCGAACGTCTATTCGCCGGTGCTGACCGGCGTCGTCACGCCGGCGGGCGTCGATGCCGACCAGATCAGAACGCTCATCCACGAGCGCTTCGACCTGTCGCTCGGCACCGGCCTCGGCAAGGTCAAGGGCCGGATGTTTCGCATCGGCCACCTCGGCGACAGCAACGACCTGACGTTGCTGGCGGCGCTGGCCGGGGTCGAGATGGGACTGAAGCTTTCCGGCATCGCGCTGGCCGGCAGCGGCGTGCAGGCGGCGATGGATTTCTTCGCCGCGCATCCGGCTCGAGCACCTGGGCCGCTCAAGCCTTGATGTAGACCGTGCCGGTGAAGCTCGAGATGGCGGCGTCGGCGCCGCCGGGCGCGGGCCGGAGCACATCGATGCGATAGACCGCGACCTTGCGCGTGCGGTGCACCTCGCTTGCTCGCGCGACGAGGAAATCGCCGGCCGCGACGCCCGCCTGGAAGGTGATGTGCGCGTCGATGCCGACGGCGACCGGCCCGTGCGAGTTCGAGGCCAGGCCGAAGGCGGAATCGGCGAGCGCGAAGATTGCGCCGCCGTGGCAGCCACCGTTGAAGTTCATGTGTCGCGCATCGACCGTCATGGCCACTTCGGCGCGGCCCGGGCCGCCGGCGAGCACCGAGATGCCGAGCGTCGCGCAGAGCCCGTCGCGTTCGGCGAGCGAGGCGAGTCGCGCACGCCAGGCCGCAGCGTCCATCGCCGCCGGCGCGGCACCTTGGGCCGGCGACGATGCTGCCGCTGCCTGACGCAAACGCTGCCCCGGGCCGATGGCCTGCTCATGCGCTTCGATGGCCGACAGCAGGTCCTCGATGCCGCCCGGCTGCAGCGCCTTGACGACGACGACGCGCGGCTTCCACGCCTGCTCCGACGTTGCGCGGCGCAGACCGAGCATCTCGCGCATCTCGCGTGCCGTCTGCTCGGCCAGCGGCAGGTCGCCCTTGCTCACCGCGAGCACGTCGGCGATCTCGAGCGTGCCAGCCTTGATCGCCTGCACGGCGTCGCCGAGGCCGGGCGGACAGACGACGACGCGCGTGTCGGCCAGCGCCGCGATACGCGTTTCCGACTGACCGGTGCCCACCGTCTCGACGATGACGCGATCGAAGCCGACGGCATCGAAGCAATCGACCGCGGCGCGCGTGGCACGCGAAAGGCCGCCGAGCTCGCCGCGCGCCGAGAGCGAGCGGATGAAGACGTTCGGATGGCTGCCGTGCTCGCCCATTCGCACCCGATCACCCAGCACCGCGCCGCCGGTGATCGGGCTCGAAGGATCGACCGCGACGACGGCGACTTGCAGGCCGCGCCCGAGCCAGGCTCCGAGCAGCGCGTTGACGAGGCTCGATTTGCCACTGCCCGGAACGCCCGTGACGCCGACGATCCGCGCCCGGCCGGCCTTCGCCGCGAACGCCGCGGCAGCGTCGCGCGCTCCGGGTCCGTCGTCGTCGAAGAGCGTCAGCAGCCGGGCGATGGCGCGGCGGTCGCCGGCCAGCGCCATCGNNCCCAAGGCGACTGAACGCCCCCTTGGGGGGCAGCGAACGCGGTGAGCGCAGGGGCTGTCATCTCAGACGAAGGCGAGCGGCTGGCCGAAGCCGAGGTCGCGGCGAAGGCGCGTGCAGATTTCCTCGTTCGTCAGGCCGGCCCGCGCCGCGTCGACGACAGCGCCGAAGACGTTGCGCTGCTCGTCTTCGGCGGCGTGCGTCAGGCCGTCCAGCGCCGCGTTCACGGAGCTCGGCGAGCGCTCGGCCTTCCAGGCCGCGAACGCGTCGAGGTGTCGCTGCATGGCGGCAGCGTCGGGACGCGCGACGGCGGGGCGCGTGGCGGCGTCGTCGTCGGCGCGATAGGCGTTGACGCCGACGATCACCTGCTCGCCGCTTTCGACGCGCTGCTGGAAGCGCATCGCCGAGGCGCCGATCATGCGCTGGACGAGGCCGGATTCGACCGCCTTGTACATGCCGCCGGCATCGTCGATCGTCTTCATGATCGAGACGATCCTTTCCTCCATCTCGTCGGTCAGCGACTCGACGTAGAACGAGCCGCCGAGCGGATCGATCACGTCGGTGAGATGCGCCTCCTCGCGCAGGATGTTCTGCGTCGCCACGGCGATGCGGGCGCCGGCTTCGCTCGGCGTCGAAAAGACCTCGTCGTAGGAATCGGTGTGCAGCGACTGCAGGCCGCCGAAGATGCCGGCCATCGCCTGTGCCGTGACGCGGGCGATGTTGTTGAGCGGTTGCTGGCGCGTCAGGTCGACGCCGGAGGTCTGGCCGTGGAACTTGAAGCGCCACGAGCGCGGGTCCTTCGCGCCGAGGCGCTCGCGCGCCAGCCGCGCCCAGATCCGCCGGCCGGCACGGAACTTCGCCACCTCCTCGAAGAAGCCCATCGAGATGTCGAAGAAGAAGGTGAAGCGCGGCAGGAAGTGATCGGGGTCCATGCCGCGGGCGATGCAGTCTTCGGCGTTCTGCACGGCAGTCGCGAGCGTGAAGGCCATCGCCTCGGCCGGCGTCGCACCGGCCTGCTGCATGTGCTGGCCGACGACCGACATCGGGTTCCAGCGCGGCACGTGCTCGTTGCACCAGGTGATGTGATCCATCAGCACGCGGCGCGCGCCCGGCAGCGAGAGCCGGTAGAACATATGGTTGGCGACGAAGTGCGAGATGTAGTCGCTCTGGTTCGAGGTGCCAGTGATCTTGTTCCAGTCGATGCCACGCCGTTCGGCGGTGACGAGCATGAAGGCGAGCAGCGTGAACGGCGACGGGTCGTTCATGGCGCAGGAGATCTCGCCGACGTCGACGCCTTCGAGACAGCGCGCCATGTGCTCCGCGTTGTTGACGACGACGCCGCAGGTGCCGAGCAGCTCGGGCTCGACCGAGCTCATGTCGTAGCCGCGATAGACCGAGTTGCACGGGATGAGCGAGACCGCCGTCGCGCCGCGCGCCATGATCTCGAGCAGCCGCGTGTTGTAGTCGTCGGGAGTGCCGAGGCCGATGAGCTGGCGCTGCGTCCAGGTGCGGCCGCGGTGCATGGTCGCGTAGATGCCGCGCGTGTAGTCGGGCTGGCCAGGGTAGCCGAGCGGATCACTTTGCCCGTAGTTCGCCCAGTCGTCGCTGCCGTAGAGCGGCTGGATCGCAATGCCGCTGACGTTCGTGACCTTGCGATCGGCGCCGATCGTCTCGCCGTATTCGCGCTGCCACCGCGCCTTCGCGTCCGATGCCGCATGGGCCGCGGTGAGCGGCGATTCGAGGCGCTTGTTCATGGCTGCGTCTCCTGCGCCAGCGGCGAATTCTGGCCGGCGCGGCGCGCTTCGCCCGCGTAAGCGCGAATGCGCGTCGTGATCTCGTCCATCGTGCTGCCCGGATGGAACACCTCGCGCACGCCACTCTCGACGAGCAGCGTTTCCTCGTTGTCGGGAACGATGCCACCGACGACGACGACGATGTGGCCGAGCCCGGCCTCGCGCAATGCGCGCATCAGCTTGGGCACGATGAGGTGGTCGGTCGCCAGCGACGAGATGCCGACGACGTCGACATCTTCCTCGAGCGCCAGCTTGACGACGGCCGCGATGCTTTGCCAGGGCGGCGTGTAGATCACCTCCATGCCGGCGTCGCGGCAGGCGGCGGCGACGATGCGACTGCCGCGATCGTGGCCGTCGAGGCCGATCTTGGTGACGAGGACACGGGGGCGGAAATCCAGGGTCGTCATGCGTGTTCCTTCGTCTTGTCGGCGACGCTCGCCCTCATCAGGCCGACGAAGCGGCGCGCGATGCGGTCGGGCGTCGAGGCGCCGCCGTCGCGGTACCAGGTCTGGCTCCAGTTCAACGCGCCCATGAGAAAGAGGCGCAGGTCGCTGCGACTCACGCCGCGCTCGAGCGGCAGCGCGGCGACGAGCGTGGCCCAGCGCGCCTCGTAGCGGTCGCGCAAGGCGACGAGCTCGCGCTCGACGGCCGGCGCGTCGCTCGGCCGGACGCGAATCACGACCTGCGAATAGTCGGTCTGGTCGAGCAGCGAGCGCAAGTGCGCGACGCAGGCGGCCTCGAGCCGCGGCCACGGTGCCGCGAGCTTCGCCACCGCGACATCGACGGCGGCCGAGATGCGCTCGACGCCTTCCTTGTAGACGGCCACGAGCAGAGCGTCCTTGGTCTCGAAGTGGCAATAGAGCGAGCCGGGCAGCATGCCGATGGGGCCGACGATTTCGCGCACCGACGCGGCGGCGAAACCGCGCTGCGCGAAGGCGCGCGCCGCCTCGTCGAGCAGTTGCGGAAGGCGGCTGTGGGCGCGCCGGCGCGATGGTTCCATGGGCTGCCATTAGAAAGACAAACGATTGTTCGGTCAAGAGCCAAGGTCGGACAATCGCGCGTTGTGACCCGCACCTCGTCCGCCGCCTACCTGCTCGCCCGAGCGCGCACTCCGCAAGCGCCGGAGCTCGCCGACATCCCGTGGCTGCGCGCGCTGTTGCCGCAGGAGCGCGAGCGGGCGCTCGCCGATCTCAGGGTCGTCGAGGTGAACGTCGGCGAATTGCTCTGCCGCGTCGGTCGGCCCGTCACCTACTGGTTCGGCGTCATCGACGGCTTGCTGAAGACGAGCAACGACACGTCGATGGGCATTCCCATCACCTTCACCGGCTTGCCGCCGGGCGGCTGGTTCGGCGAAGGCACGGTCATCAAGCGCGAGGCCTATCGTTACAACATCCAGGCCTTGCGCAAGAGTGTGGTCGCCGGCCTCAGCGTCGAGACCTTTCACTGGCTGCTCGACCGCAGCATTCCGTTCAACCACTTCATCGTCCAGCAGCTCAACGAGCGGCTCGGCCAGTTCATCGCGGCGCGCGAGATCGACCGGCTGGGCGACCCCGATGCGCGCGTCGCCCGCAGCCTTGCCGCGCTCTTTCATCCGGTTCTCTACCCGAACGTCGGCTCGCTGCTCAGAATCACGCAGCAGGAGCTCGGCTACCTCGTCGGCCTTTCGCGGCAGCGCGTCAACGAAGCGTTGAAGCGCCTTGAGGAAGTGGGCGCGATCCGCGTCGAGTACGGCGGCGTTCGCGTCCTCGACCTGGAACGCCTGCGCGGCTACGGCATGCGCTAGAGATCGACTTCTTCGCCACCGGGCCCCTACCATCGGGATGATTCGGTTTTCGGTGGCTGCTGCCATGAAGCGCTTGCTCGTTGTCCTCGCTCTCGCCTCGTCGGTCGTGACGGCTGCGCCCGATCGTGCGCCGAGCGACCCGGTCTACCTCGAAGACATGACCTGGACCGAGGTTCGCGATGCGATCGGTGCTGGCTGCACGACGGTCATCGTGCCGGTCGGCGGCACCGAGCAGAGCGGGCCGCACATGGCGCTCGGCAAGCACAACGTTCGTGTCCACGTCCTGGCCGGCCGCATCGCCGCGCAGCTCGGCAACGCGCTGGTCGCGCCCGTCGTCGCCTACGTGCCCGAAGGGCGCATCGAGGTACCGACCGGCCACATGCGGTTTCCCGGAACGATCTCGATTCCCGATGAAGCCTTCAGGGCCCTGCTCGAAGGCGCGGCCCGCAGTCTTCGCCATGCCGGCTTTCGCGACATCGTGCTGATCGGTGACCACGGCGGCTACCAATCGCAACTGCAAGCGGTCGCGGCGAAACTCGATCGCGAATGGGCCGGAACGACGGCACGCGTTCATTTCATCGCCGAGTACTACCGCTCCAGCGACACGCCCTACGCCCAGGCGCTGCGCGAGCATGGGCTGAGCGCGGCGCAGATCGGCACGCACGCGGGCGCCGCCGACACCTCGCTGATGCTCGCCGTCGACCCCCGTCTGGTTCGCGCCGACCGGCTCGCCGCAGCGCCGGTCGCGGGCGACGGCGTCGCCGGCGATCCGCGTCCCTCGAGCGCGGCGCTCGGGCAGCTCGGCGTCGATCTGATCGTCACGCGCAGCGTTGCCGCGATCCGGCGTGCCGTCGGTCGATAATCCAAGGTTTCGGATTCACGACATCGGCATGCGCAAGAAGATTCGGCTCGGCCTGCTGGCGAGCCTGTTCGCCACCCTCGGTACGGCAGCCTGGTGGGTGACAGCGCAGACCGCCGACGCGCCGCAGGCATCCGCCTCGACGATCTCGACCGTCCCGGGCATGCCCGGCGTCGTCGAGCGCAACAATCTCTACAGCGAGATCGCGAGCGGGCATCTCAGCGCGCAGGTGAGCGATGCGCTCTCCCGCGTCTATGTGCCGAACCGGAGCGGCAATACGGTGTCGGTGATCGATCCAGAGACCCTGAAGGTGGTCGATACGTTTCGCGTCGGCGTCAACCCGCAGCACATCGTTCCGTCCTGGGATCTGCGCACGCTGTGGGTCGCCAACAACGCCGAAGGCCGGCGCGACGGCAGCCTGACGCCGATCGATCCGAAGACGGGCAAGCCGGGCCGCACGATCGCCGTCGACGACCCGTACAACATGTACTGGACGCCCGATGGCAAGGAGGCGATCGTCGTCGTCGAGAACTTCAAGCGCCTCGACTTTCGCGACGCACACACGATGAAGCTCGATTCGAGCCTCGCGACGCCGGACTGTGCCGGCATCAACCACGCCGATTTCTCGATCGACGGCCGTTACGCGATCTTCACCTGCGAGTTCGCGGGCGCGGTGACGAAGATCGATCTGGTCGGTCGGCGCGTCGTCGGCACGCTGAAGCTGAGCCGCTACTTCGGCCGTCCCGACGTGCTCGCGATCATCGATCGGCCGGGCAGCAAGCCCGCGAAGCTGCCCGATCCGGCCGGCACCGGCTCGGACATCTGCACCACGCCGGGCATGCCGCAGGACATCCGCATCTCGCCCGACGGCAGGAAGTTCTACGTCGCCGACATGATGGCTGACGGCGTACACGTCGTCGACGGCGACACCTTCCGCCAGATCGGGTTCGTCGCCACCGGCATCGGCACGCACGGTCTTTATCCCAGCCGCGACGCCAAGAGCCTCTACGTCGCCAACCGCGGCAGCCACGAAATCCACGGCAAGCGCGCCGGGCCGGGCAGCATTTCGGTGATCGATTTCGCCAGCGGCAAGGTCGTTCAGAACTGGCCGATCCCCGGCGGCGGCAGCCCCGACATGGGCAACGTCAGCGCCGACGGCAAGTACCTGTGGCTTTCCGGCCGCTTCGACGATGTCGTCTATCGCATCGACACCCAGAGCGGTGCGGTCGACAAGATCAAGGTCGGCCGCGAGCCGCACGGGCTGACGGTCTGGCCGCAGCCGGGCCGCTATTCGCTCGGGCACACCGGCAATCTGCGTTGAGGTGACGCCGCTGAGGCTCGATTGAGCGGCCCGGGACGGGAAGCGGCGAGCACGCCCCCGGGGCTGCCGGCGCCCGAGGCGGCTGTTGGCGGGCAAGCACGCTCGCCGCACCGCGCGCTCGTCACGGACCTACCGCGCCGTCACCCGAGTCGCACCCACCACTCCGCGTCCCGGGCTCTGGCATGCGTGCGCGTGACCGCGCATTTCCAGAGTGTCACTGGGCAGTGGTGGGGGTGTTTCGACTGCGGGCCGACGTGACTCTCACGCCGAGCGATCTGCTGGCGCCCTGAACGCGGTCTCGCAACAGCCGCCAGTGTCGCAGCCGCAGGCGAAATGCCCCCCGCCGCTGACCCTCGAGGCCTCCGAAAGAAGAAGCCTTCAATCGTCGAGGGCCGCTATCCGTTCGACACGCCCGATGCGACGTGACCCGAAGGCACGTGCGCCGCGGCGTTCTCGATGTGCCGGGTCTGGTCGTCGAAGAAGAAATCGGGCTCGAACTCGCGCAGGAATTCGCCCTTCGGCAAGCCACCGAGGAACATCGCCTCGTCGATCTCGACGTTCCACTCCATGAGCGTGCGGATGGCGCGCTCGTGCGCTGGTGCACTGCGCGCGGTGACGAGCGCGGTGCGTATGCCCATGCCGTGCATCGGCTCGTGCTGCAGCCGCTGCAACGCCTGCAGCAATGGCTTGAAAGGGCCTGCGGCCAGCGGCGTCGTCGCCTGTTCGCGCTCGTGCTCCTGGAAGGCGTCGAGGCCGCTCGTCTGGAAAACGCGCTCGGCTTCGTCGGAGAAGAGCACCGCGTCGCCGTCGAAGGCGATGCGCACCTCCTTCGGGTGCCGGTCGGAGGCGCGCGCCGAGTGCGGGTAGACGCGCGCCGCCGGCACGCCGGCTTCGAGGGCCGAGCGCACGTCGGCCTCGTTGGCCGAGAGGAAAAGGTTCGCTGCGAGCGGTTTCAGGTAGCGCCACGGCGACTCGCCGCGCGTGAAGACACCGCGCTGGATCGGCATGCCGTAGGCCTGGGCCGAACGGAAGACGCGCATGCCGGAAACCGGATCGTTGCGCGACAGGATGACGACCTCGACGCGCTGCATCGCCGGATCGTTGAAGGCGAGGAGCTTTTGCACCAGCGAGAAAGCGACGCCGGGCTTGGCGGCCTGGTCGATGCGCTCCAGCTGCAGCTGCATGTAGGCGCGGTCGTCGTTCGCTTCGAAATGGCGGTTCTCCTCCTCGAAATCGAAGAGGGCCCGCGACGAGATCGCGACGACGAGCTGGCCTTCGAGCGAAGCGGGCATCGGCTGATCATACGAGCCGCGTCATGTCCGTTCACAAGGGACCCCGAAGGAGTCCGCCCCTCCGTCTCGCAGGGAGGCGAGCGAAGCGGGGAGGGAGCAACCCTGTCAGGACCTCGTGAAGTGAGCCGGCCGAGGCCGGCTCACTTCACGAAGCTATTCAGCTGGATGATGGGCAGCAGCACGGCGAGCACGATCAGCATCACGACGCCGCCCATGACGACGATGAGCAGCGGCTCGAGCACCGTGGCCATCTGCAGCGCGCGCCGCTGCACTTCGGCCGAGAGCTGCTTGGCGGCACGCTCGAGCATGACGGGAAGTTGACCGGTCTGCTCGCCGAGCCGTGCGAACATCGCGAGGATGCCGGGGAAGCGCTTCTTTCCGGCGAGCGCCGAGGCGAGCGGCGCGCCTTCGCGCACCTGGACCAGCGCGTCCATCGCGTCGGCGCGCATGGCGCGGTTGGAGAGTGTCTCCGCCGCCGCTTGCAGCGCTTTCAGGATCGGCACGCCGGCCCCTGCGAGCATGGCCAGCGTCCCGGCGAAACGCGCCGCGTTGTAGCCGCGCGCAAGCCGGCCGATCAGCGGCAGGTTGAGCCAGCTGGCGTCGAAGCGTTCGCGAAAGCCCTCGTTGCGCAGGCTGAGCATGAGCGCGCTCGCGCCCGCCGCGATGGCGATGAGCACCAGCCAGCCCCAGCTGCGCAGAAAGCCGCTGATCGCCAGCATCGCCTGGGTCAGGATCGGCAGCGCCCGCTTCGAGCTGGTGAAGACGGTTGCGACCTGCGGCACCACGTAGGTGACGAGGAAGATGACGATGACGATCGCGATGGCCGAGACGATCGCCGGATACAGCGTTGCGCTGATGAGCCGGCCTTTGAGCTCCTGTCGCGCTTCGAGGTCGTCGGCGAGACGCTCGAGCACCGTACCGAGCGCGCCGCTCTGCTCGCCCGCGCCGACGACGCCGCGATAGACGTCGTCGAATTCGCGCGGCGCGCTTGCCAATGCATGCGCGAACGGCGCGCCGGCGTTGACCTCGCTGCGCAGATGGGCGACGAGCTCGCGTTGCTCCGCGTCTTCGGCTTCATCGCTGAGGGCGGTCAACGCGCGTTCGAGCGGCAGGCCGGAACCGACGAGGCCGGCGAGTTGTCGCGTCCAGACGGCGAGCCCGGTCGAATTGAAGACGCGGCCACCGAAGCGCAAGCCCGCTTTCGCGGTGCCCGCCGATGCGACCTGCGAGACCGCGAGCGGCACCAGCGACTGCGCACGCAGCTGCGAGCGCGCGGCACGCGCGTTGTCGGCCTCGAGCAGGCCACTCGTCGACTTGCCAAGGGCGTCGAGCGCTTCGAAGCGAAACGCCGGCATGATCAGGGTCGAAGCGGCCGGCCGGGCGCCGGNNTGGGGGCCTTCATTCTCGGGTGACGCGCATGACTTCCTCGGCGGATGTGATGCCTTCGTTCACGAGCCGCTCGCCGTCTTCGCGCATCGACCGCAAGCCCGAGGCCTCGGCGGCGGCGAGGATCTGTGCCTCGGCGGCGCGGCCGTGAATGAGCGCCTGGATCTGATCGTTGATGTTCATCAGCTCGTAGACGCCAGTGCGACCCTTGTAGCCCGACATGGCGCAGAGCTCGCAGCCGACAGGGTGATAGCGGCCCTTGGCGTCGATCTTGCGGCAATGCAGGCAGAGCTTTCGAACCAGACGCTGTGCCAGCACGCCGATCAGGCTCGAGGAAAGCAGAAAGGGCTCAATGCCCATGTCGATCATCCGCGTCACCGTGCTCGGTGCATCGTTGGTGTGTACCGTGGCGAGCACGAGGTGGCCGGTGAGCGAGGCCTGGATGGCAATCTGGGCGGTTTCGTAGTCGCGGATCTCGCCGATCATGATGACGTCGGGATCCTGGCGCAGGATCGCGCGCAGCGCCTTGGCGAACGTGAGGTCGATCTTCGCGTTGACCTGCGTCTGGCCGATGCCGGTGAGCTCGTATTCGACCGGATCCTCGACGGTGAGGATGTTCGTTCCGGCGGTATCGACGCGGCCGAGCGAGGCGTAGAGCGTCGTCGTCTTGCCCGAGCCCGTCGGGCCGGTGACGAGGATGATGCCGTGCGGCTGCTTGATCAGCTTGTCGAAGCTCGTCAGCACGTCGCCGCTCATGCCGAGCGCTTCGAGCGTGAACTTCGATTCGGCCTTGTCGAGCAAGCGCAGGACGGCCCGCTCGCCGTGCGCCGAAGGCAGCGTCGAGACGCGAACGTCGACCGGCCGGCCGCCGATGCGCAGCGAAATGCGGCCGTCCTGGGGCAGCCGGCGCTCGGCGATGTCGAGCTCGGCCATGATCTTCAGGCGCGAGACCAGCGCCGCATGCAGCGCCTTGTTCGGCTGCACGACCTCGCGCAAGGTGCCGTCGACGCGAAAGCGCACCGAGCTCGAGCGCTCGTAGGGCTCGATGTGGATGTCGCTCGCCCCGTCTTTGGCTGCCTGCGTGAGCAGCGCATTGAGCATGCGGATGATCGGCGCGTCGTTCGAGGCCTCGAGCAGGTCTTCGATCGCCGGCAGCTCCTGCATCATGCGCGAGAGGTCAACCGAGCTTTCGACTTCGCCGATGACGACGGCGGCGCTCGACTCGCCGCCTGCATACGCGGCGGCGATGCGGCCGACGAGGGTCTCGGCCGATTCGCGCTCGAAGGCGTCGACGTCGTAGAGGCGCAGCACTTCCGAGAGCGCCGGCAGTCCGACCGTCTCGGGCGCCCAGAGGACGAGGCGCGAGCCGTCGTCCTCGAGCAGCAGCGTGTGTGCCTTGGCGTAGGCGTAGGGAAGCGGATGGCGAGCGCCCACGGCGGACTCAGCGGCTCGGCTCGGAGGCGGACGCCGCGCCGGGAGCTGCGGGCGCCGGCGGCGGTACTTTCGGACCCTGCAATGCGCCGGGTGTGGTTCCCGGTGAAGTCTGCGGCGCGGCGAGCGGCTGGGCCGGGTTCTCGACGCGGCCTATCGGCGGCACGATCGGTGAATCGTTGATTGGCACGAGCGCGTTCGGCAGCGGCTGCATGTCCTTCTGGAAGGAGCGGATGAGGTCGTAGCGCTCGTGCGAAATCCGGTTCGAGGTCTCGGTGTCGCGCATCACGACCGGCCTGAGGAAGACCATGAGGTTTGTCCGCGTCTTCTCGCGGCTTTCGCTGCGAAACAGCGCGCCGAGATAAGGAATGTCGCCCAGCAGCGGCACCTTGGAGCGGTTCTCGGTGTACTTGTCCTCGATCAGGCCGCCGAGGACGAGGATCTGTCCGTCATCGACGACGACGTTGGTCTCGATCGATCGCTTGTCGGTCGACGGGCCGGCGTTCGACGTGCCCGGCGCGACCAATGTCGACAGGCTCGACGACTCCTGGAAGATCGCCATGCGGATGGTGCCGTTCTCGCCGATCTGCGGCCGGATGCGCAGCGTGATGCCGACGTCCTTGCGCTCGATGGTCTGGAACGGGCTCGACAGCGAGCCGGCCGTTCCGGTGCTCGTGTACTGGCCGGTGACGAAGGGCACGTTGCTGCCGACGACGATCTTCGCTTCCTCGTTGTCGAGGGTCACGAGGTTCGGCGTCGAGGCGATGTTGGTGTTCGCCTGGCTCTGCAGGATGCTCGCGATCGCAGCGAGCCCGTAGGTGCCGAAGAAATTGTGGATGAGGCCGATGTTCAGGCCTTCGCTGAGCGTGATGCCGGCGGCGCCGGTGGCGCTAGCGGTGCCACCGGAAAGCTGGGCTTGCGTGATGTTGAGCAGGTTGCCGGTCGTTCCGAAGTTGGTGCCGCCGTAGATGCCGTTGGTGTTGCTGCTGTTCGAGAGCAGCCCCTGCCACTGGAAGCCGAAGTTGGCCGCGTTGTCGCCCGTCACTTCGACGATGAGGCTTTCGATGTAGACCTGCGCCCGGCGCGTGTCGAGCTTGTCGATCATCGCCCGCACCTGCCGGTAGAGCGGCTCGGGCGCGCTGATGATGAGCGAGTTGGTCGCCGGATCGGCCTGGATGAAGCCGCCGGTCGAAGGTCCGGCCGAAGGCGCGAGCGGCGCGGCCGCACCGGACGTTGCATTGGCCGTGCCCGCCGTGCCGGGCGCATTGGCGCCAAGAGGGCTCGACGTCAGCGAGTTGGCGCCGCCGCCGCCACCAGGGCCACCGCCGCCTCCCGAGGCGGCGCTGAAGGCGGCCCGGAGCACCGTCGCCAGCTTGGTCACGTCGGCGTTGTTGAGGTGGACGACCCAGATGTTGCCGGCTCCTTCGCCGCCCGGTGGCGGCAGGTCGAGCTTGGCGACGAGCGAATGGATGTTCGCCATCTTGCTTGCGTTCGTGCTGCGCACGATCAGCGAGTTGCTGCGGGGCTCGATCAGGATCGTGGAAGATCCTGCCGATCCTGCGGCGCCCCCGGGGACGCCGGGCGTGGCCAGGCTGTCGGTGAGGCGCTGGATCAGCGGTGCCACGTCCGCCGCGACGGCATAGCGCAGCGGGATGACTTCGACATCGCCGCTCGAAGCGACGTCCATCGCCGCGATGATCTTGGCGATTCGCTGCAGGTTGTCCGCATAGTCGGTGATGACCAGCGAGTTGTTGCTCGGATTCGCGTTGATCGTGTTGTTCGGCGTGATCAGCGGGCGCAGCACCGGCACGAGGTTGTTCGCGGTCTCGAAATTGAGGCGAAAGATCTGCGTGATGACCTGATCGCCGCGCCGCGACACGCCGTCGATGGACACAGTGCCGGCCTGCAGTTTGGCATCGGCTTCGGGAACGACCTTGAACAGGCCGCCGACTTCGACGACCGTGAAGCCAAGGCCGCGCAGGGCGGCGAGGAAGTTGAGGTAGGCCTCGTTCGGCGTCAGGGGATCTTCGCTGTAGAGCGTCATCGTCCCCTTGACGCGCGGATCGACGACGAACTGCTGGCGCAGGATCGCCGCCATCGCCCGGGTCACGCCTTCGATGTCGGCATTGACGAAGTTGAGCGTCACCGCCTCGCCGCGAAAGCGCGACGTCGGCTGCGCCGCGGGCAGCGGCAGCGAGGCGATGAGCAACGCCGCCGCCACGGCCGCGGCGCCGGCTCTCGAGGCGGCAAGCGAACGCCTGGCGCGCAATGGGATCATGGTTATCCGATCGAAATGATCGACCGCGCGCCGTCGCGTCGACCGATGATGTTGAGCAGGTTCGAGAGCGCCGCCTCGTCGCCTGTCGCCGAGCGCGCTTCGCCGCGGAACTTCACGCCGCCCGGCCCCCAGGTGCCGCTGCCGGTGAGCTGGAGCGGGCCGTCCTGGGTCGAAAGCGAAAGCAAGGTGGCACTGTTTGCGCCCGAGCCGCCGGTCAGCGTCACGCGATAGCTGCCGAGTGTCTCGAGCGTCGTCAGACGCGAAGACACGCCTTCGAGTTCCAGGTCGAGGCGGCCATTGAGCAGCCAGCGTCCCTCGACCTGCTCGATCGTGAAGCCCGGCGAGACGAGGCGCAACGTGCCGCCGAGCTGCAGGGTGTTGAGCGGCGTGCCGTAGCCGCTCAGCCAGGCACTCGGCCACTGCCCGACCGCGCTGGCAGCCGGCGCCAGGAGCGTGGCCTTGACACGGCCGAGACCGGGCCGGATCTGGACCCGCATCGCGCCGTTCAGGCAGCACGCCTCGCGGGCGGCGAGCTCGAACCCGTACCACCGCGGCGAGAGCGTCCACTCGAGCCGGCCTGGAAGCGTGCTGGCGTCGCGGCTGCCGGCGCCACCGGCAAGGACAGGAACGGCGCTGCCCGACCAGATCGTGCCCTGCGCATCGGCAAGGATGAAACGCTGGCTGCTCGCCGAGGCGACGTACTGCGCCAGCCATGCCGCCGGGGCAAAGAGAACGAGGCCGGCGATGGCGCCGGCGAGCGCGCCGGCGAAGGCCCAGCGGACGGCGGCGCCGCGCTCTCCTTCCCACGCCTGCTCGGCGAGCGTCGATTCGCTCCAGCCGCTTGCGGCGACGGTCGAGCTCCAGAGCTGGCGATTACGCTTGCGCCGGATCATGTCGCGCTCCCGACGCTGACCGTGATCGAGCCGCTGTAGCCGGCGGCAGCCTTGACCATCTGCGCTTCGAGAGGCCGGGCTCGTGCCCCGCTGCGCGCTTCGCCCAGCCACGCGCGCAGGGCATCGGCGGCAATGCCGGTGAAGCTGAGCGTCGCCCGCTCACCCTGCACCACGAGCTTGGCCCTGCTGCCGAGGCGTTCCGTGGCGGCCCGAAGGGCTGCCGTCGCCTGCTCCGTCGGCACAGGTGACGCAGCGCGAAGCGTCTGCATCTCGGCCGCGGCGAGTTGCATCTGCTGCATCTGCTGATCGAGCCGATCGATCTCGATCGGCGCGGTGCGCAAGGTGCCAAGCGCCGGCTGAATGGCGATCCACCAGATGAGCAGAGCGGCGACCGCGACGATCATGGTGGCGATGAGCTGCTTTTCGCGCAGCGCCAGGGCCTGCCAGTAGCGGCCCGCCTGCCGGCGTGCGTCGCCCAGCGCCGGGGGCAAGGTCGAGGCGTCGGCAGCGCTGCTCATCGGGTCGGCTTCAGGCCGCGCTTCGAGTCCGGGCGCGGGTGACGACGAGGCGGCCTTCGTTGGCCTCGACCTGGAAGCCGGACTGGCCCAGGACGCTGCGGAACTGCTCGATCTGGGTGTCGCTCCAGCCGTTCGCAGCCAGCGTCAGCTTGCCGGTCTCGAAGCGCAAGTTCTCGACCGGCGGGCGCTCGGGTGGCCAGGCGGCTGCCGCTGCCTGCAGCATCGGCTCGAGATCCGCGTCACCGGGCTTGCCGGCGAGGGTGCGCAAGGCCTGCGTTTCGCGCAGCATCACGGCGCTGGCATCGCGTTGCAGGTCGGCATCGTTGACGCGCGGATAGGTCGACTTGACGAGAGCCTGGATGGCGCTGCGCCGCGTCTCGATGACGCCTTTTTCGTGCCAGGCCCAGAGGTTGAGGCCGGCAATGTGTGCGGCCACGAGCACGGCGACGCCGACGCGCACCGGCCGCCACGCCGGGCTCATCGTCTGGCGCAGCCAGTCGCCCAGGGCGCGTGCGCCGCGCGTTCGCCGTGCCAGATCGAACTGGCGCAGGTTCCAGAGGCTGCGACCGGCCTGCAGCAGGCGCTGCTCGTCGGGCATGACCGTGACCGGTGCGCCCAGCCAGCGCTCGGCGGTGACGGCGGCCGTCGGCGAAGCCGTCCATCGCGTCGCCGGCGGCGCCGGCGAGGGTACAAGGGCGCGCGCGAGGCCACCCTCGAGGCGAACGCTGGCGACACCATCGGCATGGGCCCAGGTCAGCGTGACGCCTTGCGGCGAAGTGCCGTCGGCCGCTTGCGCGACGTGGAAGTGGCCGATCGGTGGATCGTCGGGCCATGCCATCGGCACGACGCGGTCAACGAAGACGCCGCCGCTCTGCAGCGCCGCGAGCTCATCCTGCAGCCAGGCGCGGTCGAGCGCCGCAACCCAGGTCGTCTGGCCGGCGGCGGCGAGCGGCGCAATGGCGAGGTGAACGGATT
This sequence comes from Burkholderiales bacterium, assembly GCA_003152055.1. Classification (GTDB taxonomy): domain Bacteria; phylum Pseudomonadota; class Gammaproteobacteria; order Burkholderiales; family Burkholderiaceae_C; genus Schlegelella_A. The sequence goes on from PLZH01000035.1 coordinate 46,205, forward strand.
CGGCGTCCTCGAGCAGCGCCTCTTCGAGCACGCCGACCAGGGCGGCGCGCAGGCGCGCCGCCGGCGCCTTGGGTAGCGTGATGCGATGCCAGGAGACGTCGGCCTCGCGGACAACCGCGGTGACCTGCGAGCGGCGCGGCAACAGCGCCGCCGCCGCCTCGCCCTGTGCTTCGAAGGCGAGGCCATCGGTGCTCGTCACGTAGACGTAATAGCGGCGCCGCTCACGGTCAAAAGTGGTCTCGCCCAGGGCCCGTGCGTGCAGGCGCTGGCGCTCAGGGAGCTGGATGACGAGGGTCGACATGGGCGAGCGCGGGAGGCTACCTTCATTTTAGGCGGCCGCCAAATGAAAACCTTCGCAATCAAGGACTTACGGCTGTGTGTTGTAGCGGCTTCGCAGTATTGCTTCTCACTTTTGCGGAGACCCGAGGGTCAGATGTTCGACGGGTCGCGGCTAGAGACGCGCTCGCGCTGGAGAACGATGACGTCGAGGCCGCGCCGCTGCACGAGCGAGCGCTGCTCGAGCACGGCATCGCCAAGACGCAGCCGGCCGCGCACCTCGAAGAAATTCGAGCCGACGGCGATGTGATCGAAGCTCGCGGCTGGCAGTGCCGGTGCCAGCGCCCGCAGGTCGGCCGCCGATTTGAGCGGTGCCCGCTGGCGCGACTGGACGATGCGCTCGGCCGTCGCCAAGTCGAGCCCGGCGACCGCGGCGACGAGAACCTCGCGCGACGCCGTGTTGACGTTGACGAAGGTCTTCTCGGGCAGGATGACGACGTAAGGCTCGAGCGCGTGCAGCGCCTCGGGGTCGATGCCGAACCAGCTGAGCTGGCTGACCGAGCGGGGCAGCAGCGGCGGATTGGCCGGCGGCGTCGCGGCCGGGGCCGGAGCCGTGCCGCTGGCGCCTGGAGGGGGTGGCGCGACCGGCGAGGCATCGCGCATGTCGGCCGCGATAGTCGCGGCGACATCGGCAGAGACGCCGATCGTCTCGCACAGCCGCTGAAATGCGGCCATCTCGACCGGATCGATCTGGCCAGCGGTGATCAGGTTCGTGACGTTGTAGCGGGCTTGTGCATCGGTGATCGCCCCCGAGAGGAACGCGTCGGGCGCGTCGTCGGTATTCGACGTGTCGGCGGCGAGAAAAGTCGACAGGCGCGCTTCCGCCAAGGGCACGGCCCACGGCTCTCCGAGGTCATCGGTGCCGCCGTTGCGCGCGTCTTCGCGCAGGATGAGGCGGGCCCAGTCGAGGGCGCCGGAAAGAATCCAGGCCGACTGGACACGCGAACGCTCCGCCGCCTCGACCTGCACGGCGCGCCATTGCTGCCAGATCATCGAGGTGGCGAGCGTCGCGACGAGAGCGACGATGACCATCGCGGTCAGAAGCGCCGCACCGGCCTGGGCACGCCGTGGTCCGAAACGGGAGGCTGTCGGCATCATGGCGCGATCCGCGTGTCGCGGACAAGGCTGCCCGCCCGTCCGCTCCCCGGAGCGAAGGCCAGCACGAGGCGAACTCCCGAGGGCAGCACCTGGCGCTGAAAGACGCCTGGCGCCGATGCAGCGGCGGCGACGTCGCCGGTCGACTGGCAGTTGGCCCAGGCGTTGCCCTGGTAGAAGTAGACCTGCCATTGATCGATGCCGCCGAGGGCCCGCAACTGGCCGGGCTCGTTGCCCTGGAACTGCTGGGTGGCCAGCCAGCTGTTCTGCAGCGCCGTCGTCGTCGTCACGGCCGGGCCGGCCCAGCGCTGCCACATCGAGCCGATCGCATCGGGCCGCAGCGACCAGGCAATGACTTGCAGGCCGCCATCGGTGCGGCGCGTCAACCGGACCGTCTGGCCGTCGCAGGTCAGCGCCGGGACGGCGGTGCTTTCCTGCAAGGCGGCGAGATCCTGTTCCCATTGGGAGACGACGGTGTCGAGGCGCATCGATTGTTCAAGGCGGGTCTGGTTCGCTTCGCGGCTGCGGGCAATGCCGTCGACGCCTTGCCAGGCCATCAGCGACATGATCGCCATCACGACGAGGGCGACGAGGACCTCGATCAGCGTGAATCCGCGCCCGCGTCGTTCGCGTTTCACGATCGTCCGAGGATGGTCGAAAGAAGCAGGATCGGCGCGCCGTTCTCGTCGAGCACCTGGGCGTCGACGCGGCGGAAATTCGGGTTCGGTGTCGGCCTGACGACGAGCTTTCCGGAGTAGGTGCGGCCGAGCTGGTCGCAGCTGAAATCGCTGTCGCCGACGTCGGGGTAGAGGTGAGCGAGCGTGAGCGCGGTCAGCCGGTTCTCGGCACACCATTGCGCGGCCGTGACTTCGGCGAAGCGCGCCGTGTTGTTGGTGAGCGAACCGGCGGCCTTGATGCCGGCGCCGAGCGTGATCGCGACGATCGCGAGCGCCACCAGCACCTCGATCAAGGTGAAGCCGCGCGCGGGCGAGCCGGTCACGGCGTGGCGGCGCTGTTGTCGGCGACGACAAACGGGCCGATGCCGTCGGTCGCAAGCGTCAGCCGCTGATCGTCGAGGCGAAGCACGATGCGCTGCTCGCCGATCAGCGGCTCCGGCCCGAGGATGACGGTAGCCGCGCCGATCACCTGCGCGGTCGTCCCCGGTTCCAGCCAGTGCGTCGGCATGACGCTGGTCGAAGTCAGGCCGATGAAGCGAAAGCCCGCGCCGTCGGGATCCTGCGCGAGCGGTTGCCAGCGTGCGGCCATGCCAGAAGCCCGCGCATCGGCGCGTGCCGATTCGAGCAGGGCGGCGAGGCGAACCGCCTCGTGCTCGAGCTTGGAGGCGGCGGGATCGCGCAAGGCCAGGCTCGCCACTGCGCTCGCGATGGCGATGATCGCGACGACGATCATGAGTTCGATCAGCGTGAAGCCGCGTGCCCGGCGCGCCGCTCGTCCCGCGGGCTCACTGCCAGGAGCCGATGTCCGCATTCCTGCCTTCGCCACCGACGACGCCGTCGGCTCCGAAGCTGTAGACGTCGATCTCTCCCTTCAGCCCCGGGTTTTCGTACTGGTACGGATGACCCCAGGGATCGCTCGGCAGCTTGTCGAGATAAGGCCGCCAGTTCGGCGGGATCGTGCCGACGGTCGGCTTGGCAACGAGCGCCTGCAGGCCCTGCTCGCTGCTCGGGTAGCGCAGGTTGTCGAGCTTGTAGAGCTTGAGCGCCTGCATCAGGTTGTTGACGTCGGTGCGTGCCGCGGTGACACGTGCGTCGTCGGCACGATCGAGCATGTTGGGAACGATGAGGGCGGCCAGCACACCGATGATGACGAGCACGACCATCAGCTCGATCAGCGTGAAGCCGCGTCCGCGGCGGGGGCATTTCATGGGCAAGCGCATCGTGGAGTTCTACCGTTCGGACGCCTAGACAGCCAGGTCGTTCCATCATAATCGCCGCATGTTCGCGCGACTCTCGGCGTTCGTGATCTGGTCGCTCGTTGCGGCGACTGCCGTGTTCTGGGCGCTTCGCTTCGGCGTGCAGGCGCCGCAGGCGCCGGTGTACGCAGTGCCGGTCGAACGATCGGCACCGGCACGCGGCGATCTGGCGCGGCTGTTCGGCGCGACGCCTGTCGTCGCTGTGGCGAACGAAGCTCGGCCCGAAGCGCCGTCGCGATTTCGCCTTCTCGGCGTCATGGCGCCGAAGGCGAAGTCACCCGAAGCATCGGCGAATTACGGATTTGCGCTCATCGCCGTCGACGGCAAGCCGGCCAAGGCCTTTACCGTCGGTTCGCGCCTCGATAGCGGCCTCGTGTTGCAGTCGGTCGGGTTGCGCACCGCTTCGATCGGCCCGGCACAGGGGGCACCAAGCATGCTGCTCGAGCTGCCAGCGCTGCCCGCGCCGGCAACCGGAGTCTTGCCCATTCCAGGGATGACGACGATGGCACCGGCGGCAATACGTCCGGCGCTCCTGCCGCCGCCTGTTGTTTCGCCGGCACCAGCGCCGATCGTCGGCGCGGTCCAGCTACCGACGATGCAGCCGCAGCCTGTACCGGCGCCAGCCGAGCTGCCGCCCAATCCTAATCTGCCTTCGGCAGACACCCTTCGCGCCCAGTAACGCTGCTCGCGAAGGCAGGCCCTACTGCAAGAACAGCCGGTACGCCGGGTTGTCGGTTTCGTCGGCGCACGGATAGTCGAGCGACTCGAGGAAATCGCCGAAGGCTTTCTCGTCGGCCGGTGGCACCTGCATGCCGACAAGGATGCGGCCGTAGTCGGCACCCTGATTGCGATAATGAAAGAGGCTGATGTTCCAGCCGGCCGGCATGCTCGACAGAAATCGCATCAGGGCGCCCGGCCGCTCGGGAAAGACGAAGCGATAGAGCCGCTCGTCTTCGGCCAGCGCACTGCGGCCGCCGACCATGTGGCGAACGTGCTCCTTGGCCAGCTCGTCGCCGGTCAGGTCGAGCGCCGGAAAGCCGTGGCCAGCGAAATGGCGGCCCAGGCGCGCCGATTCGGCCCGGTCGACTGTCGCGATGCCGACGAACACGTGCGCCACGTCGGCGTCGGAGATGCGGTAGTTGAACTCGGTCACCGCACGCGGGCCGACCAGCGCGCAAAAACGCCGGAAGCTGCCGCGCTCTTCGGGGATGGTGACGGCGAACAGCGCCTCGCGCTCCTCGCCGACTTCGGCACGCTCGGCGACGAAGCGCAGGCGGTCGAAGTTCATGTTGGCGCCGCAGGTGATGGCGATGTAGGTCTCGCCTTGCTTGCGGCGCTTTTGCACGTACTGCTTGATCGCCGCGACGCCGAGCGCTCCGGCCGGCTCGAGGATGCTGCGCGTGTCTTCGAAGACATCCTTGATCGCGGCGCACACCGCATCGGTATCGACGACGACCCAGTCGTCGACGAGCCGCCGCGCCAGACGAAAGGTCTCGGCACCGACACGCTTGACGGCCGTGCCGTCGGAGAACAGGCCGACATCATCCAGCTGGACGCGACGGCCGGCCTTGACCGAGCGAAGCATCGCGTCGGAATCGTTCATCTGCACGCCGACGATGCGTATCTCCGGCCGCACGGCCTTGATGTAGGCCGCGATGCCCGAGATCAGGCCGCCACCGCCGACGGCAACGAAAATCGCGTCGATTCGCCCGGGATGCTGGCGCAGGATTTCCATCGCGATCGTGCCCTGGCCGGCGATCACGTCCGGGTCGTCGAAGGGATGGACGAAGCTGAGCCCGCTCGCCGCCTCCAGCTCGAGAGCATGAGCGTGCGCGTCGGAGTAGCTGTCGCCGTGCAGCACGACCTCGCCGCCTAGGGCGCGGACGGCGGCGATCTTGAGCGAAGGCGTTGTCGTCGGCATGACGATGAGCGCCTTGCAGCCGAGCCGTTGCGCCGCCAGCGCTACGCCCTGAGCGTGATTTCCCGCGGAGGCGCAGATCACGCCGCGGCGCAGCGCCTCGGCCGACAGATGCGCCATCTTGTTGTAGGCGCCNNCGCGGCGCCTCGTCGAGCGCCGATTCGATCGCCACGTCGTAGACGCGTGCCGTCAGCACCTTCTGCAGATAGCCGGCGAGGGCCAGCGGACGCGGCCGCGGCAACTTGCGCAAAGAGGATTTCTTGGGCGGTGTCGCCATGCCTATGGGACTTCCGAGCGGCTGACGATTGCGGCGCCGCATCATACGCGGCGGCCTCGCCGCTGCCGCGTTGCCGGCTACGCTGCGGAATCAGAAAAAAGGCCCAAGGCATCGCTGCCTTGGGCCGGAATCCACCAATGGAGGAGGTGGAGGAGACAATCGACTCGGCTGAAGGCGAAAGACCTGAAAACCCGCGCCTTCGACCGACTGAAATCGAGTGTAGGGTGTTTTTTGCTGCGGTGCAATATCGACCGGAAAGGTGAACGATCATGGAGTGCACGATCGACTGGCTGCCGGCGAGCGGAATGGCGTTTTCCGCCGCAACCGGAAGCGGCCATCTCTTGACGATGGACGGCGCGCCCGACGGTGGCGGTCGCAATCTGGCGCCGCGGCCGATGGAAACGGTGCTTGCCGGAACCGGTGCCTGCACCGCCTACGATGTCGTGCTCATCCTTCGTCGCGGCCGCCAAGATATCCGTGGCTGTCGCGTCGAGGTGAGGTCTGAACGCGCGCACCGCGATCCGAAGGTCTTCACGAAGATCGGCCTTCACTTCATCGTCACCGGCGTCGATTTGTCGGCCGCAGCTGTCGAGCGGGCGATCGCGCTGTCGCACGAAAAGTATTGCTCGGCGACGATCATGCTCGGCAAGACGGCGCAGATCACGACGAGCTTCGAGATCGCTGCGGCATCTGCCATCGCGCCGCTTTCGACCGGCGCTCAGACGTAGTGGGCGGTCGTTGTCATGACCTTCGCTGCCGCCCGCATCGCGGCGCGCAGGGGCCACGGCAAGCGAGCGGCGCCGGCCTTTTCCGCGGCGAGCGCGTGGTTGGCTTCGTCGTCCTTCATCTGGCGGACGATGGCACGCGAAGCGAAGTCGGCGGCCGGAAGGCGATCGAGGTGACCGTCGAGATGCCGCTCGACCTGACGCTCGGTCTCGACAACGAATCCGAGGCTCGCCTCGTTTCCGGCGCGACCTGCGAGCAGGCCGATGGCGAACGCGCCGAGGTACCACACGGGATTGAGCAGGCTGGGCCTGGCGCCGAGCTCGCGCAGGCGCTCCGCCGTCCACGCGAGGTGATCGGTTTCTTCGGCCGCCGCCGCCTGGAACTGGCGCCGCAGCGCCGCACTCGGTGTCGTCAATGCCTGGGCGGTGTAGAGCGCCTGCGCGCAGACTTCACCGACGTGATTGACACGCATCAGCGACCCCGAGGCTCGACGCGCCGTCACGTCGAGGCCTTCGTCGCCACGGGGCGACGTGGGAAGCGGGCGCGCGGCCCGCGGTGTGCTCGTGAGCGAGCGCAATGCCTGATCGATCACCGCCAGGGCGCGATCCGCGGAAGAACGTTCGGTCGCCTTCATGTGATTGCGAGAATACCCGGACGGCTCTGATACATCCCGCGAAATCCTCGTTGTGCCCAGACAACATAAGACCTTTTTTTGCTCGGCAAGGCTTTGCAGCGCGAAGCCCCTCTGGTGCAATACGCACAACTTCCGCAAAGGGGGTTGTGCCTGATCTGCTCCAGCGCGGGTTTTCGGTGATCGGGACCTCTTGTTCAACCTAGGAGATAGTTGCAATGAAAAAATCTCTGCTCGCTCTCGCCGTTCTCGGCGCGTTCGCTGGCGCAGCCTCTGCCCAATCCTCCGTCACGCTTTTTGGTGTGGTCGATGAGAGCGTCAATAACGTCAAGAATGGCGATGCCAAAACGACGACGATGCAAAGCAACCAGCTGAACAGCAACCGCTTGGGCTTCCGTGGTGTCGAAGACCTCGGCGGGGGCCTGAAGGCGGGCTTCTGGCTCGAGGCCGGCATGGCCAATGAAAGCGGCATCGAGGGTGGCAGCAACGGCTTGGCGGCGCCGGGCGCCGGCTCGTCGATCTTCAACCGTCGTTCGACGGTCAGTCTGATCAGCGACAGTCTGGGNNTCGCTGGGCAGCGGCGCGATCACGGTCGCGCGGGACAACAACTCGGTCGGGTATTTCCTGCCGAGCAACCTTGGCGGCCTGTATGGCCAGGCCATGGGCGCGCTCGGCCAGGGCGTCAACGGCCAGAAGTACTGGGGCGGTCGCCTCGGCTTCGCCGCCGGCCCGTTCGATGTCAACGCCGCCTACGGTGACACCAAGACCAACCAGAACGTGGGAAGCAACCCCGACTTCAAGATGTGGAACGTCGGCGGTTCCTACGATTTCGGCGTCGCCAAGATTTTCGGCTTCTACAACAGGAACACCTGGAGTCCGCTGAGCCAGGGCGTCTACGAACTGAGCCTCTCGGTGCCGCTGGGCCAGGGTGAATTCCGGGCCACCTACGGCCACGAGAAGGCCTCGGGGATCGTGGCCCTTAACGGCCACAGCGCTACCCTGTACTCGGTTGAATACGTCTACAACCTGTCCAAGCGCACCGCGATGTACACGACGGCCGCCCGCATCAGCAACAAAGGCAATGCGGCCTTCTCGGTACTCCCGGGCACGGCGTCGCTCAACCTGGCGGGCAACTCCTCGACCGGCTTCAACGTCGGTCTGCGCCACTCGTTCTGATCGCGGTTTCCGCCGCGTGTCATCAGGCCGCCCTTCGGGGCGGCTTTTTCTTTGGCGCACGCGCATCGTGCCCAACCCCCGTGTTTCCCCGCCGGTGGTTTTCCCCTTTGCGTCGGGCACGGCATTTGCGGAACATGTCGCAGGTGACACCTGCTGCGCACGATGGCGTGCTCTTGCCCCGATCCGGGCGGCCACCAGCCACCTGTGATGGAGTGCGGGCGACGAACGACGATTCCTGATGCTCGCTTTCATCCTTCGCCGCCTGCTCCAGGCTCTGGTCGTGATGCTCGTGGTGGCCTTCATCGCGTTCATGCTGTTCCAGTACGTCGGCGATCCGGTCACCAACATCCTCGGCCAGGACGCGACACCAGCGCAGCGCCAGCAGTTGCGGGCCGATCTCGGCCTCGATGAGCCGTTTCCGATCCAGTTCGCTCGTTTCATCGGCAATGCGGTGCGCGGCGAATTCGGCTTGAGCCTGCGCCAGGGTCGCAAGGTCTCTTCGCTGATCGCCGAGCGCTTGCCCGCAACCCTCGAGCTTTCCTTGCTCGCGGCGCTGATCGCGCTCGTCGTCGGCATCCCGATGGGTGTCTACGCGGCATTGAAGCGCGGCACCTTTCTTTCGCAGGCGATGATGACGATCTCGCTCGTCGGTGTCTCGCTGCCNNCCGTGGACCACCGGGCTTGCGACGGTCGACGGCCTGAAGCACTTGGTCCTGCCCGCCATCACCCTGGCCGTGTTCCAGCTCGCGCTCATCATGCGTCTCGTCCGCTCGGAGATGCTCGAGGTCCTGCGCGCCGACTACATCAAGTTCGCACGCGCGCGCGGCCTTCCGGATCGAGCCGTCTATTTCGGTCATGCTCTCAAGAACACGCTCGTTCCCGTGATCACGATCACCGGCTTGCAGCTCGGTTCGCTCATCGCTTTTGCGATCATCACGGAGACGGTGTTCCAGTGGCCCGGCATGGGCCTGCTCTTCATCCAGGCCGTGACCTTCGCCGACATTCCGGTCATGGCCGCCTATCTTTGCCTGATCGCGCTGATCTTCGTCGTCATCAACCTCGTCGTCGACCTGCTCTATTTCGCTGTCGATCCGCGGCTTCGAATGGAGAGGTCCGCTGGTGCCCACTGAACTCTCTCTCTTACTCACAGAAAGCTTCGCATGAAGAAACTCGCTTCCCTTGCTCTGGCTGCCACGCTCGTTCTCGCCGCCGGCTGGGCGCACGCCGTCACCCTGCGCGTCTCCAATCAGGGCGACGTGCAATCGATGGATCCGCACTCGCTGAACGAAAGTCTGCAGCTGAGTTTCACCGGCAACGTCTACGAGTCGCTGGTCGAGCGCGACAAGACGATGGGGCTGGCGCCCGCGCTCGCCACCAAGTGGACGCAGCAGACCCCGACCGTGTGGCGGTTCGATCTGCGCCAGGGCGTGAAATTTCACGACGGCACGCCTTTTACCGCCGACGACGTGGTCTTCACATTCAAGCGCGCGTCGGGTGACGGCTCCGACATGAAGGGAGTCACCAACCCGATCAAGGAAGTGCGCAAGATCGGCGAGTACGCGGTGGAAATCGAGACCACGGCACCGTACCCGATCCTGCCCGACACGCTGACGACGTTGGAGATGATGAGCAAGAAATGGTGCGAGGACAACAAGGCGGAGCATCCCGTCGATCGGCGCAAGGGAATCGAGAACACGGCGAGCTTCAAGGCCAACGGCACCGGGCCGTTTCGCCTGCGGGAGCGCCAGCCCTCCGTGCGGACCGTGCTCGTTCGCAACTTCAACTACTGGGGCAAGATCGAAAGCAACATCGACGAGATCGTCTTCACGCCGATCGGCAACGACGCGACGCGGGTGGCGGCGCTGCTCTCCGGCGAGACCGACGTCATGGAGCCGGTGCCGCTGCAGGACGTCGATCGCGTCAAGGCGGCGGGCGGCTTCACCGTGCTCCAGGGTCCCGAGCTGCGGACAATCTTCCTCGGCATGGACCAGAAGCGCGACGAGCTGCTGTTCAGCAACGTCAAGGGAAAGAACCCGTTCAAGGACGTTCGCGTGCGTCGCGCCTTCTATCAGGCGATCGACATCGAGACGATCAAGACGCGCGTGATGCGGGGCGCTTCGATCCCGACGGCACTCATGGTCGGCGCCGCCGTGCGGGGCTTTCAGCCCGACATGAACAAGCGTCTGCCGTACGATCCCGAGGCCGCGAAGAAACTGCTCGCGGAGGCCGGCTATCCGAACGGGTTCGAGGTCACGATGAACTGCCCGAACGATCGCTATGTCAACGACTCGGCGATCTGCCAGGCCGTCGCGGCGAATCTGGCGCGCATCGGCGTCAAGATCAATCTCCAGGCCGAAACGAAGGTCACCTACTTCCCGAAGATCCTGCGTCGCGACACGAGCTTCTACCTGCTCGGCTGGACGCCCAGCACCGTCGATTCGCATGACGTGATGCAATCGATCATGGCCACGCCCAACGACAAGGGCCAAGGCCAGTTCAACCTCGGCGCGTACAGCAATCCGAAGTTCGACGAGCTGACGCTGNNTTCAAGTGGATCACGCTGAAGTCGAAGTAGCCGGCTCCGCGGTGCCTGATGCTGCCGATGACATCGGGCCAATACGTCGCGACCTGCCGCCGCCCGCCATCGCCCCGGCAATTTCGCCCGGGTGGTGGGCGCGATTTCTCGACGGCGACTTCTGGCACTCGTTCCGCAGCTCACCGGTGGCGATCGGTTCGGCCGCCGTCGCGCTCATCTGCATCTTCTGCGCCGTCTTCGCCGGCTGGGTCGCGCCGCACAATCCGACCGACCTGGCGACCCTCGAGCTGGGCGACTCGATGTTGCCGCCGGCGTGGATGGCCGGCGGAACAGCGAAATACCTTCTCGGCACCGACGAGCAGGGCCGCGACGTGCTCTCGGCCCTCATGTATGGCGCGCAGATCTCGCTTTTCGTCGGCGCGGCGTCGGTGCTGCTCTCGCTTCTGATCGGCGTCACCCTTGGCCTCGTCTCGGGCTACGCGGGCGGGCGGCTCGACGCGCTCATCATGCGCGTCTGCGACGTCATGCTTTCTTTCCCTTCGATCCTCATCGCGCTCCTGATCGCCGGCGTCGGCCATGCGCTGTTTCCCAATGCCCACGATACGCTGGCCTTCGGCGTGCTCATCATCGCCATCGCCCTGCCGGGTTGGGTGCAGTACGCGCGCGCCGTGCGCGGCTCGACCATGGTCGAGCGGCACAAGGAATACGTGCAGGCGGCACGCGTGATCGGTGTTTCGCCGCTGCGCATCATGCGCAAACACGTGCTTCCGAACGTCATGGGGCCGGTGCTCGTGCTCTCGACGATCCAGGTCGCCACGGCCATCCTCGCCGAAGCGACGCTGTCCTTCCTCGGCGTCGGCGTCTCGCCAACCTCGCCCTCGCTCGGCACCTTCATCAACGAAGGCCAGAAGCAGCTCTTCAGCGGGGCCTGGTGGCTCGTCATATTTCCCGGTTCGATGCTGGTCATGATCGCCCTCAGCATCAACCTGTTCGGCGACTGGCTGCGCGACGCACTGAACCCGCGCCTGCGTTGACGGTCGAAGCGTTCCCACCTCTGACAAGGAGTCGACCATGCGTCATTCATCGATTTCGCTTCCGACCGTCGCGGTGCTGGCTGCCTGTGCGCTCGCGGCCTGCGCCAGCACCGATTACCACTTTTCCCAGCTTTACGGAAATCGCTACTTCCGGGCGCCGATCGATACCTACCCGGTCTCGATCGTTCGTGTCGACGGGAAGGACAACACCTTCAAGCCCGCCCTCGTGGATCCGGGGTTGCGGCAAGTCACGGTCCAGGGCCCGCCGGGAGGCGCCCGCGGCGTCGGGCAGGAGAGGACGCTCGCGCTCGAAGTGGCGCCCTGCACGCGCTACTACCTCGTCGCGGTGAAGCAGAACAAGCTGGATTCCGATTTCACCGTGCGGGTCGATTACCAGGAGCCGGTAAGCGGCTGCACGCCGCCTCGTTCTTCCTGATCCGCCTTGCCCATGCCCGACCCGCTACTCGACGTCCGCCACCTCCGGGTCGAGTTTCCAACGCGCCGTGGCACGCTGGTCGCGCTCGACGACGTGACATTCGACATCGCGCCGGGCGAGATCCTCGGCGTCGTCGGCGAGTCGGGAGCGGGAAAGTCTCTGACCGGCTCGGCCATCATCGGTTTGCTCGACCCGCCGGGCCGCATCGCCGCAGGCGAAATTCGATTCGATGGTCGTCGCATCGATGCGCTGCCGTATGAGGAGATGCGCAAGGTGCGCGGCCGGTCGATCGGCGCGATCTTCCAGGATCCGTTGACTTCGCTCGACCCGCTGTACACCATCGGCCGGCAGCTGACCGAGACGATCCAGACTCACCTGCCGGTGAGTGCGGCCGAAGCGCGGCAGCGAGCCATCCGCCTGCTTCAGGAAACCGGCATTCCCGCCGCGGAAGAACGGCTCGGGCAGTACCCGCACCAGTTCTCGGGTGGCATGCGGCAGCGCGTCGTGATCGCGTTGGCTCTGGCCGGCGAACCCCGCCTCATCGTCGCCGACGAGCCGACGACGGCGCTCGACGTCTCGATCCAGGCGCAGATCATCTTCTTGCTGAAAAGGCTTTGCAGGGAGCACGGTGCGGCCGTCATGCTCGTCACCCACGACATGGGCGTGATCGCCGAGACCTGCGATCGCGTCGCCGTGATGTACGCGGGCCGCATCGTCGAGATCGGGCCGGTCGCCGCGGTGATCCACGCGCCGGCGCATCCCTACACGGCCGGGCTCATGGGCTCGATTCCGGCGATGGACGAGGATCGCCCGCGCCTCTTGCAGATCGACGGGGCGATGCCTCGCCTCACCGCGATTCCGCCCGGCTGCGCCTTCAATCCACGCTGCGTGCACGCTTTCGATCGATGTCTTGTCGAGCGCCCCGATTTGCTGCCCGCAGGCGCGACGCGGGCGGCTTGCTGGTTGCACGCCGCGCCGCTGCGGGCCGCCGCATGAACGCGCTTGCGTCCGTGAGCTTCGAGCCGCTCGTCGAAGTCGAGGGGCTCGCCAAGACCTTTGACGTGTCGCTGCCCTGGCTCAACCGCGTCGTCGATCGCAAGCCCAGGCAATTCGTCCACGCGGTCGACGACGTCAGCTTCGCCATCCAGCGGGGCACGACGCTGGCGCTCGTCGGCGAATCGGGCTGCGGCAAGAGCACCGTGGCGCGCCTGCTCGTCGGCCTCTACGCGCCGACGCGAGGTCGCATCGTTTTCGGCGGCGTCGACGCGACGGCCGTCGACGCGCGGCCGAGAGTCATGCGTCGGCGCATGCAGATGATCTTCCAGGATCCTTACGCGAGCCTCAATCCGCGCTGGAAAGTGCGTGACATCGTCGCCGAGCCCTTGCGCGAACACGGCCTCACCGAGCAGGGCCGCACCTCGGGCGCTGACCGCGAGGCGCTGCTCGAGGCGCAGGTCGGTGAATTGCTCGGCTCGGTCGGGCTCGCGGCGGCCGATGCCGATAAATTCCCGCACCAGTTCTCCGGTGGCCAGCGGCAGCGCATCTCGATCGCCCGCGCGCTCGCCACCGAGCCCGAGTTCCTGGTCTGCGACGAACCCACTTCCGCGCTCGACGTTTCGGTGCAGGCGCAGGTGCTCAACATCATGAAGGACCTGCAGACCAAGCAGGGCCTGACCTATCTCTTCATCTCGCACAACCTCGCCGTCGTTCGCCATGTCAGCGACCGGGTCGGCGTGATGTATCTCGGTCGCGTCGTCGAGATCGCCGACAAGGCGGCGCTGTTCTCGAGGCCGCATCATCCGTACACGCGAATGCTGCTCGATGCCATTCCCGACATCCACATGAGCGGCCGGGCGCGTACGCCGGTGCAGGGCGAGGTGCCGAACCCGCTTCATCCACCGAGCGGCTGCACATTCCATCCGCGCTGCCCGCATGCCAACGAACGCTGCCGGGTCGAACGGCCGCAACTCCTCTCGTTCGGCAGCACGCGCGCGGCCTGTCACGCGGTCGAGGAAGGTCGGATCTGAAGGCGCCGCCCGCGACCTACGCGGGCGGAAGCAGGTGTTCGCCGCGCATCAGATCCGCCGGCGTCTCGCGGTCGCGGATGAGCCAGGCGTTGTCGCCATCGACCATCACCTCCGCGGCGCGGCCGCGCGTGTTGTAGTTGCTCGCCATGCTCATGGCGTAAGCACCCGCGGAAAGAACGGCGATGTAGTCGCCCGGCGCGACGGCAAGGGCTCGGCCGCGGCCGAGCCAGTCGCCTGACTCGCAGATCGGCCCGACCACGTCGCAGACCAGCGGTTCGCCTCGACCGCGCTCGCATTCGACGATGCGCATCCAGGCGTCGTACATCGCCGGGCGCATGAGGTCGTTCATCGCCGCGTCGACGATGCAGAAGTTCTTCGTTTCGCCCGGCTTCACGTAGAGCACTTCGCTGACGAGCACGCCGGCGTTGCCGACCAGTGAGCGACCCGGCTCGAGGAGCAGCCTGCGGTGGCCGTGGCCGCGCGCATCGATGCGCTCGAGTAGCCGGGCGACAAGCTCTTCGGCAGCCGGCGGCGTCTCTTCGGCGTAGGTGATGCCGAGGCCGCCGCCGACGTCGACGTGGCTGAGCCATATGCCTTCTGCCTCGACCGCCTCGACGAGATCGAGCAGGCGCTCGAGCGCTTCGAGATAGGGCTCGGTCGCGGCGATCTGCGAGCCGATGTGGCAGTCGATGCCGACGACTTCGATGCCCGGCAGGCGCGCGGCACGGCGAAAGGCGGCGAGGGCGCTCGAATGCGCGATGCCGAACTTGTTGCCGCGCAGGCCGGTCGAGATGTAGGGATGCGTCTTCGCGTCGACGTCGGGATTGACGCGAAGGCTGACGCGGGCGACGCGTCCGCTCGCCGTCGCGATGGTGGACAGCACCTCAAGCTCGCCGAGGCTTTCGACGTTGAAGCAGAAGACGCCGGCTAGGAGCGCGCGTGCCATTTCCGATCGCGTCTTGCCGACGCCGGAAAAGACGATGCGACCAGCGCCGGCGCCGGCGGCCAGTGCCCGCTCGAGTTCGCCGCCCGAGACGATGTCGAAGCCGCAACCACGGCGCTCGAACCACTGCAGCACCGCGAGGCTCGAATTCGCCTTCATCGCGTAGCAGAGCAGATGGTCGCGACCGGCGAGGGCGCGCTGATAGCCGCCGAGCGCGCGCGCCATGGCCGCGCACGAGTAGACATACAGGGGGGTGCCGAATCGACCCGCGAGCTCGCTCAGCGCGGCGCCTTCGAGATGAAGCGTGTCGCCGCGATAGGCGACATCGGGAGCGCCGGGCAGCGACATCAACGCGAAGCCGCCGGTGACGCCGCGACCGCGGAAGCCGAGTCTGAAGCCGCCGTCGGCGCGACCAGCGCGCCCTTCAGGCCGCAGGCCGAGAGCGACGCAAGCGCCGCACACAGCAAGACCGCACGCGCGGCTTGCCGGGCCGGCACCACTACACTCGGATCGCGCTGTCGCATCCGTCGATTTTATCGAGCATGACTTTGGTCCCCGAACGCCTTTCCGATGCCGAATACGATGGCCGTGCGCGGGCCGCGCTCGCCGCCGTCGAAGCGACCGTCGATCGCCTGCTCCAGGACGACATCATCGACATCGATGCGAGCCGCACCGGCGGCCTGCTCGAGCTCGCGTTTCCGGATCGCGCCGTCATCGTCATCAACACGCAGCCTCCACTGCACGAGCTCTGGCTGGCGGCGCCCTCGGGCGGCTTTCATTTCAAGCCGGTCGAAGGCCGGTGGATCGACGCTCGCGACGGCGGCGAGTTCTTTGCCGTGCTCTCGGTGTGCGCGAGTGAGCTGGCCGGCCGCGCACTGCGCTTTGAGGGCTGACTCCGCGTTCGGCTCCTAGGGCTTGCGGCGGAACAGGTCGAGGATGGAGTTGCGCTCTTCCTCGGTCGGCGCGGCGGGAGCCTTCTCGTCGAGGCCGACGCTGCTCACGCCGGCGCCGCGCGCATATTCTTCGAAATACCACTCGCCACCGACGTTGACGACCCCGTCCGGCGGTGCGGGCTCCTGGACCGGGACACCCTTGAGCTCCGTGCTCATGAAGTCGATCCAGATCGGTAGCGAAAGGCCGCCGCCGGTTTCCCGGTCGCCGAGTTTTCGCGGCGTGTCGTAGCCCATCCAGACGACGGCGACGACGTTCTTCTGCCAGCCGGCGAACCAGGCATCCAGCGAGTCGTTCGTCGTTCCGGTCTTGCCGTAGATATCGGGCCGCTTCAATGTGGCGCCGGCTTTCGCGGCGGTGCCCGCGTGGGTGACCGACTGCAGCAGGCTCGTCATCACGAACGCATTGCGCGCGTCGAGCGTTCGCATCGATTCGTCGAGTGCGGGGATTCGTGCCTCGCTGATGACGCGGCCCTTGGAGTCGGTGATCCGACTGATGAGCACCGGATTCACTCGAAAGCCGCCGTTGGCGAAGACGCTGTACGCCGACGCCATCTGCAGCGGCGTCACCGAGCCGGCGCCGAGCGCCATCGTCAGATACGCCGGATGCTTTTCCGGGTCGAACCCGAAACGGGTGATCCATTGCTGCGCGTAGGCCGGACCGATGGCCTTGAGGATTCGGATCGACACGAGGTTCTTCGACTTCATGAGGCCCTGGCGCATCGTCATCGGACCTTCGAACGTGCCGTCGTAGTCCTTCGGCTCCCAGGGCTGACTTCCCGTCGCGCCCGCATCGAAGAACAGGGGCGCGTCGTTGATCACGGTGGCCGGCGTGAATCCCTTTTCGAGCGCGGCCGAATAGATGAATGGCTTGAAGCTCGAGCCCGGCTGCCGCCAGGCTTGCGTCACATGGTTGAACTTGCTCTTCGAGTAGTCGAAGCCGCCGACCATGGCGCGGATGGCGCCGGTGCGCGGGTCCATGGCCACGAAGGCTCCTTCGACTTCAGGCAGCTGCGTGATCGACCAGTCGCCCTTTGCGCCGCGAATCAGGCGCACGACCGCGCCGGGCCGGATCTGCGTCTTGGGATTGGCCCTGGCCGAGAGCGCCGAGGCGGCGGGCTTGAGTCCTTCGCCGACGATGCTGGCGGTCTCGCCGCTTTGCAGCACCGCCGTCACCTTCTTCGCCGACGCCTCGGTGACGACCGCCGCCTTCAACTCGTCGTTGTCGGGATAGTCCTGCAATGCCTCGGCGATGCGCGTGTCGAGTTCCTTGGCATCGGCGGGAAGATCGACGTAGTCTTCCGGCCCGCGGTAGACCTGGCGCCGCTCGAAGTCCATGATGCCCCTGCGAAGGGCGTGATAGGCAAGCGATTGCTCGGCGGAATCGAGCGTCAGGTAGACGTTCAGGCCGCGCGTATAGGCGTCGGGTCCGAACTGGCTGAAGATCATCTGTCGTGCCGTTTCGGCGACGTACTCGGCATGCACCGCGACTTCGGAAGGCGTGCGGTACTTGAGCACCTGATTCAAGGCCGCGTCGCGCTGCTCCGACGTGATGAAGCCGTTCTCGAACATGCGGTCGATGATGTGGCGCTGCCGGATCGTCGCGCGATCGGGATTGACGATCGGATTGTTCGCCGAAGGCGCCTTCGGGAGGCCAGCGAGCATCGCGGCTTCGGCGATCGTGATGTCCTTGAGCGGCTTGCCGAAATAGATTTCGCTCGCCGAAGCGAACCCGTACGCGCGCTGGCCGAGCGCGATGTGATTCATGTAGACCTCGAGGATCTGGTCCTTCGTGAGAAGGCTTTCGATCTTGAAGGCAAGCAACATTTCGTAGATCTTGCGAGTAAATGTTTTCTCGGACGACAGATAGAAATTGCGTGCCACCTGCATGGTGATGGTCGAGGCACCCTGCGCGTTGTGTCCTTCGCCGAAGTTGGCCAGGCCCGCTCGGATGACGCTGACGTAGTTCACGCCACTGTGCTGATAGAACTTGGCGTCTTCGGCCGCAAGCACCGCGTCCTGCATCACCTTGGGAATGTCGGCGATCGGCACGAAGTTGCGACGCTCCTCGCCGAACTCTCCGAGCAGGACGCCGTCGGCGGAGAAAACGCGCATCGGCAGCTTCGGCCGGTAGTCGGTGAGGCTGTCGATTTCGGGCAGGTTGGGGTAGGAGACGGCCAGTGCGATCGCCGCGACGAGGACGATCGCGACCGCGCCGGCAACTGTGAGGCCGACGAGGCCGCCAAGTGCGCGGAGCAACCAGCGCAGCCATGGTGGAAGCGAGGATGCGGAACGCCTCGCAGAAGAATCGCCCGCGGATCGTCCCTCAACGCTGTCGGATTCGGTCACATGTCTGCCTGCATCGAGGCTGCATTATAGAAAGCGGCGATTGCGCAGGCGGTCTGCGCAAACGTTCCTGGATGCTGGAAATGGGTACCGAAAGGGCCGGACCCGAGCTGGTTTTTCAAGGCCGATGGTCAGCGAGGCTTTGCGTGTGAGATTTGCAACGCGCGCGCACCTTGCGCCCGGGTTTTTGCTTTGGTAATCAAAGGCTTTACTGCTAGCATCGAAGTAACTTATTAACACTCCAGCGCTCATGATTTAGGCAGCTGGAAAAGGGGCGTCGTGAGTTTTCTAGACACCTTGTTGGGTCGCAAGCACCCGCCGATGATCGGCCTCGACATCAGCTCCTCGAGCGTCAAGCTGGTCGAGCTCGGTCAGACCAGCGGCGGCGAGTACGTGCTCGAGCGTTTTGGATCCGAAAGCTTCGAGAAAGGCTGGATCGCCGACGGTCAGATCGAGAAGTTCGACGAAGTCGCCGAGGCCGTGAAGCGGTTGGTCACCAAGAGCGGAACGAGAACGCGGCAGGTCGTCATGGCGATGCCGCAGTCAGCCGTCATCACGAAGAAGATCATGCTGCCGGCCGGCCTGCGCGAAGAGGAGCTCGAGATCCAGGTCGAGTCGGAGGCCAACCAGTACATCCCCTTTTCGCTCGACGAGGTCAGCCTCGACTTTTGCGTCATCGGCCCGAGCCCGACTTCGGTCGGCGATGTCGAGGTGCTGATCGCCGCGTCGAGAAAGGATCGTGTGCAGGATCGCCAGGGTCTTGCCGAGGCCGCCGGGTTGAAGCCGGTCGTGCTGGACATCGAGTCGCACGCCTCGCGCCTTGCGATGAGCCGCGTCGTGGCGGCGTTGCCGAACGAAGGCAAGGACGCGCTCGTCGCGCTCTTCGAGATCGGCGCCGATACCACCAGCCTCAAGGTGCTTCGCGACGACGAAATGCTTTACGACCGCGACCAGGCCTTCGGCGGATCGCAGTTGACGCAGCTCATTTCGCGCCAGTACGGCTTCTCGTACGAGGAGGCCGAGCAGAAGAAGCTCGCTGCCGATCTGCCCGATGACTACGAAACCTCGCTGCTCGCGCCTTTCGTCGACAGCCTGTCGCAGGAAATCGGCCGTGCCTTGCAGTACTTCTTCACCAGCACGCCGCATCACAAGGTGCACTACGTGATGCTCGCCGGTGGGACGGCGACCTTGCCCGGCCTCAAGGATCGAGTGACCGAACTCACCGGCTTCGCGTCGATGGTCGTCAACCCGTTCGAGAACATGAAGCTCGGCTCGGCGGTGCGGGAAGCCAAGCTTCGGCGTGAGGCGTCCTCGTATCTCACGGCCTGCGGCCTGGCGATGCGGAGGTTCGTCCAGTGATCATGATCAACCTGCTCCCCCACCGGGAGGAGCGGCGTCAGCGCAGGAAGATCGCCTTCTACCTCGGTCTGGGCGTGGCCGCGCTGGCAGGCATGGCCATCGTCGGAGTCTGGTACGTGGTTGTCGAACAGATCGTCGCGGGCCAGCAGCAGCGCAATGCGTTCCTCCAGGGCGAGATCGCCAAACTGGATTTGCAGATCAAGGACATCGCGAGCCTGAAGGCCGACATCGCGTCGCTGAAGGCGCGCCAGAGGGCCGTCGAGGATTTGCAGGCCGACCGCAATGTGCCCGTCAACATTCTGAACGAACTCGTCCGGCAAGTGCCCGAGGGCATGTACATCACGTCGATCAAGCAGGATGGACAGAGCCTGAGCGTCGCCGGCGTCGCACAGACGCAGGAGCGCGTCTCGGAATTTCTGCGCAACACGGCCTACAACTCGGAATGGCTGGTTCGTCCAGAGCTCGTCGAGAGCAAGGCGACGACGATGCAGGGGGCCAACCGCGAGCAGAAGCGGCTGTTCGATTTTTCGGTCCGCCTGACGGTGAAACGGCCCCAGGACGGCCCGGCATCCGCGCCGCAGGACATCATCCCCGCTTCGCGGCAGCCCGGTCCGCCGCCCGCGGCTCGTGCATCTGCGCCGAAGAAGACTTGAGGCCAGCATGGCAACGAAAGGCAGAACCGCTAGCGTCGATCTGAACTCCGTCTTCGAAGGCGCGGCATCGCAGTTCCGGGGCCTCAATCCGAACGAACCCGGGCAATGGCCGCTGTTGCCGAAAGCGTTGACGTGGGCGGCGGTTGCACTCGCCATGGTGGTCGTCGGCTGGTTCCTGGTTCTCTCGAGCGCTCATGACGAGCTCGATGCCGAGCAGAACAAGGAGCCGGTGCTCAAGAACGATTACCGAGCCAAGCTGGCGCAGGCGGTCAACCTCGGTGAGTTGCGCAAGCAGAAATTGCAGGTGGAGGAATACGTTACGCAGCTGGAGAAGCAGTTGCCGGGCAAAGCCGAAATGGATGCTCTGCTGTCCGACATCAACCAGGCCGGCCTCGGCCGCGGTTTGCAGTTCGAGCTGTTCCGTCCCGGCCAGGTGGCGATCAAGGACTACTACGCCGAATTGCCGATCGCGATTCGCGTCTCGGGGCGATATCACGACATCGGCGCGTTCGCTGCCGACATCGCCAACCTGTCGCGGATCGTGACTCTCCACAACATGGTGATCGGTTCGGGGAAGGACCCCTCCGGGCCACTATCGATGGAGGCCACGGCGCGCACGTATCGCTATCTCGACTCGGCCGAACTCGACGAGATCCGCAGGAACGCGGCCAAGGCCAAAGCGGGAGTGAAGAAATGACGGCGCCGCGTCTGCGAGCGCTTCGCGTCGGCGGCATGCTGCTGGCGGTGGGTGTGCTTCTGGCTGCCTGCGGCGGTGATCAAGACGAGCTCCAGCAATGGATGGAGCAGCAAAAACGCGAGGTCAAGCCGAACGTCGAGCCTCTCTCCGCACCGAAGAAATTCAACCCGCAGCCCTACGTCGCGATGGGCGCCGTCGAGCCTTTCAGTACGCAAAAGCTGACGGTCGCGCTCAAGCAGGAGGCGCGGCAGCCGAATTCCCTGTTGGCGGCCGAAATCAATCGGCGCAAGGAGCCGCTCGAGGCCTACCCGGTCGACAGCATGGCGATGGTCGGAAGCTTGACGCGAAACGGCCAACCCTATGCGCTCTTGAAGGTCGACAAACTTCTCTATCAGGTGAAGCCAGGCGACTATCTCGGGCAGAACTACGGAAAGATCACGAAGATTTCCGAAACCAACGTGGCCTATCGCGAAATCGTGCAAGACGCGGCGGGCGAATGGATCGAGCGCAACAGCGCCCTCCAGCTTCAGGAGAAGGCGCAATGAGAACCGTGTGGGAGAAACCGATGGCTGGCTGGCGCTCGCGATTCTTGGCTCTGGTATTGACTGCCGGAGCGGCGCTTCCCGCTTGGGCCGACAACGCTATCCAGTCGATTACCAGCTCGCAGCAGGCCGGCGCCGAAGTCATCCGTGTCGAAATGACCGAGCCGCTGACGGCGCTTCCGGCCGGCTTCACCGTGCAGGCGCCGCCGCGCATCGCAATCGACCTTCCCGGCGTCACGAACGCGCTCGGCAAATCCAGCGTCGACATCAATCAGGGCAATTTGCGCTCGGTCAGCGTGGCGCAGTCCGGCGAGCGGACGCGCCTCGTGCTCAACCTCAAGCAGCCGGCGGGGTATCGGGCGCAGATCGATGACAAGGTGCTCGTGATCACGCTCGAGAACACCGTTCCGCCGACGCTGGCAAGTTCGAGCGGGCGGACGACACCGTTCGCCGAAGGCCTCAACCGCGATCAGCTGCCGCTGCGCGGCATCGATTTCCGGCGCGGCGCCGACGGTGCCGGCCGCGTCGTCGTCGAGCTGCCCAACAACCAGGTGGGCATCGATATCCGCCAACAGGGCAACAGTCTGGTCGTCGAGTTCCTGCGTTCAAGCCTGCCGGACAGCCTGCGTCGTCGCCTCGACGTGACGGACTTCGGCACGCCGATACAGAGCGTGACAACAACGCAAAGCGGCGACCGCGTCCGCATGGTGGTCGAGCCGCGCGGGGTCTGGGAGCACAGCGCCTATCAAAGCGACAACCAGTTCGTGCTGGAGGTGCGGGCGCAGAAGGTCGATCCGAACAAGCTCGTACAGGGGGCAGGTTACGCCGGCGAAAAGCTCTCGCTCAACTTCCAGAACATCGAGGTTCGTGCCCTGCTTCAGGTCATCGCAGACTTCACGAACTTCAACGTCGTCACGAGCGACACGGTCACCGGCAACGTGACCCTGCGCCTGAAGGACGTTCCCTGGGACCAGGCGCTCGACATCATCTTGCAGGCGAAAAGCCTCGGGTTGCGCAAGTCCGGCAACGTCATCCTGATCGCTCCCAAGGACGAGTTGAACGCGAAGGAAAAAAACGAGCTTGAGGCCAAGCAGCAGATCGCCGCGCTCGAGCCCTTGCGCTCGCAGTCCTTCCAGCTCAACTACGCCAAGGCGACGGACGTGGCCAATAGCTTGACCGGGCAGGGCACGGCCGGCGGCAGCAGCACCGGCACATCAACGCGAATGCTGTCGGCGCGCGGCAGCGTTGCGTTCGAGGCGCGGACCAACCAGGTGTTTGTCACCGACATACCGTCCACGCTCGCAGTGGTGCAAGACTTCATCTCCAAGATCGATATCCCGGTGCGGCAAGTGCTGATCGAGTCGCGCATCGTGATTGCCGACGCGGAGTTCGGCCGGTCGCTCGGGGTTCGACTGGGCGCGTCGGATCTGCGCGGAATCAATGGCGGCATTCCGGGCTATAACGTCGGTGGCAACAATTATGTGAGCATCGGCGGCAACCTGAACGCGGTCGGCGCGCAGACCCTGCAAAACGCATCGACGGGCTCCTCCTCGACCACGACGGGCCTGAACTTCAGCGACACCAATTTCGTGAATCTGCCGGCGACGGGGCAAAACGGATTCAATCCCGCCACGATCGCGCTCTCGCTGTTCGGCGCCACCGCCAACCGATTCCTGAACCTCGAGCTTTCGGCCCTCGAAGCTGATGGCAATGGCAAGATCGTGTCGAGCCCCCGCGTCGTCACTGCCGATCAGCAGAAGGCGATCATCGAGCAGGGCACGGAATTGCCTTACCAGGTGGCGACTTCGAGCGGCGCCACGTCCTTGCAGTTCCGCAAGGCGAACCTGGCGCTGCAGGTCACGCCGCAAATCACGCCCGAGGGCAACGTGATTCTCGACGTTGATGTCACCAACGACAGCGTCGGCCAATCGACGGCGGCGGGATTTGCGATCAACACGAAGCACGTGAAGACCCAGGTGCTCGTCGAAAACGGCGGCACGGTCGTCATCGGCGGCATCTTCCAGCAGAGCGAGCGAGACGACATCACGAAGGTGCCGTTCCTCGGCGACATTCCCTATCTGGGCAATCTCTTCAAGACCAAGACGACCTCGACGTCGAAGACCGAGCTCCTGATTTTTCTGACGCCGAAGATCGTGACCGACCGTACTGCGGCGCGCTGATCCGCCGAGACCAAGACTGCCTGCGAGCTTCTCATGAACAGACATCTGAAGAACCTTGCCGCTGCCGCGGTATTGGCCTTGATCGTGTCCTGCGGAGGCGGGGGCGGCAGCGCCGGCACCTCGCCTTTCGGGAGCGCGAGCGGCGCGAGTGGGGCGGGCGCATCGGCGAGCAACTTGACCCTGCAGCTCAGCTCGTCCAGCATTAACAACAGTGGCGCGACGACGGTGACGGCAACGGCAACGGCAACGACGTCCTCCGGCCAGGCACTGACCGGCATTCCGGTCAGTTTTTCGGTCGACAACGCTGCGACCTTCACCCAGACGGGATCGACCACAAGCGCCAATGGTCAGGCCCTCGCGATCGTGTCGATCGGCGCCGACCCATCGAATCGAATCATCACCGTCAAAGCGACAAGCGGCAACTTGACTGCGTCCGCACTGTTCGCGGTCACCGGCGCGAAGCTGACCGGAACGCCCAATCCCGCCATCGCGGTACCGGGAAGCGCGGGAAACAAAGTGGATTTCCTGCTTGTCGACGCAAACGGCAATGCGATGGTGAACCAACCTATCAGCGTTACTGCTGGTTCACTGGGCACGACCACGGGCACGACCGGTACGAACGGCGACTATTCTTACGTCTATACGGCGCCGAGCGCGCCCGAATCGCTCGATGTCACGGCGACGGCCGGCGGGGTGATGAATACGCAGACCGTGCTCGTGCAGTCAGGAGCGCCCAACGTCCCCGCTGCAGTGGGAACCATCCAGTCGGCCTCGGTTTCGGCAAATCCGAGTGTCGTTTCGACCAATACCAGTTCGACCAATAATCTCACGCAAATCAGAGCGTTATTCGTCGGCGCCAACAACGCGCCGATTCAAAATGTCCGAGTCCGATTCGACCTCGACGGCGACCCGAATTCAATTGGAGGAACCTTTTCCACTGGCGCAAACGTCGTCTACTCGGACCCGAACGGTATCGCGACGACCTCGTATATCCCGGGTAGCCGATCGAGCCCGACCAACGGCGTGACCATCCGTGCCTGCTACGACAACGTCGACTTCATCGTCTGTAACAGACAGGCGACTACGACGATCACCGTGGCATCAGACCCCCTTTCCGTGTCGATCGGGAGCAACAATTCCATCCTTACGGGGCCGGCCGATCTGACCTACATACGCCAGTACGTGATTCTCGTCGTCGATTCTTCGGGTCGTGCCAAGGGCAACGTCAACATCGTGCCGTCGATCGATTTGGACTACTATTTCAAGGGTCAATATGTTCACGGCTCGACTTGGTTCCAGGGTTTCGTCAGCAACGCCAACGTCGTGCCGATTCAGCTGACCGCAGCGCCCGGCTACGGGTGCATCAATGAGGATCTAAACCGCAATGGCATTCTCGAGAGCGGCGAAGACCTGAATCACAGCGGCGCTATCGAACCACGGAAATCAGATGCGACGATCACCATTCTCGGTACTGGTCAGACCGACGCCAACGGATCGGCAGTAGTCCAGGTGGAGTACCCCCAGAACGTCGCAAGCTGGCTGCACGTCAATATTCTGGTGGCCGCGAACGGAGTGAGTGGGACTGAGGGTCGTGCGAGGTGGGCGGAGCTGCTCCCTGTCCCGATCGACGCGATAAGCGCGCCCGCGGCGCCGCCCTTCATCGTGAGCCCATACGGAGTCGACATCACGCCGTCGGAAATCATCGTGTCGGGTGATCCAAGGCTGTCACTGGATTCCACGGGGCAGCACACCTTGTTCCCGGACGGAACGACTCCGCCTGCAACTGCGCTCGACCCCTGCCACAACCCGTATTGAGTCGGCTGAAGAAAGTTGTCAGCCTGATCGGCATGCCCGGCGGCGGCAAGTCCAGTATCGGCAAGTTGCTAGCCGGACGACTTGCCGCCAAGTTCTTCGATGTCGACGTAGCGATCGAGCGAAGTGCCGGATGCACGATTGCAAGCTTGTTCGAGCGCGAGGGCGAGGCCGCCTTCAGGAAACGTGAAGCGGATGCACTGAGGGATCTTGTCCGGGGTGGCCCGGCGGTCGTCTCCACGGGCGGCGGCGTGGTGCTGAGTCCGGCCAATCGCGAGTTGCTTCGCAACGCTACGGTTCCCGTCTATCTTTTCGCCCCGCCGGCAGAACTGTGGCGGCGTGTTCGGAAGAACTCGAGGCGGCCTCTGCTGCAGGTCGCGGATCCCTACGCGCGTCTGTGCGAGTTGTTCGAGCAGCGGCATCCCTTCTACAGCGAAGTGGCGACGATCATCGTCGAAACCGGGCGTCCACCGATGCACTCCGTCGTAGACGACATCGTGGCGCAGCTCGAGCGGGCAGGCCACCTGCCGCCCGCGGCCGCTTTGGGCGCTGATCTGTTTCGAGGAGCGCCATGACGGCGGTCCCTGGCGCACTCGCCGACGCCGGAGCTCATCGCGTGCGCGTCTCGCTCGGCGAGCGAAGCTACGACGTCATCGTTGGGCGCCGCCTGCTCGAGCAAGGGCACGCTTTCGATTCGCTTTCGCCTGGTCCGCACGCGGTCATCGTCACGAACGACGTCGTCGGGCCCCTGCTGGCGGCGCAGCTCACACAAGCGCTGCGGGCACGCTTCTCGCGCGTCTCGCAAGTGACGCTTCCGGATGGCGAGGCCTACAAGAACTGGGAGACGCTCAACCACGTTTTCGACGCGCTGCTCGCCGAGCATTGCGATCGCAACACGACGCTGGTAGCCCTTGGCGGTGGCGTGGTGGGCGACATCACCGGCTTCGCCGCGGCGTGCTACATGCGCGGCATCGCCTACATCCAGGTGCCGACGACGCTCCTGGCGCAAGTGGATTCGTCGGTCGGCGGCAAGACGGCGATCAATCACCCCGCCGGAAAGAACATGATCGGCGCGTTTCATCAACCTCGCCTCGTCGTTGCCGACGTCGATTCCCTGCTGACGCTGCCCCGACGCGAGCTGGTTGCCGGCCTCGCCGAAGTGATCAAGTACGGCGCCATCCTCGACGAAGCATTCCTGAGCTGGATCGAGGCCGGTCTGGCGCGGTTGCTTGCGCTCGATGGCGATGCGTTGATACATGCAGTGCGGCGTTCGTGCCAGATCAAGGCCGAGGTCGTCGCCTCCGACGAGCGCGAAGCCGGTCGCCGCGCCCTTCTCAACTTCGGTCACACGTTCGCCCATGCCATCGAGTCCGGGATCGGTTATGGGCGCTGGTTGCACGGAGAGGCTGTGGGTTGCGGCATGGTGCTCGCCGCCAGGCTCTCCGAACGCCTCGGTCTGATCCAGCCGCAACGCGCGCGCCGCCTCGAGAGCATCATCGAAAAAGCCGGTCTGCCGACGAAGCCGCCCGACATCGACGACAAGGTACTCGTCGAGTTCATGCGCGTCGACAAGAAGGCCATCGAGGGCAGCCAACGCTTCGTTCTGCTCGAAGGTGCAAACGGCGCCGTTGTCGCCCCGGCGACGGAAGAACTCGTCGAGCGCGTGCTGTTCGAATGTCGTTCGTCCTAGCACACGCGTTCTTCGATTCGGCCGAACCTTTCAAATTCCACGGGAGATCTCATGAAAGCATCCATGTTTGCGCCGGCCCTTCTCGCCAGCGCGCTGGCGAGCGGCGCGAGCGTGGCTCAGCCCGCCGCAACGCAGGCACCGGCCGCAACGATCAAGCCCGGCCTCTGGGAGACGACGACGGTCGTCGAGAACGCGGCCGGGAATTCGAGACGGTCCGTCGTCGGGCGCACGTGCGTCGGCGCTGCCGATGTCTCGAATCTCGCGCGCATCGTTCCTGCGCAGCGCGATTTCGGCATGCAGTGCGAAAACCACGATCTCAAGCGCGAGGGCGCGAGCATCGTCTGGGCGATTTCCTGCAAGTCGAGCGATGCGACGCAGACGGGCAAGGGAAAGATGTCCCTCTTCGGCGACAGCTACCTCGGCACGGCCGAGGTCGAATTGCGCAAGCAGGGCGGCAAGCCGGTGAAATTCACGCAGAGTTTTTCCGGCAAATGGTTGCAAGCCTGCAGTTGATAGGCGCATAGCGCGGCGCACAACGGCGCAATTCGCCGAGCGCGGCTTGCGCTGCTCGGCCGCAACGCTGCTTGCGCCGCGTGAATTTTCAACGCGCCGCAAGATGCGCGCCGCAGAGCCCCGTTGCGTCTTGTAGCACGCACCGCGTGAAGAACTNNGCGATTTCTACACTGCGACCCGCAACGAACTCACACGCCATGGACCCGCACTCGTACCCATCACGACTCAGCGTTCGTGCGTGCCATGAGCAGCGTGGCAGGCGTGCGTCGATGCCATTGCACGCAACGCCTCTGGCGCATCGCGAGCGCGGAGTCGTGTTGTTTGTAGCGTTGATTGTGCTGGTGGTGATGGCGTTGACGGGGCTGGCGATGATTCGCCAGTCGGGTTCGGGGTTGTCGATAGCGGGCAACATCGGGATGAGGCAGAACGCGTTGTCTGGAGCCGATCTGGGGACGGAGGCGGCGCTGGCGTGGTGGCAGCC
>PLZH01000241.1:0-9941 GCA_003152055.1 Burkholderiales bacterium
CTGCTCATCATCTTTCTCATCACCATTCCGGTGGTGACGCATACGGTGCCGGTGACGCTGCCCAAGGAAACCAACATCGCCCGGCAGACCAAGCCGGAGAACATCACGATCTCGGTCAACAAGGACGGCGATATCTTCTGGAACCAGACGCTGGTGCCCGACACCGACGCCTTGTTCACCCGGCTGGCCAAGATCGCGACCATGGTGCCGCAGCCCGAAGTGCAGATCCGCGGCGACGAGAACGCGCGCTACGAGTCGATCGGGCGCGTGCTCTTCCAATGCACGCGGGCTTCGATCCAGAAGGTGAGCTTCATCACCGAACCGCCGCCGAAGGGCTGACGAGGGCACGCCATGGCAATGAACGTAGGGTCCGACAGCGGCGGTGAGGCCGACGTGATGATGGACATCAACACGACGCCGCTGATCGACGTGATGCTCGTGCTGATCATCATGCTGATCATCACGATCCCGGTCCAGCTGCACGCGGTCAACCTCAACATGCCGGTCGGCAAGCCGCCGCCGCTGCTGAAAGAACCCGTGGTGGTGACGATCGACATCGACTTCGACGGCACCATTTCCTGGAACGGCGAGCCGGTGCCCGACCGCGCTGCGCTCGAGGCGCGCCTGTTGCAGGCTGCGGCTGAGCCCGACCAGCCCGAGGTGCACATCCGGCCGAACAAGCTCGTCGAATACAAGTACGTGGCACTCGTCCTCGCGTCGGCGCAGCGCCTGGGCGTCACCAAGCTCGGAATGGTCGGGAATGAACAGTTCGTCAAGTAGCCGCGGCGTCGCGAAGGCTGCCGCTGCGGCGCTGATCGCGGCGACGCTAGGCGTCGCGGGTGTCGCTGAGGCGCAGGAAACCTTGCGCCCGGAGATCGGCAAGCCGTTGCAAGCGGCGGAGGTGCTCATCAAGGCACAGCGCTACAAGGAGGCGCTCGCGAAGGTCCGCGACGCCGAGGCCGCCGGGCCGCGCAGCGCCAACGAGACCTACATGATCGAGCGCATGCGCATCGCCGCTGCCTCGGGTGCCGGCGACGTCGACATAGCAGCGCGCTCCTTCGACGCGCTCAGCGGCACCGGCCGCGTCTCGGGGCCCGACAAGGTGCGCATGCTGGAATCGATCGCCGTCGGCTACTACCGGGCCGGGCAGTACGCCAAGGCCATTCAGTGGGGTCAGCGCTACTTTCGCGAGGGCGGCACGAGCCCGGCGATTCGGACGATGCTCATCCAGAGCCAGTACCTGGGCGGCGATCTGGCCGGTGCGGTGCGCGAGTTGACTTCGGAGATCCAGGCCGACGAACGCGGCGGCACGCCGCCGGCCGAAGATCGGCTCAAGCTGCTCCTCAACGCGGCGACGAAGCTGGGCGACAACAACAGCGTCGTCTACGCGATGGAAAAGCTCGTCACCTACTACCCGAAGAAGGAGTACTGGGTCGACCTGATGAGCCGCATGCAGCGCAAGCCGACCTTCTCCGACCGGCTGTCACTCGATGCGTATCGCTTGTCTCTCGCGACCGGAAGCATGACCGCCGCGCCCGATTTCATGGAGATGGCGCAGCTGGCCCTCCAGGCCAACCTGCCGACCGAAGGCAAGCAGATCGTCGACAAGGGCTTCGCGTCGGGTGCGCTGGGCACGGGACCCGAAGCCGGGCGGCACAAGCGGCTTCGCGATCTCGTCGACAGGCAGCTCAAGGAAGACGAGGCGTCGCGCGCCAAGGACGANNCTCGTCTACAACGGACAGGCCGCAAAGGGCGTGCAACTCATCCAGCAGGGAATCGCCAAGGGCAATCTCAAGCGACCCGAGGATGCCAAGCTGCATCTCGGCATCGCCCAGCTTGCGGCGGGCGACAAGGCGAAGGCGCAGGCCACCTTCAAGATCGTTCAGGGCAGCGACGGCACGAGCGATCTCGCCCGTCTCTGGGCCCTGTACGCGCGACGCACCGGCTGAGCGGCTACTTCGGCGCGAGCCGGATCGCGCCGTCGAGGCGGATCACCTCGCCGTTGAGCATCTCGTTCGTCACGATCTGATGGACGAGCTTGGCGTAGTCGGCCGGCGTGCCGAGCCGGCTCGGGAAAGGCACGCTCGCGGCCAGCGCCTGCTGCACCTCGACGGGCATCGTGAAGAGCATCGGCGTGCCGAAGATGCCGGGCGCAATCGTCATGTTGCGGATACCGTTCCTCGCCAGGTCGCGGGCGATCGGCAAGGTCATTCCGACGACGCCACCCTTGGAGGCCGAATAGGCCGCCTGGCCGATCTGGCCATCGAAAGCGGCGACGCTCGCCGTCGAAATCAGGACGCCACGCTCTCCGGTCGGCTCCGGATCGTTTCGACTCATCGCTTCGGCGGCCAGGCGGATCATGTTGAAGCTGCCGACGAGGTTGACGGTCACCACCTTGGCGAACAGCGCGAGCGGATGCGCGCCGTCCTTGCCCACGGTCTTTGCCGCCGGCGCAATGCCGGCGCAATTGACCAAGCCAACGAGCTTGCCCAGCGCAACGGCCTCGGCGACGGCACGCTGCCCGTCCGCCTCCTGGCTCACATCGCAGCGGATGAAGCGGCCGCCGATCTCGGCCGCCACGGCTTCGCCGCGTTCGGCCTGCAAATCGGCGATCACGACCTTGGCGCCGTGGCCGGCAAGCATGCGCGCCGTGCCTTCGCCAAGCCCGGAGGCGCCGCCGGTGACGATGAATACCCTGTTCGCAATCTCCACGTTGGCTGTCCTTTCTTTCAGACGAGCGCCGCGAGGGCACGCGCGCTGATCTCTTCGACGCTGCCGACGCCGCTGATGCGGCGATACACCGGCCCTCCCGGCTCGCCCGATGTCGCCCAGCGCTTGTAGTACGCAACCAGCGGCTGCGTCTGCTTCGCGTAGACAGCAAGGCGCTTCTTCACGGTCTCTTCGAGGTCGTCGACCCGCTGGATCAATTCTTCACCGGTGATGTCGTCGCGGCTTTCGACCTTCGGCGGATTGAAGCGGAGGTGATACGTGCGGCCCGAGGCGACGTGAACGCGCCGGCCGCTCATGCGCTCGATGATCGAGCTGTCGGGCACGTCGATCTCCAGCACGTAGTCGAGGCGGACGCCAGCCGATTTCATCGCCTCGGCCTGCGGGATGGTGCGCGGGAAGCCGTCGAAGAGAAATCCGTTGGCGCAGTCAGGCTCGGCGATCCGTTCCTTGACGAGGCCGATGATGATGTCGTCGCTGACGAGCGAGCCCGATTCCATCACCTTCTTCGCTTCGAGGCCGAGCGGCGTGCCGGCCTTGACCGCGGCGCGCAGCATGTCGCCCGTCGAGATCTGCGGAATGCCGAAGCGCTTGCAGATGCCGGCGGCCTGCGTTCCCTTGCCGGCACCGGGCGCCCCCAACAAGATGAGTCTCATGGTCGGTCGATCTTCGTTTCGGGCCGGCGAGAGAAGCATCATAGGGGTCGGCGCATTCGCGGCCCCGCTTCGCATGCTCAGGCAAAACCCGCACCGTCGTTCGCGGCGAAGAGCGCGCGTACCTTCTCGAGATCTTCGGGCGTATCGATGCCGATCCCCGGCTCGCCTTCGCTGACGTGGACGGCGATGCGCTCGCCGTGCCAGAGCACGCGCAGCTGCTCGAGTCGCTCGATCGCCTCGAGCGGGCTGTGCGCAAGCAGCGGAAAGCGCCGCAGGAAGCCAGCGCGATATGCGTACAGACCGACGTGGCGCAAGGGCGTCACGGATGCGTCGCCGGCGTTGCCGTCGCGGGGCCACGGGATCGGCGCGCGAGAGAAATAGAGGGCGCGACTCTCGGCGTCGAGCACGACCTTGACGATGTTGGCGTTGTGGAAATCCGCGGCGCTGCGGATCGCGTGCGCGGCCGTGCTCATCACGCAGTCGGTGCGCGACTCGAGCAAGGCGGCACAGGCATCGATCAGGGCCGGCGCGATCATCGGCTCGTCGCCCTGGACGTTGACGACGATGTCGTCGGCGTCGAAGCCGAGTCGCGCGGCGGCTTCGGCCAGGCGGTCGCTGCCGCTCGCATGCGTCTCGACCGTCGGCACCACGGCAATTCCGTGCCGCACGCAAGCCGCGACGATGGCGGCGTGATCCGCGGCAACGGTGACCGTTCGTGCACCCGACTGCGCGGCGCGCCGCGCGACACGAACGATCATCGGGACACCGCCGATCTCCGCCAGAGGCTTGTCCGGCAGGCGCGTCGAGGCGAGCCGGGCCGGGATGAGAACGTCGAAGACCAAGCCGCGGGTCTACTGCGCGGTCGTCGAACCTGGCGCGTCGAGCGGGCGCGCTTCGCTCTCGAGCATCACCGGAATGCCGTCGCGGACCGCAAAAGCGAGGCCGTCTGCATTGCAGACGAGCTCGTGCCGCTCGTGCTCAGGCGGCCGCCAGTACTGCAGCGAGCCCTTGCAGAGCGGACATACGAGAAGCTCAAGCAGGCGTGTTTCCATGCGGGTCCGTGGGTGGCATCGAAGGTCTTGGCAGAAGGCAGAGCAGGGCGTCGGCAAACCCGGCCTCGGGCTCGAAGTCTAGCGCCGCGACCCAGACGCGCGCGCCGATACGCCGGTCGGGCGTCAGCTTGACGGCGTCCTTCTCGGTGATGACGACGTCGCCCGTGCCGGTCGGCCAGGGCAGGGACGCGAAATCGTAATGATCGGCAAGCGCAAGCTCACTGATCGTCAGGCCGGCATCGCGCAGCAGGGCGAAGAATCGTTCTGGTCGGGCGAGGCCGGCCGCGGCGACAACGCTGCGCGTGCGCAAGCCATCGAGCGTGTCAGGCGAGGCCGGTTCGCCGCGCCACCAGTCTGCGAGCGGCACGATCCCGGCGAGCGACCGGCGACTCACGAATCCTGGCAGCGGTGTCGTCGGTGCGGTCGCGTTATAAAGCACGATTCGCGTGGCTGTCGATTCAGAGGCGGACGCGGGATTCGGCATCGGTTCTCGCAACGGACCGGCGGGCAGGACCCGGCCGTTGCCCGGACCGCGCTCGTCGAAGACGAGAACCTCGATGTCGCGGCCGAGGCCGAGGTGCTGCAGGCCGTCGTCGCTGACGATCACATCGACCTTCGCGTGGGCCTGCAGCAGGGCGTGGCCGGCGGCGACGCGGTCGCGCCCGACGACGACGGGGGCCCGAGTGCGCCGGGCGAGAAGGAGCGGCTCGTCGCCGGCACGCCGGGCGTCGGTCGTGACATCGACCTCGATCACCTCGCCCTCGCCCTTGCGCCCGTGGCCGCGCGAGACGATGCCTGGCGTCCAGCCGTGGGCCCGCAGGAGCGTGGCGATCGCAATCACGGCCGGCGTCTTGCCGGCGCCGCCGACGAGCAGGTTGCCGACGACGATGACGGGCACCGGCAGCGCGTGTGTCGCCACGTATCCGCGCCGATGCAGCCAGCGCCGCGCCGCCGTCGCGCCGCCGAACAGCCAGGCCAGCGGCAGGAGCACGCTGCTCGCGGCGCCACGCTCGCTCCAGACGCGCTGCAGGCGGGCGGCCCACTGGTCGTGAAGGTCGGTCGATACCGACCTGATGGTCATCGCTCGGTGCGCACTCAGTGCGAAGCGCTGCCCGACGATTGCGTCGCGAAGGTGAGCTTCGAAAGCCCGGCCCGGCGCGCCGCGTCCATGACGTTGATGACGCTCTGATGCATGGCGGTCGCGTCGGCGGAGATGATGAGGGTCATGTCGCTCGAGCCGCCGGCCGCCGCGACCAACTCGGCCGTCAGCGCCTCGACGCTGCGACCATCGACCGGCTTCTTGTTCACCGTGAAGCGGCCGTCGGCGGAGACTGCAACGATGATCTCGTGCGGCCGGTCGCGCGCCTGATCGGTGTCGGCTATCGGCAGCGTGATCTGCAGCTCGGTGAACTTGGAATAGGTCGTCGACAGCATGAGAAAGATGAGGATGACGAGGAGCACGTCGATGAATGGGATCAGGTTGATCTCCGGCTCTTCGGGTTTCGGCCTGCGGAAATTCATGGCGCGGGCACGGTCGTCTGGCTCAGTTCACGCGCGGCATCGCGAAGCGCATCAGGTGCGGCACCATTCGGTCGGCGGCTTGCTCCATGGTCAGCGAGTAGCCGTCGACGAGGCCACGAAAGTAGCGATAGAACATCAGCGAAGGGATGGCAATCATCAGCCCGAACGCCGTGTTGTAGAGCGCCACCGAGATGCCGTGCGCGAGCAGCGTCGGGTTGCCGCCGCCCGGCGCCTGCGAGCCGAAGATCTCGATCATGCCGATGACCGTGCCCATGAGCCCGAGCAGAGGTGCCGCCGAGGCGATCGTGCCCAGGGTGTTGAGGTAGCGCTCGAGCCGATGCACGGCGGCCCGGCCCGCCGTCTCGAAGGTATTGCGCAGCGCACCTTCGGTGATGCGCGGCTCGGCGATCACGGCGCGCAAGCCGGCGGCGAGCACCGTGCCGAGAACCGAGTTGTCGGCGAGCTTGTTGACGACGTCCGGCGCCGGAAGATGCGCCCGGGTCACGGAGATCACTTCGTCGAGCAATCGGGGTGGCGCGACGCGCGGCATCCGCAGGCTCGTGAGTCGCTCGATGATCAGTGCCAGCGCCGCGATGGAACAGATGAGCAGCGGCCAGATCGGCCAACCGGCCGCTTGTATTATCGAAAACAATATGGCCCTTTCCTGCGGCCGCTTCGGGCCCTCGTGCATCTGCCGCGCGGATTATGGCGTGACGCTTGCGATGCTTTTTGCGCGGCACCGCGACTTCGTGCCGCATGCGGTACGCAGGCCGATTTCAGGGTCATTCGTCATCCACTGCGGCCGTGGACAACTTTGTGGACAACCGGGCAGTGCCACGGCTCCGCGTCAACATTGGTGCGATACCGATCAGATTGCTGAAGAATTGAGCAGCAAAAAGATGTTATATATCAACAGCTTGCTTCGTCATAGCATCCCTCGTGAGGGCAACTTGACGCGCCGGCCCAGCAACGGCGCGGCTGTGGAGTTGTCAGGCCGCACCAGGCGTGCGTTTGCCGATGCCTGACGCCTTCGCATCTGCGTCGAGGAGTGCGGTCTGGAGCGTCGGCGACCTCATCGCTGCCGTCGCCGAAATCGTCCAGGCGGGCTTTGCGGCATGCACCGTTCGCGGCGAAGTCTCCGGCTTCTCGCGCGCCGCGAGCGGCCATTGCTACTTCAATCTCAAGGATCCCGACGGCGGTGCGACCCTGCGGTGCGCGATGTTCAGGCGCGCGGCGCAGCTCGTTGACTTTCAGCCCCGCGAGGGCGACGCGGTCGAATTGCGCGGCCGGCTCGCGGTGTACGAACCGCGCGGCGAGTTGCAACTCGTCGTCGAGTCGATGCGAAAGAGCGGGGCCGGCGCGCTCTACGAGCGTTTCCTGCAACTGAAGGCGAAGCTGGAGGCCGAAGGCCTGTTCGACGCTGCGATCAAGCGGGCGCTTCCGCCGTACCCGGCGAGTGTCGGCGTGGTTACCTCGCTGTCCGGCGCAGCGCTGCACGACGTCGTGACGACGCTCGCACGTCGCTCTTCGCATGTACGCGTCATTCTCTATCCGAGTCTTGTTCAGGGCGCCGAGGCACCGGCGGCGCTGTGCAGCGCGATCGCGGCGGCCGCAGCGCGCGACGAGGTCAACGTGCTCATCGTCTGTCGCGGTGGCGGCTCGCTCGAAGACCTGTGGGCCTTCAACGACGAATTGGTGGCACGAGCCATCCGCTTGGCGCCGATGCCCGTGGTGAGCGGCGTCGGCCACGAAACCGACGTCACCCTGGCCGACCTCGCCGCCGACCTGCGCGCGCCGACTCCGACCGCCGCGGCAGAAATCGTCGCGCCGGCGACCGCACCGGCGCGAGAAGCGCTCGAGGCGTACGAGATCGGCATCGCCCGGCGCCTTGTCGCCGCGCTCGAGCGCGAAGCGCAGCGCCTCGATCGCCTGAGCCAGAGGATGGCCCGGCCCGGCGAGGACGTGCGTCGGCGCGGCCATCGGCTCGATCTGCTGGCGCAGCGCCTGCGCACCGCCGCCCGCCGCGAGATCGAGCTGCAGCGGTCGCACTGCCGGGCGACCGAAACGCGCGTACGCACGGCCGCCACGTTGGCGCGCAGCCGCAGTGCGAGCCGCGTAGAGAGTGCCGCGATTCGGCTCGCCGCAGTCGATCCGCGCCGGGTCCTCGCGCGGGGCTATGCGCTTCTGGCCGACGCGCGCGGGCGGCCGATGTCGAGCGTGGCGGCGATGGCGGTCGGAGACTGCCTCGTCGCGACTGTGAGCGACGGGCGGGCCGGTCTCGTCGTCGCATCGGTCCAGTCTTCGCCGCCTTCGTCCTGAAGACCGTACCGGCCTTGCGCCTGGTCGGCACGCCGAATGCCTGTCGAACAAGCTGCCTACAATCGTTCAAGCCGAATCAACCATCTGTCGAGAGGAAAGTCATGGAACGCACCCTGCCCCTGCTACCGTATGAGCTTGACGCGCTGGCGCCCGGCCTGAGCAAGGAAACGCTCGAATACCATTACGGCAAGCACCACAAGGCCTACGTCGACAACCTCAACAACCTGCAAAAGGGAACGGAGTTCGAGTCGATGGCGCTCGAGGACGTCATCAAGAAGGCGACGGGNNGGCGGCGGCGGCGAGCCGGGTGGCGATCTCGCGGCGGCGATCAAGTCGAAGTGGGGAGGCTACGCGGCCTTCAAGGAAGCCTTCGCCAAGAGCGCCGTCGGCAACTTCGGGTCGGGCTGGACCTGGCTCGTGAAGAAAGGTGACGGCAGCGTCGACATCGTCAACATGGGCGCCGCGGGAACGCCGCTCACCACCGCCGACAAGCCGGTGCTGACGATCGACGTCTGGGAGCACGCCTACTACATCGACTACCGCAATGCGCGCCCGAAGTACGTCGAAACCTTCCTCGGCTCGCTCGTCAACTGGGACTTTGCGGCGAAAAATTTCGCCTGACGGCGCTTTCGCTCCGCCCCCGGGCGGAGATTCACTGGACCGCGGGCAGGCCCTTGAGCTTGTATCCCGCCTTGACGCCGCGCTTGGCGAACCAGCCGCCGTTCATCTCGAGAACGAAGCGGACCGGCCTTTCCGAGCAGTGGCCGTCGAGCGTCTGCGGCTTCATCCGGTCGATGTTGACGATGGCGCCATCGGCGGCGATGAAGGCGACATCGAGCGGGATCAGCGTGTTCTTCATCCAGAAGCATTGCTGGCCAAGGCGCTCGAACGCAAACAGCATGCCCTCGTTGGCGCCCATCGACGTGCGGAACATGAGGCCTATTTCGCGCTCCTCGGGTGTCTGCGCGAGCTCGGCGTCTATGTTGTGAATGCCGGCGTTGAGGCGAATTTTCGGCAGCGACTGCGGGCCGGTCTGCGCCGGGGAGCCGAAGGCGAGGCAGGCGCCGGCAAGGATCGCGAGCAGGGCGCGAAGTGTCTTAGTCATCGTTTCTCATCCGACTTAGAATTTTAGATAGCATTCACTACGGCAGCGCCAGCGGAGTCCCATTTTCATGTATCAGCACATCAAGGTGCCCGCAGGCGGGCAGAAGATCAAGGTCAACGCCGACTTTTCGCTGGTGGTGCCCGACCAGCCAATCATCCCCTACATCGAGGGCGATGGCACCGGCCTCGACATCACGCCGGTGATGATCAAGGTCGTCGACGCGGCGGTTGCCAAGGCCTATGGTGGCAAGAAGAAAATCCACTGGATGGAGGTCTTCGCCGGCGAGAAGGCGACCCGTGTCTACGGCCCCGACGTCTGGCTGCCTCCGGAAACGCTCGAAGCGGTGAAGGACTACGTCGTCTCGATCAAGGGGCCGCTGACGACACCAGTGGGCGGCGGCATCCGCTCGCTCAACGTCGCGATGCGCCAGGAACTCGACCTCTACGTGTGTCTGCGCCCGATCCAGTATTTCAAGGGCGTGCCTTCCCCGGTCAAGGCGCCTGAAAAGACGAACATGATCATCTTCCGTGAGAACTCGGAAGACATCTACGCCGGCATCGA
>PLZH01000241.1:10016-17118 GCA_003152055.1 Burkholderiales bacterium
GCAACATAATGAAGTTCACGGAAGGGGGCTTTCGCGACTGGGGATATGCCTTGGCACAGCGTGAATTCGGTGCCGAGCCGATCGACGGCGGCCCATGGTGCAAGTTCAGCAACCCGAAGAGCGGCAAGGAGATCATTGTCAAGGACGTGATCGCCGACGCGTTNNCGCACGGCACCGCTCCCAAGTACGCCGGCAAGGACTACGTCAACCCAGGCTCGGAAATCCTGTCGGCGGAGATGATGCTTCGCCACATGGGCTGGCTCGAGGCGGCCGACCTCATCATCAGCTCGATGGAGAAGTCGATCCTGTCGAAGAAGGTCACCTACGACTTCGCCCGCCTGATGGACGGCGCGACGCAGGTCTCGTGCTCGGGTTTCGGGCAGGTCATGATCGAGAACATGTAGATAGATCCACTTCGCGTGAAAGCCCGCCGAACGGCGGGCTTTTTTCTTGGCGCAGTGGCGCAAGATGGGTCGCTCGAAGAGGCTGCAGCCAGTCCCGTGTCTTGTGAACTACTCCCCGGCGCCAATATGCGTCTCGTCGACGCGTTTTGTCGCC
Source organism: Burkholderiales bacterium (assembly GCA_003152055.1). Lineage (GTDB taxonomy): Bacteria > Pseudomonadota > Gammaproteobacteria > Burkholderiales > Burkholderiaceae_C > Schlegelella_A. Next base: position 10,575 of record PLZH01000241.1, read on the forward strand.
GACTCGATAGAATGAATTCATGCCCGCCGACCAGCCGCCACCACCGGCTCTGCCCGTCGTCCGTCCCCGGCCCGATGATGGCCAGGGTGCGGTGGTCGTCGAGCGCCAGGTTCACAAGACCGAGCCGCCGCGGATGTATCAGGTCGTCCTGCTCAACGACGACTACACGCCGATGGAGTTCGTCGTGATGGTGCTGCAGGAGTATTTCAATCGCGATCTAGAGACGGCGACGCAGATCATGCTCAAGATCCATCATGAGGGCCGCGGGGTCTGCGGCGTCTATTCGAAGGACGTCGCCGCGACCAAGGTCGAACTGGTGCTCGCCGCTGCGAGGCGCGGCGGTCACCCGTTGCAGTGCACAATGGAGTCCGCATGATTGCGCAAGAGTTGGAAGTCAGCCTGCACATGGCGTTCGTCGAAGCGCGCCAGCAGCGCCATGAGTTCATCACGGTCGAGCACCTGCTGATGGCGCTGCTCGACAACCCCTCGGCCGCCGAAGTCCTGCGCGCCTGCTCGGCCAACCTCGACGATCTGAGAAAGAGCCTGGTCGGCTTCATCAAGGAAAACACGCCTACGGTGGGCGGCGCCGACGAGGTTGACACGCAGCCGACGCTCGGTTTCCAGCGTGTCATCCAGCGCGCCATCATGCACGTGCAATCGACCGGCAGCGGCAAGAAGGAAGTGACCGGCGCCAACGTGCTCGTCGCCATCTTCGGCGAGAAGGATTCGCACGCCGTCTACTACCTGCACCAGCAGGGCGTGACGCGGCTCGACGTCGTCAACTTCATCGCTCACGGTATCAAGAAGACCGATCCGCCGGAGCCGTCGAAGCCGGGCGAAGGCTCGAGCTCGAGCTCCGAAGGCGAGAAGGAAGAGGGCGACGGCAAGGGCTCGCCGCTCGACCAGTTCACGCAGAACCTCAACCAGCTCGCGCGCGACGGCAAGATCGACCCGCTGATCGGCCGCGAGCACGAGGTGGAGCGTGTCGTGCAGATCCTCTGCCGGCGGCGCAAGAACAATCCGCTCCTCGTCGGCGAAGCCGGCGTCGGCAAGACGGCGATCGCCGAAGGCCTGGCCTGGCGGATCACGCAGAACGAAGTGCCGGAGATCCTTTCAGACTCCGTCGTCTATTCGCTCGACATGGGCGCCTTGCTCGCCGGCACCAAATATCGGGGCGATTTCGAGCAACGCCTCAAGGGCGTTCTCAAGCATCTGAAGGACCAGCCGAACGCGATCCTCTTCATCGACGAGATCCACACGCTGATCGGCGCCGGCGCGGCTTCGGGCGGCACTCTCGACGCGAGCAACCTGCTCAAGCCCGCGCTCAGCTCGGGAACGATGAAGTGCATCGGCGCAACGACCTTCACCGAGTTCCGCGGCATCTTCGAGAAGGACGCAGCGCTGTCGCGGCGATTCCAGAAGATCGACGTGATCGAGCCTTCCGTGGAACAGACCATCGAGATTCTCAAGGGCCTGAAGTCTCGCTTCGAGGAGCATCACAGCGTCAAGTACGCGCCGGCTGCCTTGCAAGCCGCGGCCGAGCTCTCCGCCAAGTACATCAACGACCGGCATCTGCCCGACAAGGCGATCGACGTGATCGACGAAGCCGGTGCGGCGCAGCGCATCCTGCCCAAGAACAAGCAGAAGAAGACGATCACGCGCAACGAGGTCGAAGAGATCGTCGCCAAGATCGCGCGCATTCCGCCGGCCAGCGTGTCGAGCGACGATCGTTCGAAGCTGAAGACGCTCGACCGCGATCTGAAGAGCGTCGTCTTCGGCCAGGAGCCGGCGATCGACGCGCTCGCTGCGGCGATCAAGATGGCGCGCTCGGGCCTCGGCCGGCCCGACAAGCCGATCGGCTCGTTCCTGTTCAGCGGCCCGACGGGCGTCGGCAAGACCGAGGTCGCCAAGCAGCTGGCTTTCATCCTCGGCATCGAGCTGATCCGCTTCGACATGAGCGAGTACATGGAGCGCCACGCGGTGAGCCGGCTCATCGGCGCACCGCCGGGCTACGTCGGCTTTGACCAGGGCGGGCTGCTCACCGAGGCGATCTCGAAGAAGCCGCATGCGGTGCTGCTGCTAGACGAAATCGAAAAGGCGCATCCGGACGTATTTAACGTGTTGCTGCAGATTCTCGAAGACGGACGTCTCACCGATGGCAAGGGCCGCACCGTGGATTTCCGCAACGCGGTGATCATCATGACGTCGAACGTTGGCTCGACTGCAATCTTCGAGTTGGCGGAAAAGGATCCGAAGAAAGCGCGGGACGAAGCCATGGCTGCGCTCCGGGAACTCTTCCGGCCGGAATTCCTGAACCGCATCGACGATATCGTTCTGTTCCGGCCGCTCGGCAAGGACCAGATCGAGCGCATCATCGAGCTGCAAATGCAGCATCTGGTAAAGCTGCTCGCCGAAAAACAGCTCACCCTGAGTCTGACGCCTGCGGCGAAGACACTTCTTTTCCGCGAGGGCTACGATCCAGCTTACGGCGCACGTCCCATGAAGCGGGCGATCCAGAAACTAATTCAGGATCCGATGGCGATGAAGATTCTCGATGGCGAGGTGACGCCGGGAGATCAGGTGATTGTGGATGCCGATCCGAAGACCGGAGAGATGGCATTCAAACACGGTACACTGAAGAAGGCGCCGCCGCCCGAAGCGGCATAAAGGACAAGTAGAATGAAGATTCTGAAGACAGCGTTTTTACTGACCGCACTGACGCTGCTGCTTTTGTTCGTGGGCGAAACATTTGGCGGGCGTAACGGCCTGGAACTTGGACTAGTGATCGCGGTCGTCATGAACGGCGTCGCGTATTTCTTTTCGGACAAGATCGCGCTGATGTCCAGCGGCGCGCGGCCAATTAGCCGCGAGCAGTCGCCTCGGCTTTACGCAGTGATGGAGCGCCTCGCGGCCAAAGCGAATTTGCCGGTACCAAAGCTTTACATGATTCCGCAGCCCGCGCCCAACGCTTTCGCCACGGGCCGGAATCCCAGCCATGCTTCTGTCGCGGTCACAGAAGGATTGATGCAATTGATGAACGACGACGAGCTCGAAGGTGTGATTGCTCACGAGCTATCGCACGTCCGCAATTACGACATTTTGACATCTTCGATTGCAGCAACGATTGCAGGCGCTGTCACATTTATTTCTCGCATGGGCTTTTGGTTCGGCGGCGGAGACAGGGACCGCGAAGGTGGCGGCGGGATCATAGGACTTCTGATGCTGATTCTTGCGCCGATCGGTGCGATGCTCCTTCAGCTGGGCATTTCACGACAGCGCGAATATCAGGCGGACGCTTCCGGCGCAACGATGGTGGGCCATCCGTACGGGTTAATCAGCGCGCTCCAAAAACTCGGCGCTTACAACAAGCAAATTCCCATGGACGTCCCGCAGACAACTGCCTCATTGTTCATTGTGGCGCCTCTTACGGGGCGTGAAATTTTCTCGTCCATGTTCAGCACGCACCCCCCACTGGCAGACCGCATCGCCAGGCTGCAGAGCATGACGATTACGCGCTAAACGGTGGTTGCTTCCGCCGCCCCCGCGGAAGTTGCAGGAATAGTAACCGCGCAGAAAGCATTACACTCACGTAAAAATTGCAGGGTATTCTGGCTGCCAGGGCCATTTGATTCCGGGTAACATCCCCGTACATCGTTGACAAAGAAGTACTTAGGACCACTCCCACCGATTTGGAAAGTTTGGTTTGGGGCGTGCTTCTAGAGTAAGCAGCAAGGGGTTCCCACGGAGGACACGAAAATGGTTGATGAAAGACAAGTCGAAGTAATACACGAAGCGCCGGCCCCGCGATGGATCGGAATTGTGGTGATCGCGCTCGCCGTTATCTCATTGGCGGCCCTGGGTGTAGGTTGGACAGCCTCGAACCGCTCGACTGCGCTGCAACAGAGCCTGTCGGCGCAGAACCAACAGTTCAAGCAGAACGATGACGTGATGAGCCAGCGTCTCGCGAAAGCGGAAGACGTCAATGCGCAGCTACAGGGCGAGCTGAGCGTTGTAACCGACAAGCTGAAGCTCAACGAAACCGAAGTGAGCCGCGCGCGCAGCCAGACCAAACAGATCAAGGAAGCTGACGCGAAGCAGCTGACGGAGCTTCAGAGCAACGTGAACGGCCAGTTGGCGACGAAGGCTAGCGTCGATGACGTCAACAAAATCGGCACCGACGTAACCGGCGTGAAGACCGATCTCGACGCGACCAAGAACAGTCTGAACATGACTCGCGGCGAGTTCGGCACGCTCATCGCCAAGAATCATGACGAGGTTCAGGAGCTCCGCCGCCTGGGTGAACGAGACTACTACGAGTTCACCATCAACAAGAAGGATCAGCGCGAGAAGGTCGGCGATATGATGGTCGAGCTTCGCGGCGTAAACCAGAAAAAGAACCTCTACACGGTGGCGATCTACGTCGATGACGGCCGCTATGAGAAGAAGAACCGTTCGGCGAACGAGCCGATCTACTTCTTCACGCACGGCAGCCGCGCACCGGTGGAGTTCACGGTGAACCAGATCAGTAAGGATAAAATCACAGGCTACCTGAGCGTGCCGAAAGTCGCTTCACAGCACGCGCAGGCCGGTAACTAAGCATCCTGTACCCACCGCCCCTTAGCGGGCGGTGCAGCCCCAGCAAAAAGGGCGTCCGCGAACCGGACGCCCTTTTTTATTTCCGTTCTTATTTCTATCGTTAGGCCTGTTTGCTTAGCGCCCGCTGTTTGCGAGCGAGAAATTTCTTGGCGAGGGCGGGAAGCTTGTCGTGCGGGAGTTTCCCTTGCTCGTAGAGTTTCACTTTGGCCTTGGAAGTTTTGCGCCTGCGGCGCTGGCGCTTCTGGGCTACGTAACGCTTTTCGTTTGCCATCGATTCCCCTCCAAAATAAGCGACACTTGATTGTAACGGAGAAGGCAACGGATGCAAGCTCCGCTGTGATTTTGCAGTGCAATTCCTCTAGCATACTTAGGTACCATTTTCAGCCAGGACCTGAACCCTATGCCGACGACAGTGATACATGCGGGCCGGATTCTGACGCCGGACGAAGAGATCAGCGACGGCGTCATAATCGTCGAAGGTAGCCGAATTACCGCGCTGGGGCATCGCGATGAAATCCGCGTTCCGCCGGGCGCAATTGATTACGTCGCCGCAGGCTTGACTGTTGTCCCCGGATTTGTGGACCTGCACATCCACGGCGCCGGCGGACACGACGTGATGGAAGCAAACGCCCGCGCGCTCGATCGCATCACCTCCACCATCGCGCGCCACGGAACTACTTCGATCCTCGCGACGACCGTCAGCGCGCCCATCGAAGAGACATGCCGCAGCCTCGCAGGAATTGCGCGCTACATTCGCAGCCATGAGACTCCGGAAGAAGCCGCGCCGGACGAAGCTGCATCGGAGAAAGACGCAAAGGAAGGCAAACTGGCAGCCGAAATTCTTGGTATCCATCTCGAGGGGCCGTTTATCAGCAAGGCTCGCCGCGGTGTGCATCCCCCGGACGCGATTACCGCCCCATCCATTGAGATCCTCGACAGACTTCTGAAGGCTGCCGACGGGCTTGTACGCATCGTCACGATCGCACCCGAGTTGCCGGGCTCGATAGAGTTCATCGCAGCCGCCGTTGCCGCCAAACTCGTCGTCGGTCTCGGACACACCGACGCCGACTACGACCAGACGCGAGCCGCAGTTCAGGCTGGGGCGCGCCACGCCGTGCATACGTACAATGCCATGCGCCCGTTCAGCCACCGCGATCCGGGAATCGTTGGTGCGATTCTTACCGATCCGGAAGTCACCGCCGAAGTGATCGCCGACCTCGTTCACGTGGCGGGTCCTGCGATTCAGGTTTTAATCGGCAGCAAGGGATTCGACACGGTGCTTTTGGTGAGCGATGGAATCGCCGCCACCGGCATGCCGGACGGCAACTATCGCCTTGGAAATTTCGAAGTGAATGTGCGGGACGGCATTTGCCGCAACTCGGAGGGAAAACTCGCCGGGAGCACGCTGACGCTCGATCGCGCGCTACGCAACATCGTCGCGTTGGGCGTGCCGCTCCAGGACGCTGTGCGTATGGCGACTGTGCTGCCGGCGCGGCGCTTGGGTCTCGCGGGCAAGAAAGGCATCATCGCCGTAGGAGCCGATGCCGATCTTGTCGCGCTGACGCCAGACCTGCGGGTGGCAGGCGTAATGACTCGTGGAGCCGGCCTTGCCTAATCAATTTTATGGATTGAGCGGGATTTTAAATTCTTCGGAGATTTGATAGGGATCGAAAGGGCTGCAAGAGAAATAGCGGCCTTCGACTTCGATGGTCGGCACCTTGCGAAGCCCATTGTTGACGCGAATCACGAGCTCTTCGGCATCGGGTTCTTCGTCGATGTTCACTTCGCGGAATGCGACGCCGCGGTCACTTAAAAACTTCTTCGCCCGGGTGCAATCGCAGCACCACGGCGTGCCATAGATCGTAACTTCAGCCATTTCGGTCTTTCCCACTCAAATTGAAATTAGGATTGATGCAGTCGATCCTAACAACTATTGGATGCGATGGGC
>PLZH01000216.1 GCA_003152055.1 Burkholderiales bacterium
CACGGCGGCGCTGCGCGCCATCGGCAAGAAACACGGCGTCGAGATCGAGAATGCCGCGGCCCGGGTCATGCGCTCGCGACCGTTCAATCCGGTGCGCGGCATGCTGGGGGCCGATGGTCAGCGCTGGGTGCCGATCCATGCGGTGTTCCCGCTGAGCGACGCCGCCCGGGTGGTCGAAGCGAGTGCGGCCTACTTCAAGTCGCAGGAAGCCATGATGCAGCAGCACGGCATCATCCTGTCGCACCTGACGATGACGGTCGGCAACGAATTCTTCCTCGAGCCCGCGTTCTACTGGCCAGACGAGATCACCCCGCTGCACCGCCGAAGCCTAGGCGACGACGTGGTCGGCCCCTGGCTCGGCCGGCCCGCCAATCTGCCGGCACGCGAAGCGGTGATCGCCTTGCGCAAGGGTGCCCAGCAGGTCTACCTGGGCCTGGGCGGCGTGAACTGGCAGATCGGCCGCGACTACCCGCTGCAACAAGTGATGCTGCCCGAAACCTGGGACCTGCTGACCGCGCTGAAGCACGCCCTGGATCCGCGCGGTCTCATGAATCCCGGCTCGCTGGGCCTGCGCGCGGCAGCCTGAAGCCTTCTTCGACAACCTTCTTCGGAACCAACGGCCATGGGATTCACGATCACGGAAAAGATCCTCGCGCGCGCCGCCGGCCTGCCGTCCGTCAGGGCCGGCGACGAAATCATGGCCAAGCCGGACTTCGTGCTGGCTTATGACTTCCCGGGCTACACCGACGTCATCTTCAAGCAGCTGAAGAACGACTTCGGCATCTCGAAGATGGCCGAGCCCGAACGGTTCGGCATCTTCATCGACCACATGGTCCCCGCGATCAGCCCGGCCGAAGAAGAGCTGCACAAGGGCACGCGCGAGTGGACCACGATCAACGACGTGAAGCTGTACGAGCGCAAGGGCATCGGCCACCAGGTCTCGTCCGAGGTGGGCTACGCCACGCCGGGCGCCTTCGCAGTTCATTTCGATGGGCACGTCAGCCAGCTCGGCACCTTCGGAACGCTGGCCATGGGCCTCAGGCGCAACGTGCTCGAGGCGTTCGCGATGGAAAAGGTATCGCTGCGCGTACCGCAGACCACCCGGGTCGACCTGGTCGGCCGGTTGCAGCCAGGGGTGATGGCGCGCGATGTCTTTCACCACCTTGTGCGCGTGCTGGGCTCGTCGTCATGCCGTTTCCAGGTGCTGGAGATCGGCGGCCCTGCGGTGGCCGACATGTCCAACGACGCGTTGCAGACCATCACCGGCCTGGCGATGTTCACCGGCGCGGTGACGGCAATCGTCAACCCGGACGCGAAGCGCCTGGCCTATGCATTGCCCCGAGCGCGCAAGAAGCTCGAGCCAGTCTACAGCGACGAAGATGCGGTGTACGCGGCGCGCCATACCATCGAGCTGTCGACGCTGGAGCCGATCATCGTGATTCCGCCGAGCCCGGCCAACACGCGCGACCTGAAGGACTACCTGGGCCTGTCGGTGCAGACCGGCTACCTCGGTTCCTGCGCGTCCGGACGCATCGAGGACATGCGCGCGGCGGCCAGCGTGCTGCGCGGGCGAAAGATCGCGGACGGCTTTCAGCTGCACGTGGTGCCGACCAGCCAGGAGATCATGGTGGCCGCCGCGAAGGAAGGACTGATCGAGGTGTTCGCCGAGGCCGGCGCGTTCGTCTCTTCCCCCTCCTGCGACTACTGCTTCGGCCGGATCGCCACCATGGCACCCGGCCAGCGCGCGGTGTCGACCGGTACGCTCAACGTGCGTGGCCGCATGGGCAGCCCCGACTCCGAGATCTACCTGTGCAACGCCGCCGTGATCGCGGCCTCGGCGATCGAAGGCAAGATCACGGACCCGCGTCCCTACCTGCAAGGTTGAAGGAGCGACCATGGCCATGAAGAATCTGCGCGGCCGCGTGGCCTTCAAATTCGACGAGATCGACTTCGACGTGGACCAGATCGTCGGCGTCAAGAACATCAAGACCACCAACATCGACGAGCTGAGCAAGGCCGCGATGCAGGAGTACGACCCGGGCTTTGCCAGCGCGGTTCGGCCGGGCGACCTGCTGGTGGGCAACCACAACTTCGGCTACGGCCATCCGCACTATCCGCCGATGAAGGCGATGCGCCACATGGGGATCGCCGGCGTGATCGCCGAGTCGTTTTCCCCCGGCTACTGGCGCGGCGAGATCAGCATGGGTTTTCCGCAAGTCTCGTGTCCCGGCATCCTGGCCTTCGTCGAGCGCTGGGACGAGATCGAGGTGGACTGGGCCGCGCAACAGGTGCGCAATCTGACCCAGGGAACCCGCATTGCCTTCGAGCCGCTGCCCAAGGGCGATCTTGAAATGCTCGAGGCCGGTGGTCTCGAGACCTACCTGAAGAAGCGATTCCAGACCGACACTGCCATGAGGAACCCTGACCATGCCCAACCTTAAGCAACTGATCAAGACCAAGAAGACCGTCTGGGCCGCCGGCGCCTTCGACGCGCTGAGCGCGCGCCTCATCCAGGAAGCCGGCTTCGACGCCTTGCTGACTTCGGGCTACGGCATCTCGTCGTCGTTCCTCGGCGAGCCCGACACCGAGTTCTACACGATGACCGAGAACCTGGCGGTGACGCGCAACGTCTGCAACGCGGTGACCATCCCCGTCATCGCCGACATCGACACCGCCTACGGCAACGCCGTGAGCGCGATGCGCACCATGCGCGAGTT
>PLZH01000036.1 GCA_003152055.1 Burkholderiales bacterium
CGACGCTGCGCATCGACCGGCTCACAGTCGGCGGCACGGCTTAGTTAGACGCGGCTCTTGCCGATTCACGGCCGCCCCTCTTCAACGCCGCGCGACTCATTCGCTCTCGTAGGGATCGTTCCTGGTCAGCGGCGGGTCGGCGTCGTAGGCGATACTTGCCGACCAATGCGTGTCTTGCCTCGACCCTCCATTGAGCACTCTGGATTTCATCTGCGATCTTGTTCCGTTGAGCCTGCTGGCCCGCGCGACGCCGCACGACGTGACCGCAGTTTTCTATCACACGATCAGCGATGCATCTCTGCCACATGTAGCACCGCTCTACGGGATCAAGACGCCGGAAGACTTCGAGCTCGACCTAGTCTTCCTGCAGCGAAACTTCACGGTTGTCAGCCACGACGACCTCGTTGCGCATCGAACAGGTACCCGACCGTTGCCGCCTCGCGCAGCAGCAATCAGTTTCGACGACGGATTTGCCGAATGCTTCACTCTGGCGCGCCCGCTGCTCAGAAAGCATGGGCTGCCCGCAACATTCTTCGTGTGCAACGGCTTCATCGACAACCAGGCGTTGATGTACCGCAACCGCGTGGCGCTATGTGTTTCGCGACTCGACGCCACCCCCCCTGGGAAGCGCAACGTTCAACTGGAAATGCTGCGACAGCGTTGCACCTTCGCGGGTGATTCGTTGCGCGGCGCGCGGGCATGGCTGCTAGGCCTGAAATTCTCCGAGAGCCGACAGATCGACCTTGCGTGCGAGTGCCTGGGCATATCGGTGGCAGACTTTCTGCGCGACGCGCGGCCCTACATGACGCGCGATCAAATCGGGCAACTGCACGCCGAAGGCTTCACGATCGGCGCTCACACCGACAATCACCCACAGCTGCATCAGCTCGGCGACTGGAACGACGTCCGCGAGCAGATTCGAACTTCCTGCGACTTGGTGCGTACGATGACCGGACGCCGCCGGGTACCGTTTGCTTTTCCCTTCAACGGTCTGAGTCTGTCGCGGCAAAAGCTGAAGGGGCTGATGGCCGAGCTCGATTCGATCGACCTGATGTACGACACGAACAATCTGATGCGCGACAGCGAGTTCATCGTCAACCGGATCTGGTGCGATACGCCCCATGGAGCCGACCGCTCACGCTCGAATCTTTCCACGCTGATCGGCAGAGCGCACGTGCTGGAACCCGCCCGTGCGCTCAAGCGCCGCTTGCGCCGAGCCGCGAGCTGAGACGATGCGACAGATCTACGAATATCACCCGGCGATCGGTTTTCGTTTCGTGCCGCAACTCAAGGCACGGGTCCCCCATGTCGGTGGCGGCTACCTGGTGCGAACCAACCACACTGGCTTCCGTTCCAATTACGAATTTCTTTCGCAGCGCAACGGCGCCGCCCGCCGCGTTCTGCTGTTTGGCGATTCGTTCACTGCCGGGGAAGGAGTCTCGAACGGTCAGCGCTACAGCGATTTCCTCGAAAAGCTGACTCCGGATCTCGAGGTCTACAACTTTGGCCTGCCAGCGACGGGTCTGGACCAGCACCACCTGATCTATCAAGAGTATGCGCAGGACATAGAGCACGACCTGTTGGTGATCGCCGTGTTCGTCGAGAACATCCGTCGCGTCGGTTCGCGTTTTCGCCACTTCATCGACGACAGGGGCGAGCGTGCACTCTATGCCAAGCCGTACTACCGGCTCGCCGAAGGCCGGCTCGAGCTGTGCGGCGTTCCGCCGCCCAAGTTGCCGGTCGACGCGGAATCACTGTCGGAGGAAGACCGGCGCTACATCTTCACCCGCGAGCGATTTCCGCGCCTCAAGCAGTTGCTCAAGACGGCGTCGCAGAACCCGCGACTGAACCGATGGGTCGTAGAGAGCGGCCTGAAGGATCAGGCACTGAAGTTCTTCGGCTATCAGCCGATCAAGGAATACGACAACCCGAAAAACGAGGCCTGGCTGGTCATGCAGGCGCTGATCGAATCCTGGATCCGCAACCACCCCAAACCCGTCGTGCTGATGCCCATCCCGTTGCATCACCACATCTATGGATTGGCTAGCCCGCGTGCGTATCAGCAGCGCCTTGGCCACGCCACGGCGGAGGCGGGCGGAACATTCTTCGACCCGCTGCCGGCGCTGATGGCCGCTCCGATCGAGGTGCGCAAGACCTATCACTTCGCCGACGGACATCTCACCAAGGCCGGCAACGAAGCCCTGGCTCGGGCCATGGCGCCGATGCTGGCCCGACATCTCCCGAACACGCCCACTCGATGAGCAAGCGAATACTGGGGATCAGCGCCTTCTATCACGACTCCGCGGCGGCGCTGGTAGAGGATGGCCGGATCGTGGCCGCCGCGCAGGAAGAGAGATTCACTCGCCGGCGACACGACGCCGCCTTTCCGCGCCACGCCATCAACTATTGCCTCGAAGAGGGCGCCGTCGAAGCGGAGGACCTGGACGCCGTGGTCTTCTACGACAAGGCCCTCGAGACCTGGGATCGCGTCGTGCGCAGCTGCATGCATGCCGGTGTGCCGGCGCAAGAGCAGTTCCGCAAGGCGGCGCGTTCGATTCTCGGCGTCAAGCTGTGGGTCGATGACTTCGTGGAGCAGGCCATCGGGAGCAGGGGCAAGCTCGGAAGGGTTCTGTTCAGCGAACACCACATGGCGCACGCCGCCTCGGCGTTCTACCCGTCACCCTTCAAGGAGGCCGCGATACTCACGCTCGACGGCGTCGGCGAGTGGTCGACGACGTCTGTCGGCGCGGGCTTCGACGCGAAGATCGAGCTGTTCCAGGAAATCGACTATCCGCACTCGATCGGCCTGCTGTACAGCGCGTTGACGTGCTACTGCGGCTTCAAGGTCAACTCCGGCGAATACAAGCTGATGGGGCTTGCTCCCTATGGCCAGCCGGTGTACGCGCGGAAAATCAAGGACCATCTCATCGACATCAAGGCCGACGGGTCCTATCGCCTGAACCTCGAATATTTCGGCTACGTCGACGGCATGACGATGACGAACCGGAAGTTCGACGAGTTGTTCGGCGCGCCCGCGAGACAGCCCGAATCCCGGATCACCCGGCGCGACATGGACATGGCCGCGTCGATTCAGGCCGTGACGACGGAGCTAGTGCTGGGGATCGCACGGCACGCACGCCGGGAGACCGGGGCCAAGCATCTGGTGCTGGCAGGCGGAGTCGCGCTGAACTGCGTCGCCAACGGGGCCTTGCAACGCGAGCGCGTCTTCGAAGATCTCTGGATTCAGCCTGCCGCCGGTGATGCGGGCGGTGCCCTGGGAGCGGCCCTGCTGGTGCATCACCACTACTTCGACGAACCGCGCCGGCTTTCCCCGGATGGACGGGACAGCCAACACGGCAGCTATCTCGGGCCCGCCTACGGGGCCGCGGAAATCGCCGCCTTCATAGACCGCCGCGACTATCCGGCACAGCGCGTGAGCGATGCGAACGAGCGTGCGCACCAAGTGGCGGCCGTGCTCGCCGACGGCAAGGTCGTCGGCTTCTTCTCCGGTCGCATGGAATTCGGCCCGCGGTCGCTCGGCGCCCGCTCGATCCTCGGCGACGCGCGGCGAGCGGACACGCAGAGCAAACTGAATCTGAAGATCAAGTACCGCGAATCGTTCCGGCCCTTCGCACCCGCGGTGCTGGTCGAAGACGTTGGCGAATACTTCGAGATGTCGGGCGAAAGCCCCTACATGCTGCTGGTGGCGCCCGTGCTGGAAAGACGCCGGCTACCGATCGATCCGGAGCTTTTCGGGAGCGACAACGACGATGATCTCCTGCGCATCGTCAATCAGCCGCGCTCCGACCTGCCGGCGATCACCCATGTGGACTACAGCGCACGAGTACAGACCGTTCACCCGGCGGATCACGCGGAGTTCCACCGCCTGATCAAGGCGTTCAAGGCGATCACGGGCGTCGGAGTGCTCGTCAACACCTCGTTCAATGTGCGCGGGGAACCCATCGTATGCAGCCCCAAGGATGCCTACATCTGTTTCATGCGCACCGAGATGGATCTGCTGGTCCTCGGCGAGTTCCTGCTGTGGAAGGACAAACAGCCCGAGTTCGAGGACGACGAGAACTGGAAGAAAGTGTACGGACATGACTGACAAACTCGATGCGCAAATCGATCGGTTCTTCATCGAGCAGATGCTGCCGCTGGCCTTGAAAGCCAAGTCGAACGGACGGCGTTTCCTCGAGACTGATCTGCTCGCCGACGCGTCCACTTACTACGTGAACCGGCAGTGCAAGGCAATGTCCAAGGCCGACTTCGAGACCGGCGGCTGTGCATCGGTCGACACGGTCGCCGCAGACCTGCGAACGCTGTGGCGCGACGACAGCGGCCTCGGCCTCGTCACGCTCGGCGCCGGGCTGGCGGCGCTGGCCAAGGAACTGCGCGTTGACGGCCAGGAAACGGGCCAGGTGTCGGATTTCATCTACGTGATGTATTGAGCGCCGGTCCGTGGCTGTCTACGCGTGTTGCATCGACTCATGGACACGCGAACGCCGCCTTTCCTCGCGTTGTTCTGACGCTCATCGCACCGGCGTCTTCGGCAAGGAAGGGCAAAGCGTGCCGGTCGGCGTCGGCCAGCCGACGCTGCGCATCGACCCGGCTCACCGTCGGCGGGACGGTCTAGTTCTAGCTTAGCTAGCTAAGCTAGACGCGGCTCACGCTAGACCACGCGAACGTCCAGCGTCGGCAAGCCGGCGATGAAGCCCTGCATGACGTCGCCCGGAACGACCGGGCCGACGTTTTCCGGCGTGCCGCTGTAGATGAGGTCACCCGGCATCAGCTCGAAAGCCTGCGAGAGCTTGGCGATCTGCTCGGCGACGTTCCAGGTCATCTGGCTCAGGTCGGCGCTCTGCTTGACGACGCCGTTGACCTTGAGCGTGATCGCGCCGCTTTTGAAGTGGCCGACCTCGGCGACGCGATGGATCGGCCCCATCGGCGCCGAGTGGTCGAAGCTCTTGCCGATCTCCCAGGGCTTTTTCTCGTCACCCATCGCGCGCTGCAGGTCGCGGCGCGTCATGTCGAGGCCGATCGTGTAGCCGTAGACGAGCGCGAGCGCCTGCCCGGCGGGCACGTTCCTGCCACCCTTGTCGAGCGCGACGACGAGCTCGATCTCGTAGTGGTAGTTCTTGGTCAGCGTCGGATACGGGTGCTCTGCCGTCGTGCCGGGCTCTACGTACTGGATCGCATCGCTGGGCTTTTGAAAGAAGAAGGGCGGCTCGCGCGTCGGATCGGATCCCATCTCGCGCGAATGCGCGGCGTAGTTGCGGCCGATGCAGTAGATGCGGCGCACCGGAAACATCTCGCTCGATCCGGCGATCGGCAGCATTGGCTGCACGACGCTGAAGATCGGTCGCGAGCCCGGGCTCGCTGCATTGCTGGCACAGGCCGCGAGCGCGGCGAGGCCCGTCGCCGCGCCTGCGGTCAATACTTTCCTTCGTTCCATGGCTTGCCTCCCTTGATGCGGCGTCGATTCGCCGTGCTACATTCGCTCCCATGCTTTCGCGCAACTGGTTCTACGCGTATTTTGCGTTCTCGCACCGCCCGGCGGATGGAGAGGCTCGACGCTAGACAAGACCAGCGCAAACCGAACTCCAAAACCGCCGGGTAACCCCCGGCGGTTTTTTTTGGTTTGGCGCGACACCACCCCACCGCATCCAAGGAGAACCAGCGCCATGACGACGAACCCCGCTTCCGCCGAAGGTGCGTATGCGCACAGCGAACGCACCAGCCGCACCGACGACCTGCGCATCAAGGACGTGACGCCGCTGCCGCCGCCGGAGCATCTGATCCGCTTCTTCCCGATCGCCGGCACGCCGGTCGAGCAGCTCATCGGCGACACGCGCGGTGTGATCCGCCGCATCATGCAGCGCGAGGACGACCGGCTCCTGGTCATCATGGGGCCATGCTCGATCCACGATCCCCTCGCCGCGGTCGATTACGCGAAGAGGCTCAAGGCCGAGCGCGACCGCTTCGCCGACACGCTCGAGATCGTGATGCGCGTCTATTTCGAAAAGCCGCGCACGACCGTCGGCTGGAAAGGCCTCATCAATGACCCGTATCTCGACGAGAGCTATCGGATCGACGAAGGCCTGCGTATCGGCCGCCAGCTGCTGCTCGAGATCAATCGTCTCGGCGTGCCTGCGGGCAGCGAATTTCTCGACGTGATCTCGCCGCAGTACCTCGGCGACCTGATCGCCTGGGGCGCGATCGGCGCGCGGACCACGGAAAGCCAGGTGCATCGCGAGCTCGCGTCGGGCCTCTCGGCCCCGATCGGCTTCAAGAACGGCACCGATGGCAACATCCGCATCGCCATCGACGCGATCCAGGCGGCGGCACGGGCGCACCATTTCCTCTCGGTGCACAAGAACGGCCAGGTCGCCATCGTCGAGACGCGCGGCAACAGGGACTGCCACGTCATCCTGCGCGGCGGCAAGACGCCGAACTACGACGCCGCGTCGATCGCTGCGGCCTGCCGGGAGATCGAAGCGGCCAAGCTGCCATGCACGCTGATGGTCGACTGCAGCCACGCCAACAGCGGCAAGGAGCACACCCGGCAGATTGAGGTCGCGAGCGACGTGGCCGATCAGCTGCGCGCCGGCAATCGCTGCATCTTCGGAGTCATGGTGGAAAGCCATCTGACGAGCGGCGCACAGAAATTCAGCGCCGGCCGCGACGACCCCGCCAAGCTCGCCTACGGCCAGAGCATCACCGACGCCTGCCTCGGCTGGGACGAATCGGCGGCCGTTCTCGACAAGCTCAGCCGCGCCGTGCAGGCCCGCCGCGGCTGACGCCGGGCCCTGGCGAGGATCCATCTTGCAGCGGGCATCCAGCCCGCACAGATTGGCCCCTGCGTGACTCAGTCCTTGTCGCGCGCGAGCTTTTCGCTCTGCCAGTAGACGTCGTCGCCGCCCTGGCCGTCGAGGTTGGCGCGATTGAGGACTCGCGCGAGAACGAAGAGCAGGTCGCTCAAGCGATTGAGGAATTGGCGCGCTTGCGGCCGTACCGCATCCTGTGCGGCCAGGGCGACGACGGCGCGCTCGGCACGCCGCGCCACCGTCCGGCCGACGTGCGCCAGCGCGGCGCTGCGCGTACCGGCGGGCAGGATGAATTCCTTCAGCCGTGGCAGCGTGGCGTTGTAATGGGCGAGCGCCTCGTCGAGGCGCTCCACGGCTTCACTCTTCAGCAATTCGTAGCCCGGAATCGACAGCTCGCCGCCCAGGTTGAACAACTCGTGCTGGATGACGACGATCAAGGCGCGAACGTCGTCCGGCAGCGGCTCGGCGAGGAGCACGCCCAGATTCGAATTCAGCTCGTCGACGTCGCCGAGCGCGGCGATGCGAAGATGGTTCTTGCCGACACGCGTACCGTCGCCAAGGCCGGTCGTGCCGTCGTCGCCGGTGCGGGTCGCGATCTGGGACAGGCGGTTGGCCATGATTGCAAGCGATCCTAGCAGCGCGTCGGCAATCGCGGCGCCGCATTCCTACAATGACCCGACGGTGGCTTGCCCACCGAGGAGACCTCGCATGAACGCACCGCTGCCTGCCTACCTGCTGCCGCGCATCGAGCCCCGCGCGGTTCCGCCGGCGATGCTCCAGGCCTTGAAGGCGCACTTCGGCGAACGCTGCTCGACCGCGCTCGCGGTACGCGAGCAGCATGGTCGCGACGAGTCGCCGATCGATGCTCCGCCACCGGAGGCCGTCGTCTTCTGCGAAAGCACGCAAGACGTCGCCGCCGTCGTCAAGCTCGCCGACCGCCATGCGGTGCCCGTCATCCCCTTCGGCGTCGGCTCATCGCTCGAAGGTCATCTGCTCGCGGTGCAGGGTGGCGTCTCGATCGACCTCTCGCGCATGAACAAGGTACTTGCGGTGAACCCCGAGGACCTGACTGTGACCGTTCAGGCCGGCGTGACGCGCATGCAGGTGAACGACGAGATCCGTCACACCGGCCTCTTCTTCCCGATCGACCCGGGCGCCGACGCCTCGATCGGCGGCATGTGCGCGACGCGCGCGAGCGGCACGAACGCCGTGCGTTACGGAACGATGCGTGAAAACGTGCTCGGCCTGACCGTCGTCACGGCGCAGGGCGAAGTCATCCACACGGGCACTCGGGCGCGCAAGTCGTCGGCGGGCTACGACCTGACGCGGCTCATGATCGGCAGTGAGGGCACGCTCGGCGTGATGACCGAGATCACCCTGCGCGTCTATCCGCTGCCCGAAGCGATGTCGGCGGCGACCTGCACCTTTCCGTCAATCGACGCGGCGGTGCGCACGACGATCGAGATCATCCAGATGGGCATTCCGATCGCCCGCTGCGAGTTGCTCGACCGCTTTGCCGTGCAGGCCGTGAACCGCCACGACAAGCTCTCGCTTGCCGAAGCGCCGATGCTGCTGATGGAATTCCACGGGAGCGTTGCCAGCGTCGCCGAGCAGGCGACGGCGGTGCAGGAGATCGCGAGCGAGCACGGGGGCGAAGGGTTCCAGTGGGCGACGACTCCCGAGGAGCGCAAGAAGCTGTGGACGGCGCGGCACCGGGCCTACTTCGCGGGGCTGCAGATGAAGCCCGGCTGCCGCACCGTGACGACGGACACCTGCGTGCCGATCTCGCGTCTGGCCGAATCGGTGGTGAAGGCATCGGAAGAGGCCCTCGCCGCCGGCCTGCAGCACTACATCGTCGGCCACGTCGGCGACGGCAACTTTCACATCGCCTATCTGGTCGATCCGGCCAGGCCCGAGGAGCGCGAGACCGCAGAGCGGCTCAACGAGGCGCTGGTCATGCGCGCGCTGGCGATGGACGGCACGTGCAGCGGCGAGCACGGCGTCGGCCTGCACAAGATGGGCTTTCTCGTCAGCGAAGCCGGGGCCGGAGCGATCGAGATGATGCGCACGGTGAAACGGGCGCTCGATCCGAAGAACATCATGAATCCGGGCAAGATCTTCTCGCTGTAAGCGCGCGCAGACGGGGAAGATCCCGTCGCGAGCGGGCCGAGGTCAGGTCGAGCACCGAGAGCCGTACAGGCGTACGGCGAGGAGCGCAGGCCTGAGATCGGCCCGCGTAGCAGGAAGATTCGCCCCTTCTCAGATCTGCGCCAGCTCCGAAGTCGTGATCGACCAGTGCGTCGTGACGTCGCCGTAGGAATCGACGCTCTCGAGATTGACGCCGAAGCCCCAGAGGCGGGCGACGTGCTTGAGCACTTCCTGCGCGCCGTCGTGCAGCGGCCGGTTGTTGTGCCGGGTGTGGCGCAGCGTCAGCGACCGGTCGCCGCGCAGGTCGACGCTCCAAACCTGGATATCGGGCTCGCGCGAGCTGAGGTCGTATTGCCGCGAAAGCGCCTCGCGCACGTGCCGATAGCCCGCGGTATCGTGGATCGCGGAGACGCGCAGCTGCTCGTCGTGCTCGTCGTCGAGGATGGAAAAGAGGCGCAGGTCGCGGATCACCTTGGGCGAGAGGTACTGGCCGATGAAGCTCTCGTCCTTGAAGTTGCGCATCGCGTGGTGCATGGCCGGCAGCCATGGGGCGCCGGCGAGCTGCGGGAACCATTCGCGGTCTTCGACGGTCGGGCTCTCGCAGATGCGCCGGATGTCCGTGTACATGGCGAAGCCCAGCGCGTACGGATTGATGCCGCCGTACGCGGGATGGCCGACCGGCGGCTGGAAGATGACGTTCGTGTGCGACTTCAGCCACTCGATCATCACGCCGTCGGTCAGGTGGCCTTCGTCGTAGAGCGTGTTGAGCAGGAGGTGGTGCCAGAACGTCGCCCAGCCCTCGTTCATCACCTGCGTCTGCCGCTGCGGATAGAAGTACTGCGCGATCTTGCGCACGATGCGCACGACCTCGCGCTGCCAGGGCTCGAGCAGCGGCGCGTTCTTCTCGATGAAGTAGAGGATGTTCTCCTGCGGCTCGGCGGGGAATCGCTTCGCGTCGGCGCTGTCTTCGGGGCGGTCGGGCCGGCGCGGCAGGGTCCGCCAGATGTCGTTGACCTGGGCCTGCGCGTAGGCCAGCCGCTCGGCACGCCGCGTCTGTTCCTCGGCCAGCGAGATCTTGCTCGGCCGGTGATAGCGGTCGACGCCATGGTTCTGCAGCGCGTGGCAGCTGTCGAGCAGGTCTTCGACCGCCGGCATACCATACTTCTCTTCGCATTCGGCGACGTAGTTTCGGGCGTAGACGAGGTAGTCGATGATCGACGACGCATCGGTCCACAGGCGAAACAGGTAGTTGCCCTTGAAGAAGCTGTTGTGCCCGTAGGCCGCATGGGCGATGACGAGCGCTTGCATCGCTGTGGTGTTCTCCTCCATCAGGTAGCTGATGCAAGGATCGGAATTGATCACGATCTCGTAGGCCAGGCCCATCTGCCCGCGCCGATAGCTGCGTTCGTTGGCGATGAATTCCTTGCCGTAGCTCCAGTGCCTGTAATTCACCGGCATGCCGACCGAGGCGTAGGCGTCCATCATCTGCTCGGCGGTGATGACCTCGAGCTGGTTGGGATAGGTGTCGAGCGCGTAGCGCTGGGCGACGGCGCGGATCTTCTCGTGGTACTGCTCGATCAGATCGAAGGTCCAGTCGCTCGGGTCGGGCAGGGGCGCCTGTGGGCGCGGGCCGGCCGGCAGAGGCGCCAGCGGCAACGTCCGTTCGGGCCGCAGCCTGCGCGCGCCGGGCGAAAAACGCGGCTCGGGATGGATCGCGCCCTTCACGCCGCCGCTCCTTCGCTCTTGAAGAGGTCGCGGAACACCGGATAGATCTGGCCGGGCTGCGTCACCTTGCGCATTGCGAAGTGGCGCGATGCCTCCTGCAGCCTCGCGTACTCTTCCCAGAGGTTCTGCTCTTCCTCGGCCACCTGCACGTAGGCGAAATAGCGGCACTTCGGCAGGAGGCTTTCGGCGAGCAGCTCGCGGCAGCGGCCGGAGTCGTGGTGCCAGTTGTCGCCATCGCTCGCCTGCGCGCCGTAGATGTTCCAGTCGTCGGGCGAATAGCGCTCGCGGATGATCTCGTCCATGAGCACGAGCGCGCTCGAGACAACGGTACCACCGGTCTCGCGGGCACGAAAGAAGTTCTCCTCGTCGACCTCCTGCGCCTGCGTGTGATGGCGGATGAAAACGAGATCGATCTTCTCGTAGTGCCTCGTCAGGAAAAGATAGAGCAGGATGAAGAAGCGCTTCGAGAGATCCTTCCTCGCTTCGTCCATCGAGCCCGACACGTCCATCAGGCAGAACATCACGGCCTTGGCCGTCGGCACCGGCAGCTTCACGCGGTTGCGAAAGCGCAGGTCGATCGGGTCGAGGTAGGGAATGCGCGCAAGTCTTGCGCGCAGCGCACCGATCTGCCGCTCGAGTTCCTTGCGGGCCAGGACTTCGCAAGCATCGGCGCCAGATTCAGGCAAGAGCGAGAGCTGATGCTGCAATGCGGCAAGTTCGGCGCGTGAGCCGGCGCCGATCGCCACTCGCCGGCCGATGGCGCCACGCATCGATCGGATCACGCTCAGGTTGCTCGGCGTTCCCGTATTCGAGTAGCCGGCGCGATGACTCTTCATTTCCGGTGTCTCGGCGAGCTGGGTGCGAGTCATGCGCGGCAGAGCCAGATCGTCGAAGAAGATCTGCATGAACTCTTCCTTGGTGAGATGAAAGACGAAGTCGTCTTCCCCCTCACCGGAATCGCCCGCCTGACCCTGGCCGCTGCTACCCGAACCACCCTGCGGGCGTTCGATGTGATCGCCGCGAACGTATTCGCGGTTGCCGGGATGAACGATCTCGCGCGCGCCGCCCGTGCCGTGGCTGAAGATCGGCTCGCTGATATCGCGCCTGGGCAGGTGGATGTCCTCGCCCTTCTCGATGTCGCGGATGCCGCGCTGGTCGACCGCACGCCGCACCGCGTCGCGCACCTGACCCTGATAGCGGCGCAGGAATCGCTCGCGATTGCCGATCGACTTGTTCTTGCCCGCGAGCCGGCGATCGATGATTTGCTGGAGCATCGCTAGAAAGACGTCAGCGCCCGCCGGGCCGCCCCAAGGGCGCTGGCCGCTCCCTCGAGGGGTAGCAAACGAAGTGTGTGTGTGGGCTTCATCAACTGCTTTTCCTCACGCGCAGGTACCACTCGCACAACAGCCGAACCTGCTTAGCCGTGTAGCCTTTCTCGACCATGCGGTTGACGAAGTTCTCGTGCTTCTTCGCCTCGTCGGCGCTCGCCTTGGCGTTGAAGCTGATGACGGGCAAAAGCTCCTCGGTGTTCGAGAACATCTTCTTCTCGATCACCGTGCGCAACTTCTCGTAGCTCGTCCAGAGCGGGTTCTTGCCGTTGTTGTTGGCGCGAGCCCGCAGCACGAAGTTGACGATCTCGTTGCGGAAGTCCTTCGGGTTCGAGATGCCGGCGGGCTTCTCGATCTTCTCGAGCTCTGCGTTGAGCTGGGCGCGGTCGAACACTTCGCCGGTGTCGGTGTCGCGGTATTCCTGATCCTGGATCCAGTAGTCAGCGTAGGTCACATAGCGATCGAAGATGTTTTGTCCGTACTCGCTGTAGCTCTCGAGATACGCGGTCTGGATCTCCTTGCCGATGAACTCGGCGTAGCGCGCCGACAGGTGCTCCTTGATGAAGCCGAGGTATTTCTGCTCGGTCTCGGCCGGGAACTGCTCGCGCTCGATCTGCTGCTCGAGCACGTACATCAGGTGCACTGGATTGGCCGCCACCTCGGCCGGGTCGAAGTTGAAGACTTTCGACAGGATCTTGAATGCGAAGCGGGTCGATACGCCGCTCATTCCTTCGTCGACGCCGGCGTAGTCGCGGTATTCCTGGTAGCTCTTGGCGCGAGGATCAGTGTCCTTCAGGTTGTCGCCGTCGTAAATCAGCATCTTCGAGTAGAGCGACGAGTTCTCGGGCTCCTTCAGGCGTGTCAGCATCGCGAACTGGCTCATCATCTTGAGCGTGCCGGGCGCGCACTTGGCTTCGGCGAGCGACGAGTTGCGCAGCAGCTTCTCGTAGATCTTCACCTCTTCGGAAGTGCGCAGGCAGTACGGCACCTTGACGATGTAGATGCGATCGAGGAAGGCTTCGTTGTTCTTGTTGTTGCGAAACGTCTTCCACTCGCTCTCGTTGCTGTGCGCCAGCACGATCCCGTCGAACGGGATCGCGCCAAAGCCTTCGGTGCCCTTGAAGTTGCCCTCCTGGGTCGCCGTAAGCAGCGGGTGCAGCACCTTGATCGGCGCCTTGAACATCTCGACGAACTCGAGCAGGCCCTGGTTGGCGAGGCACAGGCCTCCGGAGAAGCTGTACGCGTCGGGGTCGTCCTGGGCGAAGGTCTCGAGCTTTCGGATATCGACCTTGCCGACCAGCGCCGAGATGTCCTGGTTGTTCTCGTCGCCCGGCTCGGTCTTGGAAACGCCGATCTGCTTGAGCACGCTTGGATGCCGCCTGACGATTTTGAACTTGCGGATGTCGCCGCCGTATTCGTCGAGGCGCTTGACGGCCCAGGGGCTCAGGATGCGATTGAGATAGCGCGCGGAGATGCCGTATTCCTTCTCTAGCAGCGGCCCGTCTTCGGCCGGATCGAAGAGCCCGAGCGGCGATTCGTTCACGGGCGAGCCCTTGATCGCGTAGAAGGGCACGTGCTCCATGAGCTGCTTCAGCCGTTCGGCGATCGAGCTCTTGCCGCCGCCGACGGGGCCGAGCAGATAGAGGATCTGCTTTTTCTCTTCGAGGCCTTGCGCCGCGTGGCGGAAGTAGCTCACGACCTGCTCGATCGCGTCTTCCATGCCGTAGAACTCGGCGAACGCGGGGTAGATCTTGATGACCTTGTTCGCGAACAGCCGCGACAGGCGCGTGTCGTTGCGCGTGTCGACCATCTGCGGCTCGCCGATCGCCTTCAGCATGCGTTCGGAGGCGGTGGCGTAGGCGAGCGGGCTGCGCTTGCATTCGGCCAAGTACTCTTCGATCGACAGCTCTTCTTCGCGATTGCGCTCGAAGCGCGCGGCAAAGTTGCTGATGACATCCATGCTGATCTCCTGTGCGACGAGGAGGCGCCGGAGACCTTGTGGGTCTTCGTGCGTCCGGGGAAGTTCTGATGGAGCCCGGTGGGCGCCATCAGAGCTTTCCTTTCACCAGCAGGTGCGGCTCAAGCTTGGATCATCCTGCCAAAGACCCATGCTTCAAATAGCGAGGTCTTTGTGGCGTTGCTCAAATGCGTCTGTGCGATGAGTTGGTTAGCAAGCAACGTGCCGAAATCGGTCCGCGTTGACCCCGACCTGTCAAATGGCATCGCATGCCGTGCAAAGCTTCTCGGCGCAGAGGGCCACGGTCATGCCGCGTCCTGACCGAGCCTGCCGAGCAGGCCATTCAACTCGTCGAGCGAAGCGAAGACGATCGCGATTTCGCCGCGATCCCCGGCACCGGGTCCCTTGTTCCTGATGCGAATCTCCACCGGAGCGGCCAGCGCATCCGACAGTTGCTGCTCGAGACGAAGAATGTCGCGTGCCTTCTGACGTTTTGCGCGCAAGAGCGGCGTTTGTCGGCCGGCACGTGCGGCGCGCCGTGCGACGAGCTTCTCGGCCTCGCGAACGCTGAGCCTTTTGGCGACGATCTCGTTGGCGTCGATGATCTGCTCGGCGCCGTCGAGCGGCAATAGTGCACGCGCGTGGCCCATCTCGATGTCGCCGGCGAGGAGCAGCTGCTGCACCGGCGCGGTGAGGTTGAGAAGACGCAGAAGATTGGTCACGGCGCTGCGCGACCTTCCGACGGCGCGCGCCGCGGCTTCGTGCGTCATGCCGAACTCTTCCGTCAGGCGCCTCAGGCCGCGCGCTTCCTCGAGCGGATTCAGGTCTTCGCGCTGGATGTTCTCGATCAGCGACATCGCTGCCGCCGCTTGGTCCGACACGTCGCGCACGAGGACCGGGACGCGGTCGAGGCCCGCCAGGCGAGCAGCACGGAATCGACGCTCGCCGGCGATGATCTCGAAGCGCTTCGGGCCGCCATCCTGCGCAGCGATCGGCCGCACCAGCACCGGCTGCATCACGCCCTGCGCCTTGATGCTTTCGGCGAGCTCGTAGAGCGCGCCCTCGTCCATGCGTGTTCGCGGCTGATAGCGCCCAGCCTGGAGCTGTTCGAGCGCGAGCGTATGCGGTTCGCCGTCGCTGCCGGCGCCAGCGGTCGAAGACGCCGCGGCAACGGTGGGCCCGAGCAAGGCTTCGAGGCCGAGCCCGAGGCCCTTGGGTTTCTTCGTTGCCATCGGTCGATTGTCCGTGATCGCCGCGGCGCGGCGCGTCGCAACGGCGCTGCCGCGCACACCGGGCCGCTCTGCCGTATGCTTGATGCGTCCCCGCTCACTTGCGCCCATGACCATTCGCGTTTTCGTCGACGGCCAGGAAGGCACGACCGGCCTTCGCATCCACGAATACCTCGCCCGGCGCGGCGACGTCGAGGTGTTGCGTGCCGCCCCCGAATTGCGCAAGGACACGGCCGAGCGGGCGCGTCTGCTCAACGCTGCCGACGTCGCCTTCCTCTGCCTGCCCGATGCAGCGGCGCGCGAAGCCGCGGCCCTCGTGACCAATCCGGCCACCTGCCTCATCGACGCGAGCACGGCGCATCGCACGGCGAGCGACTGGGTTTTCGGTCTGCCCGAACTCGCGCCCGACCAGCGGGCCCAGATCCGGGCGTCGAAGCGCATCGCCAACCCGGGCTGTCATGCGACCGGATTCATCCTGCTCGTGCGACCGCTCGTCGACACCGGCCTCGTCCCGCAGTCGGCGGCGCTGACGGCGACGTCGATCACCGGCTATTCGGGCGGCGGCAAGAAGATGATCGCGCAATACGAGGCGGCCGGCGACGCACGGCTGCTCTCGCCGCGGCCGTACGCGCTCGGCTTGGCGCACAAGCATCTTCCCGAGATGACGGCGCACAGCCGGCTCGAGACGCGGCCGATCTTCATGCCCGTCGTCGGCAACTTCTTCAAGGGCCTGTCGGTTACGGTGCCGCTGCATCTCGCCGAAGCCCGGCGCGGCACGACGGCCGAGCAATTGCACGCTGCCTTGGCGGAGCGCTACGCCGGCGAGCGTTTCGTGCGCGTCATGCCTTTGCGCGATCCGGCGCTCCTCGATGACGGCTACTTCGACGTACAGGCGTGCAATGACAGCAATCGTGTCGAGCTCTTCGTGTTCGGCAACCAGACGCAGGTGCTGCTCATGGCGCGCCTCGACAACCTGGGCAAGGGCGCGAGCGGTGCGGCAGTGCAGGCGATGAACGTGCATCTCGGCGTCGATGAAGACACCGGCCTGTGACGCCACGCCGACCTCATGAGGCCGGCGGCGAGCGATAGTGATAGGCGTAGGCGTCTTCGAAGCCGAGCCGCCGATAAACGCGACGCGCTGATTCGTTGCTGGCCTCGACCTGCAGATAGGCCTTGCCCGCCCCTTGGGCCGCGGCGTATGCGAGCAGATGGCGGCATAGCGTTCGCGCCAGCCCGCGGTTGCGGGCCGAGGCTACCGTGAAGATGTCGTAGAGACCGGCGAATTCGTCTTCAACGGCGACCTGGCCGCCGGCAACGGTCGCGCCGCTCGGATCGACGACGAGAACGCCGTGATACCGCACCGGTGCATCGCACAGGCGTTCGGCGTGGGCAATGCGTTCTGCGCTCGATGATCCGCGCTGCGAGCCGATCCACTCGGCGAAGACCGTGGCGGCGGCAGGTTGGAATCGAACGTCGGATGCCGCAATCGCGGTGTCGCCGGTGACATCGGACAGCTCGGCCATCGAGGCGACCATGACCCGGGTATCGTCGATGCGTTCCATGCCGAGATCGGCGAGCCGCGCGTCGAGATCGGGAGGCTGGGAAAACGGCGTGATGCGGACGTACGGGCGAAGCCCGACGCCGGCGTAGTGAGCCAGGCAGCGCTTCAGCCGGGCCTCGACCGACAGGCGCCCGGGCGCTACGGCCTGGATGCATCGCGCCCGTTTCGCCTTGCCCGGCGACAAGCGCACCAGCCAACCGTCGACCCACAGCTGCTCGCGCGGCGCGCTCGCGTTGATGCCCGCCTCCTCGACGCGGACCAGCAACTCGGTCTCGAACGGCCCGTTCATGCAGCCGCGTATCGGCCGTCGACGCGTGCCGCCATCTCGCGAGCGAACTCGAGAAAGGCGAGCGCGCCTTTCGAAGAGGCGTCGAACACCACACCCGGCATGCCGTAGCTCGGCGCCTCGGCGAGACGCACGTTGCGCGGAATGACGGTGTCGAACACGCGGTCCCCGAAGTGCGCCTTCAGCTGCTCGCTGACCTGCGCCTGCAACGTGATACGAGCATCGAACATGACGCGCAGGATACCGATGACTTCCAGCGCGGGGTTGATGTTGGCGTGCACCTGCTTGATCGTATTGACGAGATCGCTGAGGCCTTCGAGTGCGAAATATTCACACTGCATCGGCACAACGACGCCATGCGCGCAGGCCAGGCCGTTCAAGGTCAGCAGGCTCAGGCTCGGCGGGCAGTCGATGAGGATCATGTCGTACTGGCTGTCGACCGCGGCGAGTGCACCCTGCAGGCGCATGTTGCGACGCTCGAGGCCGACGAGCTCGATCTCGGCGCCGGCGAGCTCGCGATTGGCGCCGAGAACGTCATAGCCGCCCGTCGGACTTGGCCGCCTCGCTTCGGCGACGGAAACGGATTCGAGCAGGACGTCGTACACGCTCGGATCGAGCGAGCGCTTGTCGACGCCGGAGCCCATGGTCGCGTTGCCTTGCGGATCGAGGTCGACGAGCAAAACGCGCCGACCCAGGCGCGCCAGGCCGGCGGCGAGGTTGACGGTCGTCGTCGTCTTGCCGACACCGCCTTTCTGGTTCGCGACGCAGAAGACGCGGCTCATAGGAGACTCATTTTCTTCAGCAAGCTGAATCTACTAAGCATGTACTCACTTCTATATATCCTTTGGTACTTCGCGCGATCGACTTTTAGTTGACGCTGCGCGCATCCACACCAGACACCGCTCGCCTCGCACGCCAGGTACGGCCAGCCGTTCCACGTGAAACATGTTCACATCGGTGGGCAGGGCCGCGATTTCATCGCCAGGTACCTTTCCTTTCATCGCCATCCACATGCCTCCGTCCGCGAGCAACCCAGCCGTGAGGTGAACAAGCTCAGCTAGCGACCCGAATGCACGAGACGTGATCACATCGAACCGTTCGCCGGCCAGATCCTCGACTCGCGCGCGTTCGACGCGCAGGTTGTCGAGCTTCAGCGCGGCCGCGGCCTGCCGGACGAAGGCCGTCTTCTTTCCCACGCTATCGACGCAAGTGACGATCGTCTCCGGCTCCATAACGGCGAAGACCACTCCGGGCAATCCGCCACCGCTGCCGACATCGAGGAGCTGCGCCTGCGCGCGGCCCGCCAGCTCCCGCCGCAGCGGCAGGATTGCGGCGAGGCAGTCGACGACGTGCTGCGTGAGCATCCCCGAAAGATCGCGAATCGCGGTCAGGTTGTAGGTCCGGTTCCAGCGAAAGAGCAGTTCGACGAAAACGATCAACCGAGCAGATTGCTCAGGTGATACGGGCACTCGCAACTCCGCAGCGGCGGAAGCGAGCGACGCGCCCAGCCGGACGTGACTGTCGCCGACGGCGCTTTCGGCGTTCAAGCGCTGGCGCGAAGCGCCTCGTCATCGTTAGCCGCCGAGCCGCCCCGACGCTGCCTCTTCAGATGCACGAGCAGCAGCGCGATCGCTGCCGGTGTCACGCCCGGCAGGCGCGACGCCATGCCGATCGTCGCCGGCCGGTGCTTGGCCAGTACCTGACGCGCCTCGTACGACAGGGCGCGCACCAAGCCGTAGTCCATTGATTCCGGAAGCCGGAGACTCTCGGAGTGTTGCGACCGCGCAATCTGCTCCTGCTGCTTGTCCACGTATCCGGAGTAGCGCGCCGAGGTTTCGATCTGCTCGATGACTTGGTCGGCGAGCGTGCGGCCGAGTTCTCCGCGCAAGGTTTCACGTGAAACACCTGGTGCTTCGCCGTGCCAACTCCAAACCGCGTCGAAGCCTACTCCCGGACGACGAAGCAGCTCGAGCAGGGAATAGTCGCGCGCAAACGCCGGCCGAAGGTCAATAGCCTCGGTGGGGCCGACTCGCGCCGACGCGGCGCGCCCGGTTTCACGTGAAACCGTTGCCTGCTTTCGCTCGAACTGCTCCCAGCGCGCATCGGAAACCAGGCCAAGCCGACGTCCGGTTTCAGTCAATCGTGTGTCGGCGTTGTCTTCGCGGAGCAGGAGCCGGTACTCGGCTCGGCTCGTAAACATGCGGTACGGCTCGGTCACGCCCTTGGTCACGAGATCATCGATGAGGACGCCGAGATAAGCCTGGTCACGCGACGGCACCCAAGGATTGCCTCCCAAGACTGCAAGCGCCGCATTGATTCCGGCATGCAGGCCCTGCGCCGCGGCCTCTTCATAGCCGGTCGTGCCGTTGATCTGGCCGGCGAAGAACAAGCCGCGAAGCGAGCGCGTCTCGAAGGTCGGCTGCAGCTCGCGCGGATCGAAGTAGTCGTATTCGATCGCGTAGCCCGGCCGCAGGATGTGCGCGTTCTCGAGGCCGGCGATCGATCGCACCGCCTCGATCTGGACCCGAAAGGGCAGCGAGGTCGAGATCCCGTTCGGGTAGACCTCGTGCGTCGCAAGACCCTCGGGCTCCAGGAAGATCTGGTGCGAATCCTTGCCGGCGAACCGATTCACCTTGTCTTCGATGCTCGGGCAGTAGCGGGGTCCGACGCCATCGATCTTGCCCGTGAACATCGGGCTTTCGGCGAAGCCGGCGCGAACGATCTCGTGCGTCCGCGAGTTGGTCTCGGTGATCCAGCACGAGACCTGACGCGGATGCCGAGACGGATTTCCGAGGAAGCTGAAGACCGGAACGTCGACACCGGGGTCACAGCCTTCAGCGACGCCGTCTCCCGGCTGCTCGACCAGTTTCGAGTAGTCGATCGTCCGCCCATCGAGGCGAGGCGGCGTACCGGTTTTCAGCCGTCCTTGCGGAAGCTTCAGTTCCTTGAGCCGGCTCGAGAGCGTCAGCGCCGGCGGATCACCGGCCCGGCCTCCGGGGTGGCTTTGCAGGCCGACGTGAATGCGGCCATCGAGAAACGTCCCCGCGGTCAGGACCACCGCCGAGCATTCAAAGCGAGCACCCACTTGCGTAACGACTCCTACCACACGGTCACCTTCGACGGTGAGGTCGTCGCACGCACCCTGGAAAAGCCAAAGATTCGGCTGGCTTTCGAGACGGCGCCGGATCGCCGCGCGATAGAGCACCCGATCGGCTTGCGCACGCGTCGCGCGCACAGCCGGACCCTTCGACGCATTGAGGATGCGAAAGTGAATGCCGGCTTCGTCTGCGGCCTCGGCCATGGCGCCGCCGAGCGCGTCGATCTCTTTGACGAGATGGCCTTTGCCGATGCCGCCGATCGATGGATTGCAACTCATCTGCCCGAGTGTTTCGAGCGAATGTGTCAGCAGCAGCGTCGCTGCGCCCATCCGCGCCGCGGCGAGCGCGGCCTCGGTGCCGGCGTGACCGCCGCCGACGACGACGACATCGAATTTTTGGGGATGCAGCATGGCGCGCTCTTTCGCAAGCGGCCGATTGTATTTTTTCCAGCGCGCAGCCGGCGTCAGGGCGTATTGCGCGTGCGCAGCAGCATCTCGGTGTGATCGATGCCGTCTTCGAGATACGGCGTGCCGACGGTCGAGAAGCCGAAGCTCTCGTAGAAGCGTTCGAGCCGTGTCTGCGCCGAGATGCGAATCGCCATGCCGGGCCACGCAATCGATGCCTGCGCGATGGCACGCGTGACCAACTCGCGCCCGAGGCCACAGCCGCGCCCGACACCCGTGGTGATGACACGACCGATCGACGCCTCGTCGTACTTCACGCCGGGATCGAGGACGCGGGCATAAGCAAGCGGCTCGCGCTGCCGTGTCGACCATGCGGCGAGATGAAACGCCAGTTCGTCGCAGCCGTCCGCGTCGAGATAGATGCTTCGTTGCTCGAGCGCAAAGACCCGTTGGCGCGCAGCGTAGATGTATTGCAGTTCGTGGACGCCGAGCGAATCGAAGCGGCGCCAGCGCCAGTCGAGCGCGGCGGCAGCATCGATGCCGGTCGACTCGCTCACTTGAGCGCGGCGTGACGCAGCATGCGCGCGACGAACCAGACACCGCCGGCCGCCAGCACGGCACATACGAAAAGCGGAATCACGATCTCGGCGACGCCGAATCCTTCGCCTTTGAGCACGCGCGTCATCAAGGTGTTCTGCGCCAGCGCCGGCACCCAGAGATGCCAGGGCGCTTCGCCGCCGAGATTGAAGACGTTGATGAGTGGCAGGAGCGAGGTAGCCAGCAAGACGATCGTGGCGCTCGCCTGGGCTTCCTTGAAGGTCTTGCAACGAATCGCCACCGCCATGAGCAAGGCCGAGAGCGCGGCCGCGAACGGGAGGAGGACGACGAGAAAGAGCAGCGCCTCGCGCAAGCCGTACCGGAACATCGCCGCCAGCGTATCGCTCTGCAGCACCCACTGCCCAGGCAGGAAGCTGAATGAGCTGAGCACGGCGATCAGCATGCTTACCGAGGCCACCGCACCCCATTTGCCAACGACGATGGCCCAGCGCTGGGCCGGATTCATGAGCAGCGGCTCGAGCGAGCCGCGCTCGCGCTCGCCGGCCGTCGTGTCGAGGGCGGCGTTGAGTGCCCCGTAGAGCACCGCCATCATCACGAAATACGGCAGCATGCCGGTGATGCGCGTCGCCCGTGTCTGCGTGCTCGCGAGGTCGCGCTCCTCGACCTCGATCGGCTCTAACAGCTGCACGGCGACGCCACGCAAGGCCAGGTTGAGGACCGCGCGCTCGCGGCCGAAGCCGCCGAGCAGGCGCTCGATGCGCCCGGTGCTCGCTTCCGAGCGCTGGTTGGCACTGTCCGAAACGATCTCGACGACAGGCGACTCGCCGCGCGCCAGCGTGCTCTCGAAGTCGGGCTGAACGACGACGACCGGGTCGCTGAAGCGCGACTTGCGCAGCTGCGCCTCGTAGTCGGCCGGTGCTTCCTTCACGGTGTAGGTCTGACGCTCGAGAAAGTTCCTGAGCGTCGGCGCATTCGCCATGCCGGAGACGTAGACCTCGCGCTGCTCGGCGCGCGATTCTAGCGAGGCCACGAGCCCCGAGATCGCCACCAGGATGAGCGGCCCCATCAGCACCGACGACACAAGCACGGCGAGCAAGGTCCGGCGATCGCGCAGCGCGTCCGTCAACTCCTTGCGCAGCACCGTGCCGACGGCGTCGAGCTGCTTCTTCACGCGATCGCCTTCTCTGCTGGCGCCGGCGCGGGCCCGAACGCCAGCTTGACGAAGGCTTCCTCGAAGTCGGTCTCGCCGGTGCGCTCGAGCAGCTCCGGCACGGTGCCGCTGGCGACAGCACGGCCGTCGGCGACGACGACGACGCTGTCGCATAGCCGCTCGACCTCCTGCATGATGTGCGTCGAAAAGACGATGCACTTGCCGCCGCCCGCCGGCGTGCGCAGCCAGCGCAGGCTCTCACGCAGGGCGCGCGTCGCGAGCACGTCGAGACCGTTGGTCGGCTCGTCGAGGATGATATTCGCCGGGTCATGCACGAGCGCCCGCACCAGCGCCGTTTTCATGCGCTCGCCCTGGCTGAAGCCTTCGGTGCGGCGATCGAGCAGCGCCGTCATCTCGAACATCCGCGCCAGATCCTGCGCGCGCGCGTCGGCCGCCTCGCGTTCCATGCCTTGCAAGGCGCCGTAGTAGACGATGTTCTCGCGCGCCGTGAGGCGCGGGTAAAGGCCGCGCGAATCGGACAGAACGCCCATGCGCGCGAGCACCTCCTGCGGCCGGGTGACGACGTCGATGCCGTCGACGGCGAGTTGCCCCGCATCGGGCGTGATGAGCGCCGCCAGCATGCGCAAGGTCGTCGTCTTGCCGGCGCCGTTCGGGCCGAGCAGGCCGGTGATGTGACCGTTGGGCGCGCTGAAGCTGACGTCGCGAACGGCGTGAACAACGCGTCGCGGCTCGCGCTCGCGCCAGGGGCCTGCGAAGCCTGCAAGGCCGCGCTTGCCGGCCGGCGCGACGACGAAGGACTTGGCGACTGCGCGTACTTCGATCATCGCGCCGCCTCCGAAGCCGCCGTCACGGCCGAGCCGACCGGCTCGAATGCCGGTGGTCGCGGTACGTGCGCCGCGCAACCGGCGTCGACCGCCACGGCGTCGGCATCCGTCGTCGCATCGATGAATCGAAAGACGACGTCGCGCACACAACCGATCGCCATGACGCCGTGGCCGGCATTGGCGACGACGACCTGACGCGCCATGGGCCCGAGCGCACGAGCGACGTGTTCGCCATGGCGCGGCGGCGTCACCGGGTCGATGCCGCCGCTCAGCAGCAGCGCCGGCGACGAGCTTCGAGGAATGCCGTAGAACGCGCTCGGCACGACGCCGCGCGGCCAGATCGAACAGAGCTTTTCGTACATGCGCGCAAACGCATTGCCGAAATCCGCGCCCGGTTTGTCGGTCGCCATCGCCAGCCGTGGCATGTCTTCGGTACAGACCACCGAGAGATGCATGCCGGTCGCGATCCGGGTCGACTTCTTCGCGAACAAGGTCGCGTTGAGGCCGAGCATTCCGCCGAGATCGCCGCGCCCCGCCGCATCGATCGCCTCGGGAAGAGCAGACGCCAGCGCCGGCGAGTAGAGCGCGCCGCGCACCGCGCCGAGCAGCATCTCGCGCGTCAGGGTGAATTTCTCGTCGCGTCCGGTGAGCGGCTGCATACCGCTCGCCGGTTTCGGCAGGCTCTGAAGAAGCGCGGCGAATCGGGCGTGAAGATCCGGATGCGCCTTGGCGCATGCCGGTGCGGCGGCGCATGCGGCGGCGAGGCTGTCGAAGGCGGCCTGATTGTCGGTCGAGAAGCTCGCCGGCAAGACCATGTCGGGCGGCGCGACACCATCGAGGACCGTGCGTCGAACCGCCTTCGGAAACTGGCGCAGGAATTCGAGGGCGACGCGGGTGCCGTAGGAACCGCCGACGAGATCGATGCGCTCGGCGCCGAGCTGTCGGCGCACCGCCTCGAGATCCTGAACGGCGATCGATGTCGTGAAGAAGCCCAGGTCGCCTTCGCTCTTGATATAAGGCAGCCTCAGCAGATCGGCCTTGCATTGCACGGCCAGGCGGAACTGTTGATCGGGCTCCGATTGCTCGGCAAGCGACTCGGTGTCTTCATCCTTGCAAACAAGGGGTGCCGAGCCGCCGGTGCCGCGCTGATCGACGAAGACGATGTCGCGGCGGTTGTTGAGGCGCGCGAAGATCGGCATCGTCTGCGCCGCGATCGCCACCGCGCTCTGGCCCGGGCCACCGGCGAGCATGAAGACCGGATCGGCGATCTTGCGCCGCGCCATCGCCGGAACGACGACGTATTTGATCGTGAGCGTTCCGCGCCCGGCGTGTTCGGGGTCGAGGGGCCGCTGAACGCTGCCGCAGAGAACCCCGTTGCGCATGCCGGCGACGTGGCAATCGGCAAGGACGGGATCGGCGGCCCCGGCCGAAGGCCAAGCCGCGAAGGCGGCAGCGAGCGCCGCAACGACGGATCGCCAGGCGCGCGCCGTCATTCGCCCAGCGTGCGCTTCAGTTCACCGCTCGTGAGCAGGGCCTCGATTTCCTGAGCGCCGCCAACGAGCGTGCCTTTGACGAAGACCATCGGAAAGGTCGGCCAGCCCGTCCACATCTTCAGCGCGTTGCGCTTGCGCCATTCGCTGAAGTAGCTGCCGTACTCGAGGTACTGGTAGGCGATGCCGGCGGCGGCAAGCGATTTGCGCGCCCGCCGCACGAACGGATTGCCGGCCATGCCGACGACGAGCACCGGGTTCGTCGTCGCCGCCGCCTGCACGTTGTGGACGATGTCGGCGTTCAGATTGGCAATCTTCTCGCGGATCGCCGGGTGCTGGCGGGCTTCTTCGAGGATCGTGCGTGGCATGGCGTTCGCCTCCGTTGTTCGGCAGGCGGCGACCATACCATCGCGGATCGCTGCAGCGATGAAAACCCCGCTTCGTCAGACGGCGAGGACGCCGCGCTGGAAGTCGCTGACGGCGCGCTGCAACTCCGCCGTCGTGTTCATGACGAACGGGCCGTACTGCGCGATCGGCTCTCCCAGCGGGCGACCGGCGACAAGGAGGACGCGTGCCGGTACGGCGAGATCGGCGGCCGCGACGATGCGAACGCCGTCGGCTTTGCTCTCGTTGCCGAGAATCGCCATGCGCTCCGCATCGACGCGGGTCGGCGAGACTTCGCCGATGTCTACGCCCCCCGCCGAAACGTAGGCGAAGGCGTTGTGGCCGGCTGGCAGCTCCGCGTCGAAGGTCGCGCCCGCAGGCAAGGTGAGGTCGAGAACGATCGGCTCGGTGACAGGCCGCGTCACCGAGCCCGCGACGCCGTGGCTTTGCCCGGCGATGACGCGGACTTTCGCGCCTTCGGCGGTGTTGAACTCGGGCACGTTGGCCGGTGCAACGTCGCGGTACGCGGGCGGCTGCATCTTGTCCCGAGCCGCGAGATTGACCCAGAGCTGAAAGCCGGCCATGCGGCCCGCCTCCTGCTCCGGCATCTCCGAGTGAATGATGCCGCGCCCGGCCGTCATCCATTGCACGCTGCCGGGCTCGAGCAGGCCGACGTTGCCGACGCTGTCGCGGTGTCGCATGCGGCCCTCCTGCATGATCGTCACCGTCTCGAAGCCCCGGTGCGGGTGGTCGGGAAAGCCGCCGATGTAGTCGGCCGCCGCGTCGCTTCCGAAGGCGTCGAGCATGAGGAAGGGATCGAGGCGTTGCTGCAGCGGCTGGGTCAGCACGCGGGTGAGCTTGACGCCGTCGCCGTCCGAAGTGGCCTGACCACGGACGATGCGCTCGACGCTGCGCGAACGAAATGGCGGGGATGCGGAAGTGTTCATGTCACCAATGTAGTGGCGGCCGCGGCGCCGGCAAGTCCGCAGCGTTTGCACAGGGCGTTCAACGCGGTCGAATGCGCCGTTCCCGCGGTCGGGGTGTAATGAGCGCCCCTTCGCTTGCGACACTCCACCATGAAGCTCTACTACAGCCCGGGCGCCTGCTCGCTTTCACCGCACATCGTCCTGCGCGAATCCGGCCTCGCCTTCGAGCCGGTCCTGGCCAGCACCAAGACGCACAAACTGCAGGACGGCACCGACTACTACGGCATCAACCCCAAAGGCTACGTGCCGCTGCTCGAGCTCGACAACGGCGAGCGGCTGAGCGAGGGCCCGGCAATCGTCCAGTACATCGCCGATCAGGTTCCGGCCAAGAAACTAGCGCCTCCCGCCGGCACGATGGCCCGCTATCGCCTCCAGGAGTGGCTCAACTTCATCGCGAGCGAATTGCACAAGGGCATGGGCGGCATCTTCAATGCAGCGATGCCGGAAGAAGCGAAGCAGCTCATGCGCGACAAGGCGGCCGGGCGCCTGAAGTGGGTCGACTCGCAACTCGAAGGCAAGAACTACCTGATGGGCGATGAGTTTTCGGTCGCCGATGCCTATCTCTTCACCGTGACGAGCTGGACAAAGCACACCGGCATCGACATTTCGTCGCTGAAGCACCTCAACGCCTTCATGGCACGCATGGCGGCGCGACCGGCCGTGCAGGAAGCGATGAAGGCCGAAGGCCTGTTGAAGTAGACGGCGGTGCGCGGACTCGCCTTTACTCTTGTCTTCGCCGCGAGCGCGGCGAGCGCGGCCCCTCGGCCGGGCCGCTACGAGGCCACCCTGTGCGTCCGAACCTCGGCCGTGGGTGCGCCATCGTGCGGTGCCGCCGAGTTCGAGCTTCGTTCCAAAGCGCACGCGCAGGTGCGCGTCGCCGACGTCGTCTATCGCCTGCATCTGCGGCCGGCCCAGGTCGACGTGATGACGATGCAGGGAACGATGGAGATCGACGAGTTCAGCGCCCCGTACGAATGGCGAGGCGACGTGCTGACCTTCGTCGATCCCGACAAGAACGTCCGCTACGAAGTCCGGCCTGGCGCCAGGGCGCGCGCGAAATTCTGAGGAGCGGCTGAAACTCCGCCGAGGCCGCCGTTCCCGCGCGACCGTCAGGCGAGGTGCGCCGCGGCGAGCAGGGCGCGCGTGTACGGCTGGCGCGGCGCCGCGAACAGCGCCTCGGCCTCGCCTTCCTCGACCACGGCGCCCTCCTTCATCACCATGACCCGATGCGACATCGCGCGCACGACGGCGAGGTCGTGGCTGATGAAGACATAACTCATCGCATAGCGCCGCTGCAGGTCGACGAGCAGCCCGAGCACTTGCTGTTGCACCGAAACGTCGAGGGCGGACGTCGGCTCGTCGAGCACGAGCACCTCGGGGTGCAGCACAACGGCGCGGGCGATCGCGATACGCTGGCGCTGGCCGCCCGAGAACTCGTGTGGATAGCGCTGCATCGCATCGCCCAGGCCGCTAGCCGCGCCGAGCCCGACTTCGTCGAGCATGGTCGCGACCAGCGCTTCGCGTTCGGCACGACCGAGCTCCGGTCGGTGCAGCTCGAGCCCTTCGCCGACGATGCGGCCGACCGTCATNNGCCATGCCCAGAGTCGTTTTGCCCGACCCGGATTCGCCGACGATGCCTAGCGTTTCGCCGCGTCGAAGCGAAAGCGTCGCCTCGCGCACCGCGGCGAAGTCGCGTCGGCGAAACCAGCCGAGCGGTATGTCGAAGTTCACGCGCAGGCGCTTCGCTTCGACGAGGACAGGCGCCGCAGGGTCGATCGCCTGGACCAGGCGCGCCGGCCGGCTCGCGAGCAGCTTTCGCGTATACGGATGCGAAGGCGCGGCGAAGACCTGCTCGGTCGGCCCCGTCTCGACCAGGCGGCCACGCTCCATGACGCCGACACGATGCGTGAAGCGGCGCACCAGGTTCAGGTCGTGCGTGATGAAGAGCAGCGCCATGCCCATCTCCGCCTGCAGCGCGTCGAGCAGGGCGAGGATCTGCGCCTGGATCGTCACGTCGAGAGCAGTTGTGGGTTCGTCGGCGATCAGAAGCCGGGGCTTGCAGGCGAGCGCCATCGCGATCATCGCGCGTTGCCGCTGGCCCCCGGAGAGCTGGTGCGGATACGAGTCGACGCGCCGCTGCGGCTCGGGAATTCCGGTCTTGGCGAGCAGCTCGACGGCACGGGCGCGCCCGTGGCGCCGGCCGAGACCTTCGTGCAGGGCAAGCACCTCGACGATCTGCGCGCCGATCGTGTGCAACGGGTTGAGCGCCGTCATCGGCTCCTGGAAGATCATCGCGATCTCGCCGCCGCGAACCTGCCGCATCTCGCCTTGCGAGAGCTTCAACAGATCGTGGCCACGATGGATCACCTCGCCCGTGACGAGAGCGTTCGGGTCGCGGATCAAGCGCATCACAGCCATCATCGAGACCGTCTTGCCCGACCCGGACTCGCCGACGATCCCGAGCGTGCATCCGCGCCCCACCTCGTAGTCGATCCCGTCGACCGCTTTCACGACCCCGTCTTCGGTCGGGAACTCGACATGCAGGTTCTCGACGCGCAACAGTGGCTCTCCGGCAGCGCTCATGAGTAGCGCACCCTGGGATCGAGGTACGCGTAGGCGATGTCCACGAGGATGTTCGCCACGACGATGAACAGCGCGCCCAGCAGCACCGTGCCCTGCACGATCGGAAAGTCCGAATGGGTGATCGCGTCATAGTTCAGCCGCCCGATACCCGGGATGTCGAACACGGTTTCGACCAGCACCGCGCTGCCGAGCAGCGTCGCGATATCGAGCGCGAGGATCGTCACGATCGGGTTGATCGCGGCCCTCACCCCGTGACGCATAACCACACGGCGCTCGCTCAAGCCCTTCGCACGGGCGGTGCGGATGTAGTCCTCCTCCATCGTCTCGCTCAGGCTGCCGCGCATCAGCCGCGCGTAGATCGCGGCGGAGCCCGCGGCGAGCACCAGCCACGGCAGCAGCAGCGAGCTGAACCATTTCCACGGGCCGCTCGTCAAGCCCACGTAGCTGCCGGCGCCGGGGAACACCTTCACCTTGCCGATGTCAGCGGCGAATAGGTACAGGGCGATCAGCCCGAGCCAGTATTCGGGCGCCGAGACGAACACCAGCGCGGTGCCCATGCTCACGCGATCGGAAAGCGTACGCCGGCGCAGCGCCGAGACGATCCCGACCGGCAGCCCGACCGCCAGCCACACGATGCTCGCCCCGAGCACCAGCGACAGCGTGGCCGGAAGACGGTTGGCGATCAGGCCCCGTACGGGCGCTGAGCTGTAGTAGCTGAAGCCCAAGTTGAAGTGCAGGAAGACTTCCTTCATGTAGATCCAGAACTGCGCAAACAGCGATTTGTCCAGCCCGAGGTCGTGGCGGATCGCGGCGACCACCTGGGGGCTCGCGCTGCGGCCCGCCCGCAGCCGCGCCGGGTCGCCCGTCGGCAGGATCCGGAACAGCACAAACGTCAGCGC
Organism: Burkholderiales bacterium; assembly: GCA_003152055.1. Lineage (GTDB taxonomy): Bacteria > Pseudomonadota > Gammaproteobacteria > Burkholderiales > Burkholderiaceae_C > Schlegelella_A. The sequence goes on from PLZH01000036.1 coordinate 29,459, forward strand.
CGTCACTGCGATCAGCAGCAGCACACCCCAAAGGATGCGGCGGATGATGTACTGCGTCACGGGCCTCGAGCTACTTCAGCGAGGTGTAGCTGTAGTCCCACTCGCCGGTGTCCCACAGGTCGCCGACGCCCGCGACGTTGCTGGCCTCTATGTTCGGCTGCTTGTCCCAGTCGAACGGAATCGCCGCTGCCTGGGCGACCAGTTTCCGATCGATGGCCGCCCATGCCGTGGCCCGCGCCTGGGTGCCGAGCACCGACTCCGCGGCGTCCATCGCCTTGTTGATTTCNNCGTTGAACGGCACGTCGAGCACCGCTTGGGGATCACCGAAGTCGGCGCCCCACCCGACGCTTGGGCAGACATCGATAGCTTCGGCGGGAACCCCGCAGTACTTCGAGTACATCACCGACGAGTCGACCAGGTTGAACCTCGTCTTGAAGCCTAGGTTCTTCAGCGTCTGGTTGACGATTTCAGCGTCTTCGGCACTTGGGCTGCCGGTCGAGCCGACGACCTGCAGTGTCTTCGAGCCCGTGTACTTGCCGCTCGCATAGCCCGCGAGCTTCATGTACTTCGCGGCGAGCGTCGGGTTGCCCTGGGGGTAGGCGTTGTAGTCGGCTTGCGGGCCCTTCAGGCCACCGGCTGCTTCGAAGCCGGGGATTTCCGGATAGATGAAATGCGTCATGACGTTCGTCACGAGCTCGCCTCCGCGCGCCTTGTCCATCGCTTCACGGTCGAGTGCCGCCCACAACGCCTTGCGCACATTCACGTTGGAGAACGGGCCTTGCTTGTTGTCCACCGCGATGTAGTGGTCGCCGGCGCCCGGTGAGATCTCCAGCTGTGTGCGGAACTTTTCATACGCGAGCTTGACGATCGACTGCGCGGGCGTGTCGTTCTGCACCATGCCCGACCCTTCCAGGACCTGCCGCCCGATCACCGTCGTGTATACGCCGATCTTGACGTAGATCTGGTCCAGGTAGGCGGGTCTGGAGTCGGTAGCCGCGCTCCAGTTGGGGTTGCGCACGAGCGTCGCCGAC
>PLZH01000038.1 GCA_003152055.1 Burkholderiales bacterium
CCGTTTTCTTCCCAGAAGCGATAGATCTTGACAAGCGAAGGATGGTCGAAGCGGGCGAGCAGACGGGCCTCGTTGACGAAGCTCTGCAGGCCGGCCTTGAAGGTGTCGAGACGGCGATCGGAATCGACGATCAGGCTCGCGGAGCCGCCGACGCGCGAGGCCATGGAGGCGGGCATGTACTCCTTGACGGCGACCTTGCGCTGCAGGGAGTGGTCCCAGGCGAGGTAGACGATGCCAAGGGCGCCCTCGTCGATGAGGCCGGTGATCTCGTAGTCGCGCAGCCGCGTGCCGATCGGCAGCGTGTGGCCGAGCGCCGGCCGGGTGCGGGTCGGCTCCCCTTCTTCGTCGTTCGCCTTTGCCGGGTTTATCGCCATGCGGGTTACTGGCTCCGCAGCGGCGCGCCGTCAGCCGGCGAGGGCGCGGATGGGCTTTCGCCGCACGGAGCGTGCCCCGGCATTGTCGCGCCTCGCACCNNAGCGCCTTCCATCGTGAGGACGATTTCTTCACGCTGGTTGAGTACTTCCGATCGGGTGCGCACGAGACCGACGGCGGTGCGGCTGGCGAGCACACGCGCAGCGACGACGGTCGAGCGCATGCGCAACGTGTCGCCCGGAAAGACCGGGTTCGGCCACGCCAGGCGTTCGATGCCGGGCGAGCCGAGGCTGGCCGAATCGAGCAGGTACTCGTCGCAAATCATGCGCATTGCCATGGCGCAGGTGTGCCAGCCACTGGCGGCAAGCTTTCCGAACAGCGATTGCTCGGCGGCAGCGTCGTCGAGGTGAAAGGGTTGCGGATCGAACTGGCGTGCGAAGTCGAGGACGGCCTGGCGGGTGACGAGGTAGTGGCCGAACTCGCGCGTCTGGTGGACCGGGAAGTCTTCCCAGTAGAAGCGGACGGCGCGTCGGGGCGCGGGCGATGCGGCGGCGGTTTCGGTCACGGCAAAAGCGCAGACAAGGCGAAGCGCCGAGCATAGCGAAGCGTCAGGCGATGCGTGCACCGCCATCCGAGCCGGGGTCCGCTGCGCCGCGAACTCAGGCGCCAAAGAAGTGGCGGAAGACGTCGGGTTCGTTCACCTCGCGGATCGCGACGCCTTGCAGCGGCTCGTGAAACGGCGAGGAGACGACGGTCGTCTCGAGTTCGGCCGGCCGGGTGCTGTCCCAAGGCGAGCCGGCCGTCGCAGCGACGCCGCCGCAACGCAGGTGCGCCGCAGTGGCCGCCGCTGCGCCGATTCGGCGATTGCCGAGGATGACGAGTCGGTCGGCGAGCGAGGCGGCCAGCGACGGCAGCTCTTCCCATTCGATGGCTCCCGCCGGCGCCGACGCGCCGAAGGCGTGCGAGAAATGCAAGGTCGAAGAAGCGTGTCGCATGTCATTCCCTCAGGCGGGTGTCGACACCTTATCGGCCACGACCGCCGAGCGATTCGCGGAACAGCGGCACGCTTGTCGTGCAGATCGACCGCAAAGGAAGCGAAAAACGGCGGCGCGTGACGTTGTGCCGCCTCGGCGGACATCGCCTTCAGCGCATGCGCAAGATGCCGTGCTCGCCAAGCTCGGTCGGCGGCTGGCCCGTCACCGCGGCCTTGGCCATCGTGTAGAGCTGGACGATCTTGCTTTCCTTCACGTCCCAGTAGTTGGCGTGGACGATCTGCACCTGCACCAGCGCGAGGTCGGGATCGGTCGAGCCGCCAGGAAACCAGGCCTCGGCTGGCTTGCTCCAGAGCTGGTCCTTCTTGGCCTGGTCCTCGAGCATCGCCGCGGTGCCGGAGATCGAGACGTAGGTGTCTTCGGAGGGATCGGCGTAGACGACGTTGACGATCGGGTCGGTCTTCAGGTCATCGACCGGATCGCTCTGTTTCGACATGAAGAACCACAGGCTCTCGTCGGCGTCGATGCCGCCCTCGTTCTGCGTCATCATCGGCCGCGCATGCAGGTGGCCGTTTCCGTGCCGAGTCGTGAACATCGCGAACTTGATGTTCTTGATGAGTTTCCAGAGGAGCTTGCGCTGTTCGGTGGTGTCGTTCATGGCAGTGCTCTCCGTGCATATGCCCAGGGGCGTTCGAACCATTGAAGCATCGGCGCGACGAATGCCCGGTCAGGCGAGACCCGAGCAGGCTGTAGGACGGGTCCGTTTCGACCGCGGCCTGCGCCTTCATCGACTGGCGCCGTCCGCCGCTTTGCGCAGATCGCGCAGCCAAGCGTCGTACGCGGCCTCCTTGTCTTCGGGCTCCATGCGCAGCAGGGCCGAAGGATGCAGGGCGATGAGAACGCAGCGGCCGTCGGCGCGCTTCAGCCACTGACCGCGCTGTCGTGTCACGGCGACGGCCGTGCCCATGAGCTGGCGCGCAGCCGTCGCTCCGAGCGCGACGAGGACGCCGGGGTCGGCGAGCTCGATCTCGCTTTCGAGCCAGTGCAGGCAGGCGGCCGCTTCCTGCTGCGCCGGCGTCTTGTGGATGCGTCGTTTGCCACGCAGCTCGAACTTGAAATGTTTGACTGCATTGGTGATGTAGACATCGCGCCGCTCGATGCCGAGTTGCGCCAGCGCCCGGTTGAAGAGCTGCCCGGCCGGACCGACGAAGGGGCGGCCTTGCAGATCCTCCTGGTCTCCGGGCTGCTCGCCGACGAACATGAGGCGGGCATGCCTGAGCCCCTCGCCGGGAACCGCCTGTGTCGCGTGCTCGCCGATCGGGCACTCGCGGCAGCGCTCGAGCGCCTCGCGCAAGGCCGGCAGCGTCGCCGGGGCGCCGCCCCCCGGTGTGGCGGGCTGGCCCGCGCCGGGCTGCGGTTGCGTCGGGCGCCGATATCCTTGCGGATCGTTCGGCCCACGCCGGACCCGCGTCGTGCTCCGTACTGCCGCGCTGCCGCTTGGCATTTCGCAGGGGGCCGCCCCGTCGCGCTTCGGCAGCTCGCTCAACTCGCCACGTGCCGGGTCGAAGAGGCTTCGGCAATAGCCGAGCCATGCCTCGTCGCCGGCGTCGGCGGCAGGCGCCTGGTCGCGTCGCGCCGGCGCGCCGGCGAGCAGGCGTGCGCCGTCCCAGCGAACGCTCCGCTCGGGCGTCAGGATCGCCCAGCGCATCGCCGCGTCGCGCTGTGCGAAGAAGGACGCGGTCGCTTCGACGATGTGGTGCTCGGGCTCGAACCAGGCGACGTGAAGCGGCCCCCCGGCGGCGCCGTCTTCGATGGCGCGGAAGCGGACTGAAGTCCTCATCCGGTGCATGTCGGCGCGGACCGCCTGCGCCATTTCGTGCACCGCCGCCCAGTCCGGGTCGAGCGTATCGTGGCGAAGCGCCGGCTCGATCTGCAGGCGCCAGAGGAGTCGATAGAGAAGGGCGAAGCGGCTGGGATCGCGGTGCAGGATCGCGCTTTCGCACAACGGCATGAACCCCGACGGCACGCTGACCGGCGGCGCGGTCGAAGCCGCCGCCGCGTTCGCGGCGGCAGCGAAGAGGTCGGCCTCGGGGTCCTGCGCGGTACTCCAGCTGACGCGGTCGGGACCGACCTGATCGGCCCAGAGCGCGCGGCAGGCGCGGCGAAAACCTTCGAAGTCGATCGCGCTCGCCAGCGTGACCGCGCGTACATCTTCATCGGGCTGCATGTGGGAAGATTAGCGCGCGGCGCTGGAACAAGGGCGACGCAAGCGGCGTCGCGACCGCATGAACTCAGGCGGGAACGTTGAAGACCTGGCGCAAGTAGGCGAGAAAGGTCTCGTCATCGCAGAGCAGCTTGCCCGGACTGTCGGAGAGCTTGGCGACGGGCTGGTGGTTGGCGTGCGTCAGCTTCATGACGATGTGCAGTGTCCTCAGGCCCATGTCGTTCGTCAGGTTCGTGCCGATGCCGAAGCCGACCATGGTGCGGTCGGCAAAGTGGCGATACAAGGCGAAGGACTTCTCGAAATCGAGCCCGTCGGAGAAGACCATGCGCTTGGTCTTGGCGTCGATGCGCAGCTTGTCGTAATGCTTGAGCGCCTTTTCGCCCCAGACGAACGGATCGCCCGAGTCGTGGCGTAGGCCATCGAAGAGCTTGGCGAAGTAGAGGTCGAAGTCGGCGAGGAAGGCGTCCATGCCGACGACGTCGGTGAGCGCCGTGCCGAGGTCGCCGCGGTACTCCTGGACCCAGGCTTCGAGCGCGGCGCGCTGGAAGTCGCGCAGGCGCACGCCGAGCGTCTGGAAGGTCTGCAGGTATTCGTGGGCCATCGTGCCGATCGGCACGAGACCCAGGTCGCGCGCGAAGAGCACATCGGACGCACCTTTGAAGAACTGGGGCACTTCGCGCTTCAGCGTCGACAGCACCTCGCGATGCCACTCGCCGGAAAAGCGCCGGCGCACGCCGAAATCGAAGAACTCGAACGGCGTGGCTCGTTTCGGCTCGCGCTCGAATTCGCGCAGCCGGGCGACCTTCGCGGCCAGGCGCCTGCGCCCCTCCGCCCAGGCTTCGCGCGCATCGAAACGGCGGAAGTACAGCTCGTTGACGATGGCCAGCACGAAGATCTCGAAGGCCATGACGTGCACTTGCGGGCCGCTGGCGACGATCTCGAGACCGTGGCCGTCGGCGGCGGCGTGCGCCTCGATGAAGTCGCGCTGGAAGTGAAAGATGCGCAAGAAGTCGACGAAGTCGGAGCGGAGGAAGCGCAGGCTGCCGAGATAGGCGAGCTCGCTCGGCCGAAACGAGAGCGCGCACAGCGCATCGAGCTCCCGGTTGACTTCGTGCACGAGCTCGGCAAGGGGATACGCCGGCGCGTTGCGGCAGACGAAGGTGTACTCGGCATGCGTCTGCGGATGACGATGCAGCATCGCCTGCCACATGGTGAACTTGTAGAGATCGGTGTCGAGCAGGCTGGTGATGACGGGATGCATCGGCGCTTTCATCGGCGTTCGCGACGATAGCAAGACCTGGGCGCCGAGGCTTTCGCGGGGCGAGGCCCAGAGGCGCAGCAGTACACGCGCGCCTTCGAGTCGTGCCGGGTAGGTTGCGAGCGCCTTCTTCGCCGGCGCCCCGGTCGCCGCGCCGGTGCGGATGTCGAAGCGGCCCTGGTGATGCGGGCACTCGATCTCGTGGCCTTCGAGAAAGCCGTCGCACAGGCGCGCGTCGCCGTGCGTGCAGCGGTTGTCGGTCGCGAACACCGCGCCGCCGACGAAGTAGATCGCGATCTGCCGGCTGTCGACGTCGACGGCGATGGCGTCGGTCGCGGCGAAATCGTCGAGCGAGGCGACCTCGAGCCAGGTTTCTTCCATTGGGTCGCCTAGATGGGATAGATGATCGAGTTCGGGATCATCTCGCTGTCGTAGACGACGAGACGTGACTCGAACTTCAGGCCCTGCGGCGTGCGCACGACGGTGTCGAGGTAGCGGCCGACGTTGAACACCGTGCTCAGCTCGTTGAGCTTGGTGCGAAAGACGGCGTAGTTCGCTTCGCTCCGGATCCGCTCTGCGGTCGCTTCGTGAACCAGTGGTGCACCGACGACGTGGCGCTGATAGTACGGATCGTGGAAGAGCGTCTCGCGAATGCCGTAGACGCGATCCCTCAGCATGCCCTTGCTTTCGAATGACAGCGTGGCCAGGGGGAAGCCGCGCTCGTGGTTCTCGCGCGGCACGAGGCGGTACGAGCATGCCTCGACGAAGAAGTCGGGCCAGAGGTTCCAGTCGCCGGAATCGACCGCATGGGCATAGCCGGCGTAGAGCTGGACAAGCGCCTGGTACGTCTCGAAGTCGATCGTCGCCGCCGCCACCTCAGGCCTCCATCACGCCGCGCCAGTACTCGTACATGCCGCGGATCAGCGTCTCCGTGACCATGTGATCGGCGTCGGCGACGCCTGTCCCGCCGAGCTCGACGAGCGTGCGGTGGAAGGGCTTTTGCTCGAAGCCCTGTTGCGACAGCTCGATCACCTCACCATCATCGGCGGAGACGAATCCGGCCGGCCCGAACAGGTTGGCCTGGCGCAAACGCCGCTCGGTCATCTCTTCGGTGTCGTCGGCGAAGCCGAAATGCGTCCAGACGAAATTGAAGGCGCCATGGCCGTCGGGCTGGATGTGCCGGGTCGAAACGGAATTCACCTGCTGCTGGAAGATGACGCTCGGAAAGATCGTCGTCATCACCGCCGTCGGCCCGCCCCACCACGGCTCGGCGACGATGTCGAGAAAGCGTGGATCTTCGAGCTTCATGTCTTCCTTGAAGCTCGCGACCGCCGTCACCTGCGCCGCCTTGCCCATCTGGCCGCGCGTCGAGATCATCGCGGCGTGGCGGTGCTTCCCGTCCATCAGCAGCTGCGACTTGTTGTCGGCGCGCCAGAGGCCGAAGGTCACGAACCAGGTATGCAGCAGGCCCGGGTGATACGGGTCCTTGATGTTTTCCTGCATCAGCTTCCAGTTGCCGGGGATGCGTTGCCGGTTGTAGCCGAGCAGGCGCAGCTCGCGCCCGTCGAAGAGGCGATCGAAATAGCGAAGAATGCCCGGGCCAAGAAAATCCTCGAGCGACTCGATCTCGTGATCGAACGAGGCGAACACGACGCCACCGCGCGTCGCGACTCTCAACTTGGTGAGGCCGTTGTCGGCGGGCTTGAAGTCGGCGGGCATCCCGCCCTGGACGACGCCGTCATGCTCGACGCCGCGGCGAAACGGCACGCCCTGCAGCTCGCCCTTGAGCGAATAGTTCCACTGGTGGTACGGGCAGGTGAAGTCCTTGCGGTTGCCGTGGCGCTCGCGACAGAAGCTCATGCCGCGATGCGCGCAGACGTTCTCGACGACATGGATGCCGCCATCGGCGTCGCGAACGAGGATCACCGATCGCTCGCCGACCGCCGTGCGCTTGAAGTCGCCCGGGCTCGGGATCTCGGCTTCGAGGCCGACGTAGCACCAGTGGCTCTTGTAGAAGAAGCGCTCGAGCTCGCGACGGTGCAGTTCCTCGCTCGTATAGCTCATGAAGGGAATGCGGCTCGTGCCGGCGCTTTCCCAGGCGATGTGCTGGGGGAAGACCGGGCTTTCGGCGACGCTGGTCATAGGAAGGCTCCGCGGCGGCAGCGGCAAGGGTAAACCAGCCGCGGCATCGCCGCTCTTTCGTCCCACGGTGCGCCCCGAAGCCGCGCGCGCCGCGCGGCGGCGCCTACTTCGCCTTGACGGCGCGTCCGGCAAGGAGCATCTGGTAGCGCTGGTCGCGGTGATCGAGCTCGTCGCGGCGCAGGCCGCCGGCGCACAGGCTCTGCAGGAATGCCGTCGACGCGAGCACGTTGCCATAGGACTCGACGGTGACGTTCTCGCTGCCGAATGATTCGCCGAGCCGGCGCCCGAGCGACTGCGCCGTGAAGCGCCAGTATTCGCCCCAGCGATCGCGGTCGTAGGGGCTCATCTGGCTGATGCCCGGGACGGTCGCGAGCAGCACGCCACCGGGCTTGAGGATGCGGTGGATCGTCGCCACCGCACCCGGCACGTCGTAGATGTAGGTCAGCGTCTGCGTGCAGACGAAGCAATCGAAGCTGTCGCTCGGCACGTCGTCGGCGTCGGCGAGGTCGGCGATGAGCGTCGCTCGCGGATTGCTTTCGTCGACGTGGAGGATGTCGCGCTGCGTGACGCGGCTGCCGCCGAACAGCTGCGTATAGGTGTCTTCCGCGACTTCGAGGACGCGGCCGCGGATGTCGAGTGCGTGCCGGCGCAGGAATGCCTCGATGTAGTGGCGATCGACGGGCTTGCCGCGGCCCTGGCCGAAGCCCCCGTCGATCGGCGTGACGCGGCGCAGGTCGCCGAGCTCGAGGGCGGTGGGAGCGGTCATGCGGCCTCACGGGAAGGCGATCACCGCGAGGCCGGACAAACGGCGAGCCCGGAGCGCGCCGAGGGTCAGGCGGCCGCGGGCTTCATCACCGCAAGCGCGGCGCCTTGCGGGTCGATGAACATCGCGAAGCGCCCCACGGTCGGAATGTCGCTCGGCGGCACAACGACGCGCGCTCCGAGCGATTTCGCCTTGGCGGCGCTGGCATCGCAGTCGGCGACCTTGACGTACTGCATCCACATCGGCGGCGTCGAGGCATCCATGGCCTTGCACAGGCCGCCGCGCATCTTGTCGCCCTGCTTCAGCACGTAGTACGTGCCCTGCGGCATCGGCATCTCGTCGTGCGTGAAGCCGAACACCTTTTCGTAGAAGGCGAGCGCCTTCTTGTCGTCCTGCGTCGAGAGCTCGTTCCAGTACCACGCGCCGACCGGCGTTTCCGCGGTCTCGGCCGGGTCGCCCAGGGCGCTTTTCCACAGCGAGAACGTGCCGCCGGTCGGGTCGGCAAGGGTCGCGGCGCGGCCGGCCGAGCCGTAGTCCATCGGCGCCATCAGGCTCTTCGCGCCGGCGGCGAGGGCCGCCTTGTACGAGGCGTCGACATTTTCGACCGACAGGTACGACAGCCACTGGTTCGGCACGCCGGGAGGCGCCTTGGAATAGCCGCCGATGCCGGCGCCTCCGTTGTGAATCACCGGGTAAGGATCGCTGCCGGGCATCGGCATCGCCTCCGTGTGCCAGCCGAACAGCGTCTCGTAGAAGCCGCGTGCTTTGGGAATGTCGTTGGAGACGTGCTCGAACCAGACGAATTTTCCTGGCAGATGTGACATGTCAACTCCTTGGAGCAGGTGAGAGGACCGGCGCGAGGGCTCAGGCGAAGCGGCCCGTCGGCTCGGTGGCGGAAAAGCTGGGTCGCTCGCGCATCGCGGCGAGCGCGCGCCGCAGATGCGGCGTCGCATCGAGGAGCAGCGGGCCATCCGGCATGCGCGCGAGGTAGGCGACGACCGGCATGAGGAAGAAATCGGCGATCGAGATCGCATCGCCGGCGAGCCAGGCCGACTTCTTGTAGCCGCGATCGACGATGGCGAGCACGGCCGGCATCGTGGCGAGCGCCGCGTCGATGGCGGTGCGGTCCGGTTGGCCTCCTTCGCCGCCAGGAAAGAAGTNNGCCGTCGAAGCATTCGTCGACGTAGCGGACGATCGCGCTCGTCTCGTAGAGCGCGAAGTCGCCGTCGGTCAGCGCCGGCAGGCGCCCGAATGGATTGACGGCGAGGATGTCCGGCCCGTGCGGCCCGCATTCGCGAAAGGTGAAGGCAACGCCTTTTTCGGCGAACGCCAGGCGTGCCGTTCGCGTGTAGGTGCTCGGCGGCAGGCCGAAGAGCGTGAGCGTGGCTGCCGTGCCGCGCGGATCGAGCATCTCGGCGAGCTTGTTGAGCGTGCCGTTCCAGCCATGCTCGTGCCCGTCGCGCGCCGACGCTGCGGGGAATCCGGAGTGGCGCATCTCGAGCCGGGTACCGTCGTCGCGTTCGTCGAAGCTCACTTCGATCAGCGTCGCGACGCCGACCATCGGGCCCTCTTCCCATTGCCAGGTGTAGGCGATGCGATCGGGGCGGCGCAGCTCGCGATAGACGCCGCCCACCTTGAACTGCGATCCGTCGCGCGCCCGCATGACCATGCGCCAGGCCCCGCCGACGCGGGGGTCGACGGCGATCTCGGCGACTTGCATGCCGCGCGGGCACTTCCAGATGCGCAGCGCCGCCGCGTCGACGAAGGCGTCGTAGACGCGCTCGCGCGGGGCGCGGATGAAGCGCGTCATCGTCAGCTCGAATGGAGAGGTCTCGTTCATCGCCGCGTCCTGGTGCGTTTGGCCAGCGCGGCCGGGCGTTCGCGCGCGGCCGACTTGCGCCCGCCGATCGGGGGCATCGGCTGCTCGAGGAGTTCGACGAGCCGGTCGAGGCTCTCGTCCCAGAACTTGCGGTATTGCTCGATCCAGTGATGCGCCGCCTGCAAGCCTTCGCCGCGCAGACGGCAGACGCGACGCTGCGCGTCGACCTCGCGTTCGATGAGGCCAGCCTGTTCGAGCACGCGCAGATGCCGCGAGATGGCCGGCCCAGAGACACGAAACGGCCGGCCGAGCTCGCCGACGTGGGTTTGGCCCTTCGCCAGCCGGGCGACGATGGCGCGTCGCGTCGGGTCGGCGAGGGCGGCGAAGGTGGCGCCGAGTCGGTCCATGTCGTTATTTAACGCCTTGGTTAAATGAAAGTCAAGCGACGGCGCCGTTCGTCCTTTTGTCGCTGTCGCGGCGCCCGCCGACAATCGGCGCTCGTTCACGCCGTAGCTGCCGATGAAGTTCCATACACTGCCTGCCGTCGCGCTCGCGGCCCTTCTCGGGTCTTGCGGCTCCCCTTCGTCCTGGCCCTCCGCCGACCGGCGCGGCGTCGACGTCGTCGTCATCATCTACGCCGAGAACCGCTCCTTCGTTACGTTCTACGGTCTCTTTCCCGGTGCCAACGGCATTCCCGGCCTCAATCCGAGCGCGGCCGGCAGCGTTCTGCCGCAGCGCGACGTCGACGGCAACGCGCTGCCGGTGTTGCCGCCGATCAGGGGCGGCCTCGCCGCGCCGCGCCAGACGCAGGTGGCGACGCGGGCGCAGACCATCGGCCTTGCGAACAAGCCGTTCCAGATCGACGGCCAGAACGGGATCGACGGTCGCGGCGTTGCCGTGCCGATCACGGTGACGACGCGAGACCTCGTGCACCGCTTCTACAACCTCGCGCACGGTTTCGCGCCGATGGGCGATCTGAGCGGCGCCCTGGAATCGCATCCGTGATCGGCCGCGGTCCGATCCTCGCTCTTCTTTTTGGCGCCACCATGGTCTTCGCAGCAACGCCTCCCGAAGCTCCTGTCGCTGCGCGCGAGGCCAAGGACGTGAGCGTGCATGGCGATCGGCGCATCGACGACTACTTCTGGATGCGCGACCGCGGCGACCCGCGAACGCTGCCGTATCTCGAGGCCGAAAACGCCTATGCCGACGCCTGGTTCGCACCCCACGCGGCGCTGAAGGAAAAGCTCTACCAGGAGATGTTCGGCCGCATTCAGCAGGACGACGATTCGGTGCCGTTTCGCAAAGGCGACTGGTGGTACTCGACGCGCACCTTCAAGGGCGAGCAGTACGCGCATCACGTGCGCCGCCGCGCCGTCGGCGCCGACCGGCACTACGACGCGAACGGCAGCGACGAGACGATGCTCGATCTCAACGCGATGGCGCTCGGCAAGTCCTTCCTGAGCCTCGGCCTGCGTGCGGTCAGCCCCGATGCCGCGCTCCTGGCCTACAGCGTCGATTTCACCGGCGGGCGCGACTACACGCTGCACGTCCGCGACCTGGGCAGCGGCAAGGACGACGCCTGGTCGGTCGAGGAAGTCGCTGCCGCGGTCTGGGGCAGCGACAGCCGCACGCTCTACTACGTGACGATGGACGATGCCAAGCGGGCGAACAAGCTCTGGCGCCACGTCATCGGCGGCGGCCCGGACACGATGCTGTTCGAGGAGAAGGACGAGCTCTTCGACCTCGACCTCGACAAGACGCGCGACGAGCGCTACGTGCTCTTCTCGAGCCAAAGCAAGGATTCGAACGAGGTTCGCGTCATCGACGCCGACGCTTCGCCGGCGAGCTTCGCCATGCGCACCGTCTTCGCGCGCCGCGCCGACATCGAGTACCACCTCGCCCATCGGGGCGGCAGCTTCTACGTGCGCATCAACGACACCGGACGCGACTTCCGCCTCGTCAAGGTCGACGCGAAGCGGCCCGATCTGGCGCACGCCGATGAGCTGATCCCGGCGCGGCCGCGCGTGATGATCGACGGCTTCGATCTCTTTGCCGACTATCTCGTCGTCACCGAGCGCGTCGAAGGCAGCCTGCGTCTGCGCGTCTTCGACCTGGCGCGCGGCGGCGAGCACACGGTGGCTTTCGACGAGCCGGCTTACAGCGTCGAGACGAGCAGCAACGCCGAGTTCAGTACGAAGACCCTGCGTTTCGTCTACATGTCGATGACGACACCGGCGTCGACCTTCGACTACGACCTGGCGACGCGCGAGCGCGTGCTGAAGAAGCGCCAGCCGGTGCCGGGCTACGACCCGACGCTTTATCGGAGCGAGCGGCTCATGGCGATGGCCGGCGACGCCAGCAAGGTGCCGATCTCGCTCGTCTGGCGCCGCGACATCAAGCAGAACAAGCCGCAGCCGCTTCTGCTCTACGGCTACGGCAGCTACGGCATTCCGCTCGATCCCTGGTTTTCGCAGACGCGCGTCTCGCTGCTCGATCGCGGCGTCGTCTTCGCCATCGCCCACGTCCGCGGCGGCGGTGACCTCGGCCGCAGCTGGTACGAGGCGGGCAAGATGGCGAAGAAGGAAACGACCTTCACCGACTTCATCGCCTGCGCCGAAACGCTCGTCGCCCGCGGCTATACGACGCCTTCGATGCTCGCCATCGAGGGTGGCAGCGCCGGCGGGCTGCTCATGGGCGCGGTCGTCAATCGGCGCCCCGACCTGTTCAGGGCCGTCGTCGCCGAGGTGCCGTTCGTCGACGTCATCAACACCATGCTCGACGAGACGCTGCCCCTCACGACCGGCGAGTTCATCGAATGGGGCAACCCCAAGGTGCCGGAGCAGTACGCCTGGATGCGCGCCTACAGCCCTTACGACAACCTGAAGGGGGGCGCCTATCCGGCGATACTGGTGAGGAGCGGCCTCAACGACAGCCAGGTCGCGTTCTGGGAACCGGGCAAGTACGTGGCCAAGCTGCGCACGCTGAAGACCGACGCGAATCCATTGTTGTTCAAGGTCAACCTCGAGGTCGGCCACGGCGGCGCTTCGGGCCGCTTCGATTCGCTGCGCGAAATCGCCGAAGACGATGCCTTCCTGCTCGTCGAGCTCGGTCTTCTGCGCTAGCTAGGATATGAAAGGCTTAGCTTCGTCACGCCGGCGTGGGTGCTCGGCGAAGAAGCGAAGCATCTCGCGCGAGGCATCGGGGCCTGCGCTCTCGGTGAAGCTGGCGGACGCGTCGCCGCCCGACCAGGCGTGCGCCGCGCCGTGTACGACCCAATGCTCGGCGCGGCTCGGTGCATCGGCCGCAGCATCGGCGGCGCGGTAGACGGTACGCGTGAAGGCGCGGCCGCCGTTCGCGGCATCGGGCGCGGCGGCGGCGTCGCGCATCGCCTGCCGCGCCGCCGTTCCAAGCGCCGCGTCGACAAGGTGTGTGCTGTTCAGCGCATGGACCGTCACGTCGGCGTCGCCATGAAAGACGATGAGGGGCGCGCCGTGCGCCGCGTCGGCGCCGGCTTCGGCCTCGAGCGGCGCAATACTTGGCCAGGCGGCAAGCGGCGCGCGCATTGGCGCCGGCACGAGTCCGCCCCAGCCTGTAGTGGTGGCAGGGGCCGATCCCGACTGCATCGCCGCGAAAGCCGACGCGACGTCGTGTGCCGCGCCCGGTGGCAGGCCGGAGTGGATGCCGGCCGCCGCGAAGAGGTCGGGGTACTCGCGTGCCAGGATTGCCGCCATCGCGCCGCCCGCGGAGAGGCCGGCAACGTAGATGCGATCGGCATCGACGGCGTGCGTCGCCATGACGTGGCGCACCATGCCGGCGATCAGCGCCGGCTCGCCGTGGCCGCGCCGCTGATTGCCTGGCACGAACCAGTTCCAGCACTTGTGCGCGTTCGATCGCGCCGCCTGTTCCGGGTAGAGGACGAACAGGCCGCGCTCCTGGGCGAGCCCGTTCATGCGCGTTCCGGCGGCGAAATCGTCGGGATCCTGCGTGCAGCCGTGCAGCATGACGACGAGCGGCAACGGCCTGCCTTCGAACCCCTCGGGTTCGAAGAGTTTGAAGCCGCGCGTTCCCGAAGCGCCGGTGAAGCTGCTCGCGACGAAGCGACCGGTTGCCGGACGCGCCGCGGCGGCCGGCGGGGAACGGCTCGTCTCTGCGACGTCGCTCGCACCGGCCTGGACGGGTTGTGCCATCGCTTCGGCGGGCGCGACTTCGCGCACCAAGCCGTCGAGCACCTCGGCCTCTGCCGGCGCTCCAGCCTCGAAGCCCCCTGCTCCAGGCGCGCCAGCCGCGGTTGCCGCGGCGCGCCCNNAAGTTGCAAGGGTATACGCTTATCGCGACAGGCGTCGACGGTGCCTCATCGAGGGCGCGGCTTCGGCAGTTGGGCGAGGTCCGCTTTCAGCTCGCCTCACGCGAGGCAGCGGTTACGCTCAGGCAATCCCATTCAGTCCACGACGATGCAATCGTTGCCGAGGTCGGGCGTGAGCTTGGCGTACCAGGCCCCGCTGGCGTCGCTCATCGAAGCGTCGGGGGACGGCGAAATCCACGTTGCCGGCGGC
>PLZH01000235.1 GCA_003152055.1 Burkholderiales bacterium
ACGGCGCCCGTCGGCACCGTCGCGCTCGACATCCCGTCGGTCACGAACGGCGTCGGCGCGACGACGGTGCCGATCACCGGTGTTGCCCTCGATGTCTCCGGCGCGACGCAGTACGGCTCGACGTTCGGCGTCACCGCTCTCTCGCAGGACGGTTATGCCGCGGGCTCGCTCACCGGCGTGACGTTCGGCAGCACAGGCATCATCACCGCGACCTATTCGAACGGCCAGACCAAGCCGGCCGGTCAGCTCGAGATCGCGACTTTCCAGAATCCGCAGGGTCTGGAGCCGACCGGCGGCAACGCCTGGGCGCAGACGGCGGCCTCCGGCGGCCCGATCGTCGGCGTTCCGGGTTCGGGCAACCTGGGCGTGCTGCAGGCCGGCGCGCTCGAGGACTCGAATGTCGACCTCACCGGCGAGCTGGTCAACATGATCACCGCACAGCGCGACTACCAAGCCAACGCACAGACGATCAAGACCGAAGACCAGATCATGCAGACGATCGTCAACCTGCGTTGATCGAAGCGGCTGAGCGACCATGGACCGGATGATCTACCTGTCGATGGCAGGCGCGAAAGCGACCATGCAGCGGCAGGACACGCTCGCCAACAACCTCGCCAACGTCTCGACGGTGGGCTTTCGTGCCGAGCTGGCGGCGTTTCGCGCCGTGCCGGTGCAGGGCAGCGGCGCGAGCACCCGTGTCTACGCTCTCGATTCGACGCCCGGCTACGACGCGACGCCGGGCGTAGTGAGCGGCACGGGCCGCGACCTCGATGTCGCCATGAAGGGCAACGCCTGGCTCGCCGTGCAAGGCCTCGACGGCACCGAGGCCTACACGCGCAACGGCTCGCTCGATATCACCGCCGACGGCACCCTGAGCACGACCTCCGGCCTGACCGTGCTCGGCGACGGCGGCCCGATCCAGGTGCCGCCCAACACCGTCGTCGGCATCGCCGGCGACGGCACCGTGAGCGCCACCACGGCCGATGGCAAGAGCAACGTGATCGGCAAGCTGAAGCTCGTCACGCCCGACGCCCCGCTGACGCGCGGCCCCGACGGCCTCTTTCGTGCCACCGACGGCGATCTTTCCGCCGACGCGACGGCGCAGGTGCAGACGGGCGCGCTCGAAGGCTCGAACGTCAGCGCCGTCGAGACCATGGTCGAGATGATCGCCGCGGCGCGCCAGTTCGAGGCGCAGATGAAGAGCCTCTCGACGGCCGAGAGCAACGACAAGACGGCACAGGAGTTGTTGTCGGCGAGCTGAGCCCCGGGCGGGTGGCGACGAGGCTTTGAACGAACATGGTGTCTCGATGCTGACGATGGCCGCACCGATGCCGCTGCTCGACTCTGCCGGCANNGCGTTGTCCGCACCCGGCTCGCATGGCGAAGACTTCCTGCGCGCGAGCTTCGACGCGAAGACGCGCTCGGGCGAGTCGGCAGCGCCGAAGGTGGACGAGTGCAGCTCCAGCGTCTTTCGGGCCAGCGCCGAGCAGGCCGTGCCGCTGTTCAAGGCCGGCGCGACGCTCTGCCTCAGTCAGGTCGAAACGCGCGTGCCCAAGCTGGCGCCCTTTCTCGCCGCCATCAAGCGGCAACTGGGCTATCCCGGCAAGGCCAGCTTCAGCGCCTACCTGTCGCCTCCGGGCTCGGGCTTCAACTGGCACTTCGACGGCCGCATCGCGAGCACGCTGCAGATCGAGGGAACGAAGCGGTGGCGTTTCTCGAATCACACGGCCATTGCCTGGCCGCGCGCCAACGGCACGCTCCGCTCGGACGGCGCAGCCCAGTACGCCGACCCGGCGGTGACCGCCCAGGAATGGGAGCGGCTCGCGCCGTTCGACGAGAAGGACACGATCGAGGTCCTGCTCGAGCCGGGCGACCTGCTGGTCCTTCCCGCCGGCCTGTGGCACGAAGCCTGCGGCGGCGACGACGGCTCGCTCGCGCTCAACCTCTCGTTCACGCCGATTCCGTACACGCTGCTCGTGCGCAGCCTGCTCGAGACTCTGCTGACACCGGAACCCGAATGGCGCAGCATGTCGCCGGCGCTGCCCGGCAGCGCCCCCGGCGAGGTGGATGCAGGAGGGCTTGCGGCGATCACGGCCCAGCTCGCCCGCGCTGCCGAGGTGCTGCAATCGCTGAGCGGTGACAGTGCGGCGGTGGTTCGACTCTGGCAGTCGTTCGTCCAGAACCCGAATCCGGGTTGGCCGGCGCCGCAGGGGCGATCCGGCGCCGCGACACCCATGCTCCCTGCTGCGCGGTTGCGCCTGCGAAGTGACGGCAATGTCAATGCGATGCTCGCCGACGGCGGCACGCGCCTGTGCGTCATGGTCGAAACGAGCCGGGCAATCGAGGTGACCGGTGAGGCCGTGCCCTTCGTTCAGCGCATCCTCGCCGAACGCGATTTCGTCGCCAGCGACTGCCTTGCCTGGAGCGACCCCGGCTCTGCGTTCGCGTGGAGCGACGTCGAGCTGACGCTCATGCAGCTGAAGGCGGAAGGCTTGATCGAGGATGCAGTGGCTGGCCGCTGAAGACTCGCAGGCGCGCGGGCGTCACTCCAGGCGCGCGACCCGGTCGACGAGCTGAGTGCGGTTCTCGACGCCGAGCTTGCGAAAGGCGTGGCTCAGGTGCGTACGCACTGTCGTGAAGCCAATGCCCAGCCGTTGCGCGATGGCCTTGTCGCGCAATCCGATCGACGCGAGCTGGACGACCGAACGTTCCCGCTCGCTGAGGCTGGCCCGCCGCGCTGCGGCGAGCGCCCGCTGCGGCGACGCTGCGTCGGCCGCGAAGGGGTCGACGCCCAGCGCACCCGATCTGCCGGCCGGCGCCGAGGCCGCATCGCGCTCCTGCCTTGCGCGCTTCAGCGCGGCGACGAAAGCCGGCTTGATGAGCTCGAGCAACTCCAGCGCGTCGGGACCCAAACGTTCCCGCTTCCGGCTGCGCCAGATCCGCATGTCGCCGATGTTCTCGGCGCCGTCCCAAGCGTAGAGGTTGACACCCCAGTAAAGACCGTCGCGATGGAGAAAGTCGTTGAAGAACTCCGTCTTCACGAGCTCGCATTGAGGCATCACCTGTTCGACGAGCGTCGCGTCGCGGCGCCGCTGCATCTGCGACGTGATCGGGTCGTGATACTGGTAATAGGCCTCGTAGCTGCTCAGGTTGCCATCGGACATGTTGAGCGCGACGCGCTTGCCGAAGACGCCTCGCGCCGCGTCCCAGACGTACGACGCGTAATAGTCGGCCCCGAGAAGGTCGAGCAGTTGCAGGCCAATCTGCTCGCGAACCTCGGCCTCGCCGTGCGGCTCGGCGAGGGTGACCATCAGCTTTGACAGCGTTCGGGACTGGGCTGCCGAGAGGAACATCTCGCCTCCACAAAAACGCAAATCATCCTCTATCTTGAGGATAGCGGCGAGCTGTTCGCGGTCGCAACATGATCTTCGCCGATGGGCCGCCGCCTCGCGGTTCGAGAGGGAACGATGGATCCGACTGACCTGACGATAGTCGCCGCCGCTGCGGCAATGCGGCGCGGCGAGATGAGTGCGCTCTCCTATGCCGAGGCGCTGCTGGCGCAGGCCGAAAAGGCCGCGAATCTGAATGCCTTCATTCACTTTGATCCCCTGCAGGTGCGCGATGCCGCCCGTGCGGCCGACGAGCGCAAGGCGACCCGCCCGGGCTCGCTCGGACCGCTGCATGGCGTGGCGCTCGCGCTCAAGGACAACCTCGACACCGCCGCCATGCCGACCACGGGCGGTACGCCCGGCCTGAGGGGCAGCCGTCCGAATCGCAACGCTCCCGTCGTGCAAAGACTGCTCGATGCCGGCGCGATCGCGTTCGCCAAGGCAAACCTGCACGAGCTCGCTTACGGCATCACCAACAACAATGCCGGCTTCGGCGCCGCGCGCAATCCCTACGATCCGAGCCGCATCCCCGGCGGATCGAGCGGCGGCGTCGCCGCCGCGGTCGGCGCGCGCATCGTGCCGGGCGGAATCGGGTCGGACACCGGGGGCTCGGTGCGGGTGCCGGCGGCGCTGTGTGGGGTCGTCGGCTTCCGGCCGACGACCGGGCGCTGGCCGCAGGCGGGGATCGTGCCGATCTCGCACACCCGCGATACCGCCGGCCCGATGGCTCGCAGCGTCGCCGACTGCGCCCTGCTCGACGGCGTCGTCACCGGCAGCGTGGCGGCGCCTGCGGTGCCCGGTCTGAAGGGGCTGCGTCTTGGCGTGCCGCGGGCCCACTTCTGGGCGCCGCTGGATGGCGAAACCGCCAGGCTGATGGAGGAGGTGCTGGCGCGGCTGAAGGATGCAGGCGCCGTGCTGATCGAAGCCGACATCCCCGACGTAGGGCGGCTCGACGGCGAAGCCGGTTTTCCGATCGCCCTCTACGAAACCGTCGTCGATCTGAATGCCTATCTGGAGGAGCACGGCTCGTCGATGCGCTATCGCGAGCTGGTCGCGCAATGCGCGAGCCCGGACGTGAAGGGGCTGCTGCAGAGCCTGCACGGCGAGGGCGCGATTCCCGAGGCCGCGTACCGGCATGCGCTCGATGTCTTGCGGCCGCAGTTGCAGGCGGCCTACCGAGATCATTTCCGGCGCCACGATGTCGCTGCCGTCGTTTTTCCGACCACGCCGCTGCCGGCGGCGCCGATCGGCGACGACGAAACCGTGCTGATGAACGGCGAACGCGTGCCGACCTTCTTTACGTTCATCCGCAATGCGAGTCCGGGCAGCGTCGCCGGCATACCGGGCATCAGCCTTCCCGCGGCGCTGACCGCTGCCGGGCTGCCGCTCGGCCTCGAACTCGACGCCGGCGAGAATGCCGATGCGCGGCTGCTCGCGATCGCGGCGGCCGTCGAGCGCGTCCTGCCGAAAATCAGCGCACCGAAGTTTTGAACGCGCGTGCAGACGCGCCAGATCGACGAGAACTGCCGTTCGCGCCGCGAACGCGAGAGTCACAGACAAAACCACCAGGAGGTATCGCATGAGCAACGAATTCATTCCCGCCCGCCGTCGCATCATTTCGGTCGCGGCCGGCACCGCGGTGCTCGGCACCGGCTGGGTCGGCTCGGCCTTCGCCCAGGCAAAGGAATTCAAGATCGGCCTGTTCATCGCGCTGAGCGGGCCGGCCGCGCTGTTCGGGCCGACGCAGCGCGCCTGCGCCGACCTCGCGGCCGAGAAGATCAACAAGGCCGGCGGCATCATGGGCCGCCCGGTCCGGCTGATTCCGACCGATGCCGGCGGCCCGCCAGCCGAGACGGCGAAGTCGGCCGTGCGCCTGATGCTGGGGGACAAGGTCGATCTTTTCGTCGGCTCGCACGACAGCGCGACGCGCGAGGCGAACATCGCGACGATCAAGGGCAAGGTGGCTTACATCTATTCGCCGGTCTACGAAGGCGGCGAATGCTCGCCGAACGTCTACTGCCTCGGCGAAACGCCGCCGCAGCAGGCCCAGCCGGCGATCGAATTCCTCTTGAAGGAGCGCAAGGCGAAGACCTTCCACCTGATCGGCGACGACTACGTCTGGCCGCACAAGGTGAATGAACAGGTCAGGAAGTACGTGGCCCAGTACGGCGGCAAGATTACCGGCGAGGAGTACGTGCCGTTCGGTGCGCCGAACAAGTTCGAGGAGGCGGTCACGCGCATCAAGGCGGCCAAGCCCGACGCGGTGATCTGCACCCTGGTCGGTGCCGACAACGTCAACTTCAACCGCACGTTCGCCGGCTTCGGCCTCGACAAGAGCATCGCCCGGCTGTCGCTGCTGCTCGAGGAAAACACCCTGCAGGGCGTCGGCGCCGAGAACAGCGGCAACCTCTATTCCTGCATGGGCTACTTCGCGAACATCCAGACCGCTGCGGCGAAGAAGTTCAAGGCCGAGTACCTGGCCAAATATGGCGACAAGGCCCCGCAGCTCGCGACGATCGGCGCCGACTGCTACTCAGCGTTGAATCTCGCGAAGGCGCTGTTCGACAAGGCCGGTGCGAACGACATGAAGAAACTGATGGCGGCTTCCGAAGGGCTCTCGTTCGACACGGCCTCCGGCCGGGCCACGATGCGCGGCCGGCAGGTCGACAAGGACATGTATCTCGCAATCTGCAAGGGCACCGAGTTCGAGGTCATCGAGACCTTCAAGGCGATCAAGAGCGGCACCGCCTGCCGGGTGTGATGCGCGCCAGCGCGCCACCCCTGGCCTGAAGAGCCGGCGATGGAGCCGGTACACGTCACGCAGGCGCTCAACGCGCTGTACGCGATCGCGTCGCTCGCGATCATCGCCCTCGGTCTCGCCGTGGTGCTGGGCCTGCTCGGCGTGCTCAACATCGCGCACGGCGAGCTGGTGATGATCGGCGCGTATTGCGCCTACGTGGTGCAGGCCCACGGCTGGCCGTACGTCGCGGCGGTTCCGCTTGCGATGGGAGTCTGCGGCGCGCTCGGCTACGTCGTCGAGCGCTGGCTGATCCGGCCGCTGTACCGCCGCCCGTTCGACACCCTGGTCGTCACGTGGGGCCTGAGCCTTTTGCTGCGCAAGTGCGCCGAGGCGATCTTCGGGCTCGGCTACAAGAGCCTGACCGAGCCGATCGGTGGCACCGTCGATGTCCTCGGCGCGACCTATCCTCGCTATCGGCTCGTGCTGATCGCCGTCAGTGCCGCCGTGCTCGGCGGCCTCGTCCTCTGGTACGGCCGCAGCCGCACGGGCACGCGCATCAAGGCGATGGTCGGCAACCCCGATCTCGCGCGCGCGCTCGGGATTCCGGTGCGCCGCTACGCCGCGGCGACCTTCGTCGTCGGCACATGCCTCGCCGGCCTTGCCGGCGTTCTGATCGCGCCGCTGGCGCCGGTGCAGCCCTTCATGGGCCTCGACCACATCCTGATGTCGTTCTTCGTGCTGGTTGTCGGCGGCCTCGGCAGTGTCGGCGGCCTACTGACCGGCGCGACTGCCATCGGCGGCACCAACAGCATCGTCTCGGCGATCAGCGACAGCACCGGGGGCTACTTCTCGGTGCTGGCGCTCGCTATCCTCTTTCTGTGGCTGCGGCCGCGCGGCATCCATGCGCAGGGCTAGCGCCGCGATCGCGGCGCTGCTGCTGCTGCTGCTGCCTTTTGCGGTCGGAGACTTCTGGGCGTATCAGCTCGGCCTTCTCTATCTCTACGCGATCGCCGCGCTCGGCATCGGCCTGTGCTGGGGCCGGGCCGGATTCCTGCCGCTCGGTCAAGGTGTCTTCTTCGGCCTTGCGGCCTACCTGTCGGGCCTCGCGCTGATCGCGTTCGAGCAGAGTCCCTGGCTGCTCGTGCTGATTCCGCTCGCCGCCTGCGCGGCCGGGCTGGCGGCGTTCCTGATCGGCACGCTGGTGTTCCGGCGGCGCGGCGAAAGCGGGCCGTACTTCTCGATGATCACGTTGGCGCTCTCGCTGCTCGCCTTCCAGCTCGCGAACAACTGGGAGTCGGTCACCGGCGGCTTCAACGGCCTGAAGGGTATTCCGGGCCTGCCCGGGCTCGACAGCTATACAGCGGCCTACTACGTCGCGGCCATCGCGCTCGTGCTGTCGACCGGGCTCGTCGCGTGGCTCTACCGTGCGCCCGTCGGCGTCCTCTGGGTCGCCCTTGCGCACAACGAGCGCCGTGTCGTGATGTTCGGCTTCGATACCAACCGGCTGAAGGCCGTCGCGTTCGGCGTCAGCGGCTTGCTCGCAGGCATCGGCGGCGCTCTCTACGCGCCGCAGCAAGGCCTCGTGACCCCTCAGCTCTGCGGCTTCCTGCTCTCGGCAGATCTCGTGATCTGGGCCGCTGTCGGAGGCCGCGGCCGGCTGCTCGGCCCCGTGCTCGGGGCGCTGCTCGTCGGTGCCTTGACAAGCGCAATGCGTGATCGCTTCCAGTTCTGGGAGATCGCGATTGCGATCGTGTTCATCCTCGTCGTGCTGTTGTTTCCCCAGGGACTGATCGGCGTGTTCGCACCGCTCGAACGCCTCATCGGCGGCCGTGCGAAGCCGGCGCCGCCGATCGCCGCGCCGCCCCGCGCCGAGGGCAGCGGCGCGGCGCATCTCGTCGTCGAAGGCGTCGACGTGCGGATCGGCGAGGTGACGATCCTGAACCGTCTGTCGCTCGCGCTGGACCGGCCCGGAATCTTCTGCCTGATCGGCCCCAACGGCGCCGGCAAGACCTCGACCTTCAACATGCTGACCGGTGAGCTTGCGCCTCAGGGCGGCCGCGTNNATCGCGATCGCGCTGTGGAGCGGGCGCGCCTCGCCGCTCGATCTGCTGCGGCCGCGTTCGCGCCGCTGGAACAGCCCGGTTCTGGAGACCTTGAGCGGGCGCTATCCGTTTCTCGCCGATGCCGGGCGCACGGCCTCGGAGCTTTCGCACGGCGAGCGCCAGATCCTCGAGCTGTCGATGGCGCTGCTCGGCGAGCCTCGCTTGCTGCTGCTCGATGAGCCATGCGCCGGCCTGTCGCCGCAGGAGACCGCGCAGGTGGTCGACGTGATCCGTTGGGCCAGCGAACGGCGCGGCGCGACCATCGTCGTGATCGAGCACGACATGAGTCTCGTGCGCAAGCTCGCCGATCACGTGTTCGTGCTGCACAACGGCAGCCTGCTCGCCGAAGGAAGCGTCGCCGAGATCCAGGCCGACGCGGCGGTCAGGGCGGTCTACGTCGGGGCGGAGAAATGAGCACGCCGGCCGCGCTTGCCGCAGCCGATACCGCAGTCAACGACGTCGCGCCGGTGCGCCTCGCGTTCGACGCGCTGGCCGGCGGCTACGGCGGCGTCGACGTCGTGCGCGGCGTCTCGGGCGCGGTCGCGGCGGGCGAAGTGCTGTGCGTGATCGGCCGCAACGGGGTCGGCAAGAGCACGCTGCTGAAGATGCTGTTCGGCGAGATCGCGTGCCGCACCGGCACGGTACGCTTCGAGGGCCGCGCGATCGAGCACGTCGAGCCGGCGCGGCGCCGCGCTCTGGGCATCAGCTACTGTCCGCAGGAGCGCCCGGTGTTCGACGACCTGAGCGTGCGCGACAACCTGACGCTGATGCGCGCCGACCGAAGCCTTGGCGCCTTCGAGCGCTTCTTTGCCCGCTTTCCGATCCTGCCGCAGCGGCTCGGCCAGCATGCCGGCACGCTCTCCGGCGGCGAGAAGAAGATTCTTTCGTTCGCGCGCGGTCTTTCCGAAGCGCAGCCGCTGGTGCTGCTCGACGAGCCGACCGAAGGCGTCCAGTGGGAGAACATCGTCCACATGGTGGCGCTGATCGAGGCGGCCAAGGCGCACGGCACGGCCTTCGTCGTCGTCGAGCAGAACCTTGCGTTCGCCGAGCTGATCGCCGACCACTACCTCGTGATCGATCAAGGCAGGGTGGTGCTGGCGGCGCGCACGGGCGAGCTCGGACGCGAGCGGCTGCTCGCGCATCTGCACGTCTGAGCTCTCGGACGGCCGGCCCGGCCTACGCAGCCGCCGGCGCTGCCGCCGGAATGATCAGGCCCCTGGCGACTGCCGGACGCGCGAGGAACCCTTCGAGCGCCCGTGTGACATTCGAGAATTCCTTGATCCCGACCAGCTCGCCGGCTTCGTAGAACCCGATCAGGTTGCGCACCCAGGGGAACGTCGCCATGTCGGCGATCGTGTAGGTGTCGCCCATGAGCCAGGCGCGGTCCGCGAGTCGCCGATCGAGGACGCCGAGAAGGCGCTTCGATTCCGCCACGTAGCGGTTGCGAGGACGCTTGTCCTCGTAGTCCTTGCCAGCGAATTTGCTGAAGAACCCGACCTGGCCGAACATCGGGCCGATGCCGCTCATCTGGAACATGAGCCACTGGATCGTCTCGTATCGGGCCGCCGAATCGCGAGGCAAGAACTGCGCGGTCTTGTCGGCAAGATAGATCAGGATCGCGCCCGATTCGAAGAGCGGCAGCGGTTTGCCGTCCGGGCCGTTCGGGTCGATGATGGCCGGGATCTTGTTGTTGGGGCTGAGCGAGAGGAATTCGGGCGACATCTGGTCGCCGTTGTCGAAGCTGACGCGATGAGGCTCGTAGGGCAGGCCCGTCTCTTCCAGCATGATCGAGACCTTGACGCCATTGGGAGTGGGCAAGGAGTAGAGCTGAATTCGCTCGGGAAACCGTGCAAGCCATTTCTTCGTGACGGGAAAGACGGAAAGGTCGGTCATGGCGGGCTTTCTGGCACGAAAGATGGCTGCGATGCGCCACGATAGCTCGGCTTGTCGGAACTCGGCGCTCGCGGCCGTCATGCGACGATCGACCGCGGCCCGAACGAGGCGCAAGACTGGCGGCGATCCACCCTCCTTTTCCGCGTTTCGCGCAGGCGCCCGACGCGCCACCATCCCCAGCATTGACCGGAGCCGCGCCATGATGCGATCGCTGTGGATATCGAAGACTGGGATGGAAGCGCAGCAGATGCAGCTCGACAACATCTCGAACAACCTTGCCAACGTCTCGACGAACGGATACAAGAGCTCGCACGCGGTCTTCGAAGACCTGATCTATCAGAATCTGCGCCAGGCCGGCGCCGCGAGCAGCGACCAGACGACGCTCCCGACGGGCCTGCAGGTGGGCCTGGGCACGCGCGCCGTCGCGACCTCGCGCAACTTCAGCCAGGGCAACCTGCAGCAGACGAGCAACACGTTCGATCTGGCGATCCAGGGCAAAGGCTTCTTCCAGGTCCAGCTGCCCGACGGCACCACCGGCTATACGCGCGACGGCTCGTTCCAGGTGAGCGCGCAGGGCCAGCTCGTCACCAACAGCGGCTACACGGTGCAGCCCGGCATCACGATTCCCGCCGCGGCGCAGAGCGTGACGATCGGCAACGACGGCACGGTCA
This sequence comes from Burkholderiales bacterium, assembly GCA_003152055.1. GTDB lineage: Bacteria > Pseudomonadota > Gammaproteobacteria > Burkholderiales > Burkholderiaceae_C > Schlegelella_A. The sequence goes on from PLZH01000235.1 coordinate 10,796, forward strand.
CCGTCACGCTGCCTAGTCAGGCGGCGGCGCAGACGGTCGGGCAACTCCAGATCGCCGGCTTCATCAACCCGGCGGGACTCGAGCCCAAGGGCGGCAACCTCTATGGCGAGACGACCGCATCCGGCACGCCGACGCCGGGCACCGCCGGCACGAACGGGCTCGGCACGCTGCAGCAGGGTTTCGTCGAGACCTCGAACGTCAACGTCGTCGAAGAGCTCGTGCAGATGATCCAGACGCAGCGCTCCTACGAGCTCAATTCGAAGTCGATCCAGACCGCCGACCAGATGCTCGACAAGCTCTCGCAGCTCTGAGGTTTCATGATGTACCCATTCGCGCGCGTCACTCTGGCACTTTCGCTCCTCTTTGCGCTTGCCGGCTGCGAGACGCTCTACAAGACGCCGAAAGTCGAGGTGGCGACGCCGACCTACATGGCGCCGCCCGTCATTCCGGTGCCGGAGATCCACAACGGCTCGATCTTCCAGTCGAGTCAGTACCGGCCGCTCTTCGAGGACTACCGAGCCCGCCTCGTCGGCGATTCGATCACGGTGCAGATCACCGAGACCATCTCGGCGACGCAGACGAGCACGAGCACGATTGACAAGAGTGGCAAGGTGACCGGGTCGATCACCGCGTTCCCGCTGCTCAGCGTCAACTCGTTGAACCGCGCCAGCGTCGCCGGCAGCTCCGACAACTCGTTCTCGGGCGCCGGCACGGTGGCCAACAGCAACAACTTCTCGGGCACGATCACCGCGGTCGTGACGGGCGTGCTGCCGAACGGCCACCTGCTCATCGCCGGCGAGAAGCAGATCGGCGTGAATCAGAACGTCGATGTGCTGCGCTTTTCCGGCCAGGTCGATCCGCACATGATCCAGTCGGGCAACGTCGTCGCCTCGGCACAGATCGCCAACGTGCGTATCGAGCAGCGTGGCCGCGGTGCCCAGGCCGACGCGCAGGGAATAGGCTGGTTGAGCCGCTTCTTTTTGAACGTTCTGCCGATTTAAGTTCTTGAAGAATCGAAAGCACTCCATGGTGCTTTCGCGATGACCCAGACCGATCGATTCGTCCGCGCCGCGCTCGTCGTCGCCGCGGTCCTGGCCAGCGCCGCTCTCTGGTGGCCCGCTCCGGCCCAGGCCGCGCGTATCAAGGAAGTCGCCTCGATCCAGGGCGTGCGCAGCAACCAGCTTGTCGGCTACGGCCTCGTCGTCGGCCTCGACGGCACCGGCGACCAGACCACCTCGGCCCCCTTCGCGACGCAAAGCCTGCTCGCGCTGTTGCAGCAGATGGGCGTGACGGCACCGAACAGCTCGAGCATCCAGCTCAAGAACCTTGCCACGGTGATGGTGACGGCGCAGCTGCCCGCTTTCGCGCAGCCGGGGCAGACGATCGACGTCAACGTCTCGTCGCTCGCCAATGCCAAGAGCCTGCGCGGCGGCACGCTGGTCTCGACGCCGCTGAAGGGCGCCGACGGGCAGATCTATGCGATGGCGCAGGGCAACCTCATCATCGGCGGCGCCGGCGCTTCGGCGTCGGGCTCGAAAGTGCAGATCAACACGCTGGCCTCCGGCCGCATTCCCGAAGGCGCGACGGTCGAGCGCGCCGTCGCGACGCCGATCAACCAAGGCGACACCATCCAGCTCGACCTCAACTCGAGCGACTTCGCGACCGCAAGCGAGGTAGTCCGTGTGATCAACAACCGCATGGGCAGCGGCACCGCCGACGCGCTCGACGGCCGCGCCGTCCGCGTCCGCATGCCCGCATCGGCAGATTCGCGCGTCAATTTCATGGCCGAGATCGAGAACCTCGACGTCAGGCAGTTCGTGCCCGCGGCCAAGGTCGTCATCAACGCGCGCACCGGATCGATCGTCATGAACCAGGCCGTCACGATCGCTGCGTGCGCCGTCGCGCACGGCAGCCTCTCGGTGACGATCAGCACGACGCCTTCGGTCAGCCAGCCCGGGCCGTTCGCGAAAGTGGGGCAGACGACGGTGACCGAGAAGTCGGACATCACGATCACCCAGCAGCCTGGATCGCTGGTGCAGATGGCGCCGGGGACCAAGCTGGCCGACGTCGTCAAGGCGCTCAACTCGCTCGGCGCGACGCCGCAGGACCTGCTCGCGATCCTGCAGGCGATGAAATCGGCCGGCGCGCTCACCGCCGAGCTGGAAGTGATCTGATGAGCATCATCGTGCCGCCCCAAGACGCGAAAGCCCCCTCGGGCGCCGCGACCTCGGCCGCAAGCGGGGCGGCACCATGAGTTCGCCGATGTCATCGGCTCTGTCCGGCGTACCCACGGGCGCGGCGAACACGCTCTCGCTCGATGCGCTGAAGAGCGCAGCCGCCCGCGACCCGAAGGCGGCCATCAAGGAGACCGCCAAGCAGTTCGAGGCCATCTTCATGCAGCAGGTCATGAAGAGCATGCGCGATGCGACGGTAAGCGCGGGCATGCTCGACAACTCGGCCACGCAGCTCGGAACCGAGATGCTCGACGCGCAATACGCGAACAAGATGACCGGGCTGCCGGGCGGCCTGGCCGATGCCATCGCCCGACAGCTCGAGCGCCAGATGGGCGGCACGGCGGCGGCCAAATCGGCGGCGCCTTCGGCAGCGGCGGGAGCGGCTTCGTCTTCGTCGTCATCGGCGACGCCGCTCTCGCAGACGCAGGCCGATTTCGTACAGTCGCATCAAGCGGCGGCGCTCGCCGCGCAGGCGCAAAGCGGCATTCCCGCCGCCTTCATGATCGGCCAGGCCGCGCACGAATCGGGCTGGGGCAAACACGAGATCAAGAACGCGGATGGCAGCGATTCGCACAACCTGTTCGGGATCAAGGCCGGCGCCGGCTGGACCGGGCCGGTTGCCGAGATCACGACGACCGAATACGTCGGCGGCGAGGCGCAGAAGGTGAGCGCCAAGTTTCGCGCCTACGCGTCCGACGAGGCTGCGTTTGGCGACTACGCGCGCATGCTGACGTCGAGCCCGCGCTATGCCGGCGTCGCCGCACAAGCGGCGCAGAGTTCGGCGAGCGCCGCGTCGGCGGCCGGGTTCGCGCAAGGCCTGCAGCGCGCCGGCTACGCGAGCGATCCGGCCTATGCCGACAAGCTCGCGCGGGCGATCAACACGACCTTGCGCGTGCAGCGAGCGTCCGCATGACCCGGCACCGGCCCGCTCCCAAGCCGGGTCGCGCTCTCTTGGGGGGCAGCGCAGCCGCGACAGCGGCAACGCGCCATCGGGCACCATGAGCATTTCGTCGCTCATGAACATCGGCTCGCGGGCGATGGCCGCGAGCTACGCCCAGTTGACGGTCACCGGCAACAACATCGCCAACGCCAACACGCCCGGTTATTCACAGCAGACCGCGAATCTCGAGACCTCGTTCAGCCAGCAGACCGGCTCGGGCTTCTTCGGTAGCGGCGTCGACGTCGCGACGGTGACGCGTGCGCACAGCGATTTCCTGACCCGCGAGGCGGCGACTTCGGCGTCGATCGCCGCTGCCGATGACACGCGCAGCACGCAGCTGCAGCAACTCGAAGGCGTGTTTCAGACCGACACGGCGGGCCTCGGCTACGCGACGCAGCAGGCGTTCAATTCCTTCGTCGATGTCGCCAACAACCCGCAAGATTCCTCGGCGCGGCAGACGGCGCTGGCGAGTATCGGCAACATGGCGAGCAGTTTCAGCAACGCCTCGAGCCAGATCGACGCGCAGCAAGCCGATGTGGCCGATCAGCTGCGCACCTCGGTGGCGTCGATCAATTCGCTGACCACGCAGATCGCGGCGCTCAACACGCAGATCGGTGCTGTGCAGGCCTCGGGTCAGACTCCGAACAGCCTGCTCGACCAGCGCGATACGGCGATCAACAGCCTCTCGCAGCTGGTTGGGGTGACGACGGTGCCGGCCGCCGACGGTACGGTCGGCGTCTTTCTCGGCGGCTCGCAGACGCTCGTGCTCGGGAGCAACGCGACGGCGCTCACCGCGGTGCCCGATGCCTACGATCCCTCGAAGGTGCAGCTCGGCATCAGCACAGGCGGCACGACACAGACGTTTCCCGACGGCTTCATCGCCAGCGGCTCCGTCAGCGGCCTGCTGCGCGTGCAGAACCACGACATTCCCGATGCGCGCGGCCTGCTCGGCCAGCTTGCCGCGTCGATCGCCGGCGCCATGAATTCGCAGCAGGCGCTCGGCCTCGACCTCGGCACGCCGGCATCGGCGGGTGCGCCCGTGCTCTCGATAGGCGCGCCGCAAGTGCTGCCTTCCTCGAACAACGCGATGTCCGGCGGCGTCCCCGTCGCGTCCTACGTCGACGGCAGCGGCACGCGCGTGTCGAGTGTCAGCCTCACCGTGGTCGACAGCGCCGCGCTGCAGCCGAGCGACTACCAGCTCACGGCCGACCCGTCGCTGCCGGCCGGCCAGTACAAGCTGACGAGGCTTTCCGACGGCACCTCGCAGACGGTGTCGAGCGGTGACGTCGTCGACGGTTTCCGCATCGACGTCGCGTCGCCGGCGCCGGCGACGCGCGACAGCTTCCTCCTGCAGCCCGTCTCGACGGCGGCCAGCGGCATGGCACTCGCGCTGACCGATCCGAGCGGCATCGCCGCGGCCTCGCCGGTGCAGGCGACGACGAACGTCGCCAACACCGGCACGGCGGCCATCGGCTCGCTCAACGTGGTCGACCCGTCGATCAACCCGAACCTGACGGCGACGATCACCTTCACCGACAACAGCGGCGATTACAGCTACAGCCTGGTCGACACGACCGGCGCGCTGCCGACCGTCAACGGCACCGGCAGCCTCGCCGCTGGACAGCCGATCGCGCTCAACGGCTGGCAGCTCAATCTCACCGGCACGCCGAAGAGCGGGGATTCGGTCGTCGTCGCGAAGACGGCATATCCGGCCGCCGACAACGGCAATGCCAACGCCATGCTGGCGCTGGGCACCGCGCCGATCGTTGGCCAGGGCGGCAGCGTCGCCGCCGGGCAGAACGTCACCGACGCGTACGCGAGCGCGCTCGCCAACGTCGGTGTCCGTGTGCAGAGCGCGATGTCCGCGGCGACGCAATCGGACGCGATCGCCAGCGCCGCGACCACGGCCGCCTCGAACCAGTCGGGCGTCAACCTCGACGAGGAAGCGGCGAGACTCATCCAATATCAGCAGAGCTATCAGGCTGCGGCAAAGATGCTGCAGATCGCGCAGACAGTGTTTTCAAGCCTGCTGTCCATCAGCAGCGCTTGAATCGGCGCCCGTTGCCAAGGATTTCTTGACCATGATCCGCATCAGTACCGCCAATTCCTACGACACCGGCATCAACACGCTGATGCAGCGCCAGGTCGACATGACCAATCTCCAGAACGAGTTGACGACCGGCAAGCGCGTCAACCAGGCGAGTGACGACCCGGCCGCGGCGGCGCAAGCCGAGCGGGCGCTGGCGGCCCAGGGACAGATCGCGGCCAGTCAGAGCGCCGTCGCAGCGAGCCAGACCATCATGACGCAGACCGAGAGCTCGCTCGGCGATGCCGGCAACTTGCTGCAGAGCGCCCGTGCCCTGATCGTCCAGGCCGGCAACGCGACCCTGAGCGACTCCGATCGACAGTCCATCGCCACCCAGTTGCAATCGATTCGCGGCCAGCTCCTCAGCATCGCCAACGAAAGCAACGGCGCCGGTACCTACCTCTTCGGCGGCCAGGGTGCGACGCAGCAGCCTTTCGTCGACACGCCGAGCGGCGTGCAGTTCCAAGGGGTTGGCGGCCAGATGCAGGCCGGCGCCGGCACCAACCTGCCGCTGACGACCGACGGCAATGCGGTGTGGCTCTCGGCACCCACCGGCAACGGCGTCTTCGTGACGAGCGCCGACCCGAGCGTCACCGACGCGACGATCGACACCGGCACGGTCTCGGATCCGAGTGCCCTGACCGGCGCCAACTACACCCTCGGCTTCTCGGTGACCGCTGGGGTCACGACCTACGCGGTCCTGAAGAACGGCGCCCCGACTGCGGTGACGGCCGCGCCCTACGTCTCGGGCCAGGCGATCACCGTCGACGGCATGACGGTGACGGTGAGTGGGACGCCGAGCTCTGGCGACCAGTTCCAGATCGCGCCCTCGACGCCGACGCAGAGCGTCTTCGGCACGCTCGACAAGGCGATCTCGGACCTCTCGACGCCGGGCCGCACCGGCTCGCAGATCGCCCAGTCGAACTCCGACACGCTCGAAAGCATGGATTCGGTGATGAACAACCTGGAGGCGGCGCGCGGCGCCGCCGGCGACGTGCTCAACAGCATCGACAACGAGACCAACCGCCTCAACACGCAGAATCTCGCCGCGACGACCAATCAATCGAACGCCGAAAACGTGGACATGGTGAGCGCAATCTCCAACTTTCAGGCGCAGCAGAACGGCTACGATGCGGCGCTGAAGGCCTACGCGATGGTGCAGCAGCTATCGCTGTTCCAGTACGTGAACGGCAACTGAGCTCGCGTTTCGCTGTCGCGCCGGAGCGGCGCAGTGCAGGCCCTGGTCGGGAGGTTTGACTTGCTGGATGTCGCGATCCTTGGCCAGGTGGCCCTGGGCTACTCACCGTTCATCGACCGCAAGCGCGCGGTCGCCGCGACGCGTCTCACGGTCTTGCCGCTGCGCCCAGACTCGAAGCTCGACGTCGCCCAGCTGTTGCACGCCGTCGGCGACGTCTGGCCGGCATCGGGAGGCCAGGTCTCGCTCAACGTCGTCAGCGAGAGCCTGCTCCACGACCTGCTCCAGGCCAGCCCCTCGGCCAATCTCATGGTCGAGGTGCCGAATTTCATGGCTTCGGATCCGGACAACGTCGAAGCCCTGGTGCGGCTGCACGCGGCCGGCAACACGCTGCTTCTGAAGGGCCGGCCGAATGCCGAGCTGCCGCGGCAGGTTCTGCCCTGCTTCAAGTACTCGATCATCGATATCGCCGACGAACGCCGCGTCGGCGAAGGCGCGGCCGCGCCGGCCGGCGTGACACGCTCGATCGCGCACGTGCAGTCAGGCGTGCGCACCGTTGCCGACATGGAAGCGAGCTTCGCGCGCGGCGCCCATGCCGTGCTCGGGTGGCCGATCGACGATGCCCTCGCCGCCACGGCGGCGCGCACCGGCAAGCCCGTGGCCCAGCCCGATCAGCAGGTCATCGTCGAGCTGATCCGCCGCGTCGACAACGAGGACGCGATCGACAAGCTCGAGAACACCTTGAAGCGCGATCCGTCGCTCGCCTTCAAGCTGCTGCGCTACATTAACTCGCCGGCATTCGGCCTGCGCGTCGAGATCAGCTCGTTTCGCCACGCCATCATGCTGCTCGGCTACCAGCGTCTGAAGCGCTGGCTGGCGCTCTTGCTCGCCACGGCGAGCAAGGACGTGAACCTGCGTCCGGTGATGTTCGCGGCAGTGCGGCGCGGCCTCCTCATGGAAGAGCTGGTCGCCGGCTCGGGCGACGAGGAGATGCGTAGCGAAGTCTTCATCTGCGGCGTCTTCTCGCTTCTCGACCGCATGTTCGGCGAGAGCTTCGCTAAGCTACTCGGCTCGATTCCCGTACCCGAGCGCGTCTACCAGGCCTTGGCCAAGGGCACCGGCCCGTTTCAGCCCTATCTCGCGATGGTCCAGGCGGCCGAGGGCGAATCGGTGTTCGACTATCGCGAGGCGGCCGAGCGTCTGCTGATGAGCGTGGCCGAGATCAACCGCGCCCAGCTGCGTGCCCTGCAGGGCGCCACCGCTCTGGAGTGAACGCCAAAGCCGGCCGCGCCGACCAAGGCGAGCCCGCACCGTCTGCGGCAATCCTTCGCGAGACGCTGCAGTTCTTCTGGGGTTCGCCCTTTCCGGCGACGCTGCAGGACGCGCAGTTTCGCCTCATCGACGTCAACGACGCCTATCTCGAGTTCACCGGTTTCTCGCGCCCGCACCTCATCGGTCTCGATCCGATCGAGTTGCAGCCCGCGGAGGACCACGTGACGACGCTCGATCGCCGCCAGCGCCTGCGCACGTCCGCCGGCAGGGGCCTTTCGCGAGACCTGTCCGAAGGCCGGCTCGTCGACGCTGGCGGGATGGAACGCTGGTTCAGCGTCGCCCGTCGTGTCCTCGCCGACGACAAGGGTGCGCCGCTGTATCTTGCCGTGCTCCAGGACACGACCAACGAGCACGCCGCTCGCCAGCGCGCCGATCGCTCGGTGCGCGAGCTCGACGACTGGTTCGATCTGAGCCCGGTCGGCATGGTGCTCTTCGACGAGAGCGGCCTGCTCGTGCGAACCAATCCGGCCTTCGACGAGCTGGCCGGCGGCGTTCCCGTGTCGCTCGCCGATGGGGCACCCAGCCTGGCGCGTCTGCTCGCCTGGGGCGAAGGCGGCGCGCTGGCTCAGCTGCAGCCCGGCTCACGGCCAATCGAGGCGCAGGGCTGGGTGGCGCAGCCCGACGGCGGCACGCGGCGCCTGCGCGCCATCGTTCGCTGCTACCGGACGGCAAGCGGCGAGCGCCGCTTCATGGGCATCGTCGAAGATCGCAGCGTCGAGGAAGAGCGCGACCTCGCGCAGCTGCAGATTGGCGCGCTCATGGATACGGCCGGCGTCGGCATCGCGACCTTCCAGGAATCGTCGGGCTGGGTCCGGCAGCGCGGTGGCAGCGGCTCCGCGTCGGTCGTGCCGCACAACATCAGCCGCGAGATCGTGGCGCCTGAATCGCTCGTCGATTACGAGCGGTTGCAGCTCGCCCTGAAGCAGACCCAGCGCGCCGAGGTCCGCTATGCGATCTTGCATCCCGAGCTCGGCCAGCGCTGGCTGCTGACGCGGGTCGAGCCGGCGACGCTGGCCTCGGGCAAGAAGACGGCCTCGGTCATCACGATCGATATCACCGACCAGCAACAGAGCCAGCGGCGAAGCGAGCAGCTCCTGCGCGAGATGACGACCATTCTCGAAAGCGCGACCGCCGGTATCGCCTACCTGCGCGCCGGCGTCCTGGTGCGCTGCAACCGGCGCTTCGAAACGATGCTGCGCCTGCCCGCCAGCGGCGTTGCGGGCCTGAGCCTGGCCGAGCTGCTGTCGCGCCATTCCAACGCCGCGGCGATGGCGACCGAAATCCGTGACGCATTGATCGCCGATGCGACTTACGAGATCGAGTTCGCCTTCGGCGACGACGATGAAAGCGCAGCCGTGGAGCTGCGCTGGTATTCGCTCTCGGTGCGCCGCGCCGGCGCCGGCCCGGGGCTCGACGAAGCGATCGCCGTGCTCTCGGACGTGACGCGGATAAAGATGCAGCAGGTTCAGCTCGAGACGCTGGCCCGCGACCGCGAATCGATGGCGCGGCGCACGCGCGCGATCCTCGATTCGGTGCTCGTCGGCATCGTCACCGTCGGCCCTGCCGGCATCGAGTGGATGAACCGCTCGGCGCAGCGAATGTTCGGCGCCGAGCTCGCCGAGTTTCTCGATCAGCCGATCTCCGTCGTTGCGACGCGTGAACCGGATCATCCGTTTCGGCACACGCACTATCTCGAGGATCTCGTCGAAGGCCGGGCCGAGACTTTCGAATGCCGCATCCGGGCCCGCGACGGGCGCGAGTTCTGGGTCGTCGGCAATGCCGTTGCGACTGGGCGCGAGGGCAACGCGCGCCAGCTCACCTATGCCCTGCTCGACATCGAGCAGCGGCGCCAGGCCGAAGCCGCGGTGTCCGAGGCGCAGGCATCCCTGCGCCGCGTCATCGAGGCGGCGCCGCTGGCGATCGCCCTGCTCGACGCGAAGACGCTTGAGGTCGTGCAGATCAACGAGGTCGCGGCGCGCACGGTTCGCGAGGCGCCGGAGCGTCTCGTCGGCAAGAGGCCCGAGCAATTCTTCCCGCCCGAGGTCGCGGCAGCGCGCCGCCGCGACATGGAACGCGCGCTCGAGTCGAGCGAAGTGACGACGTGCGAGTACCGCCTCGTTGTCGATGGCGAGGTGCAGGTCTGGGACGCACGCTACCTGCCGCTCGCCGCCGCGCCCGGCGAGCCTCCCGACCAGCTCCTTCTCGTCGCGACCGACGTGAGCGAGCAGCGCGCGGCGCAGGAAGCGCGCCTCGAGGCGGCGATCGCCCAGCGCGAGATGCTGGTCAAGGAAGTGCACCACAGGATCAAGAACAACCTGCAGGGCGTCGCTGGCCTGCTCCAGCAGATCGCCCGGCGCAAGCCCGAGGTCGCGACGGCGATCGACGAGGTCGTCGGCCAGGTGCAGGCAATCGCCGAGGTCTACGGCCTGCAGGTCGGCGCCACCGGGCCGCTCTCGATGGTGCGCGTGCTCGCGGCGATTACCGGCTCGGTGCAACGCACCTTCGGGCGGCCGATCCGCTGCACCGTCACCTCCAGGGTGGAGTGGTCGTTGCCCGAGGTCGAGGCGATCCCGATCGCGCTGACCCTCAACGAATTGCTCACCAACGCGATGAAGCACAGCACGCCGGGCCAAGCCATCGACGAGATCGTCTGCGACCTCGACAGCACGGAGGCGGAGGTGCGCATCGCCATCTCGAATCGGGCGCGCCTGCCCGGAGGGTTCAGCCTGGCGCGGATCCCGAATGGCGTTTCGGGGCTCGGCCTGGTTCGCGCCTTGCTGCCGCGGCGCAGCGCCAGCTTGCGCATCGAGCAGGCGGACGAGCAGGTCGTCGCCACGGTCGCCTTGCGGGCGCCGGTCGTGGCGCGCCTCGGCGGCGCATAAGATCGCGGTTCCGGGGCTCGGCTTGTCTCGCACCGGCATCCAGAGGAGCACGAGCTTGGCGAAGAAGGGAACGATTCTGGTCGTCGACGACAACCGCCTCGTCCTAGCGACGCTGACCGACGGCCTGGCGCAGGCCGGCTACGACGTCATCGACGCCGACAACGGCGACGACGCCATCCTCCTCGCGCGCCAGCATAGGCCCGACCTCGCCCTGCTCGACATCCGCATGGAAGGTAAGAGCGGCTTCGACGTGGCGCAATACCTGCGCACGCAGTGCCGCATGCCCTTCATGTTCCTCTCGGCCTTCTGCGACGAGGAGACGGTGGCCCAGGTCGAAGCGCTCGGCGCCGTCGCCTACCTCGTCAAGCCGCTCGACATCCGGCAGATCGTTCCGGCGGTCGAGACGGCCTTCGCCGATCTCGAAGCCGGGCGTGCCGCCGCTGCGGGCGAACACGCGCAGCCGCGTCGCGGCATGGCGTCGAACGATCCGCTCGATGCGAGCGTCGCGATGGCCGCGGGCGTGCTCATGCACCGTCATTCGCTCAAGCGCGGCGAAGCGCTCGAGCGTTTGCGCCGCCTTGCCGCGGCCGACGGGTGCAGCGCGCATGAGCAGGCGGAGCTGCTGCTCGCCGCGGTCGAGCGGCTCGCCGGATCCTGAACACTTTCGTTCAGCCGTCGGCGGCGCCGGGCGGCAGCGAGAAATGAAAGCTGGCGCCGCGATCGGGCTCGCTTTCGGCGCGAATCTCGCCGCCGTGCCGGCGCACGATCCGGCGCACCGAGGCCAGACCGACGCCCGTGCCGGGAAATTCGCTGGCGCTGTGCAGGCGCTGGAAAACGCCGAACAGCCGATCGGCGTAGCGCATGTCGAAGCCGGCACCGTTGTCGCGCACGATGTAGGTCGCCCGATCGCAGGCGTCGCGACCGAAGGCGACGCGCGCGCGGCTCGTGTTGCCGGTGTACTTCCAGGCGTTGCCGAGCAGGTTCTCGAGGACCATGCGCAGAAGAGTCGGGTCGCCGAGCGCCGTCATCCCGGGCTCGATCTCGACCTCGACTTCATGCCCGGGCCGCAGCCGCCGCAGGTCCTCGACGACATAGGCGGCGAGTTGCGAAAGATCGACCGGCACGCGCGCGATCGGCTGCGAGGCCAGGCGCGAGAGGGCGAGCAGGGCGTCGATCATGTGGTTCATGCGTCCGGCGGCGCCGAGCACGCGGTCGAGGTGGTCGTGGCCGACGCCGTCGAGCACGTTCGCGTAGTCTTCCTTGACGATTCGCGTGAAGCCCTCGACGACCCGGATCGGCGCGCGCAGGTCGTGCGAGACGAGGGTGCCGAGCGCTTCGTGCTCGGCCTCGGTCGCCGCGCCGGCCGCGGGCGAAGGCGTCGAGGCTGCGGCCGTGGCGACGGCGGGCGAGGGCGACGCGGGGACGGCGGGCGCGGCGACGATCTCACGCAAGGTGCCGACATAGCCCGCGAAGCCCCCGGCGCCGTCGCGCAGCGCCCGCCCGCGCAGGGAAAACGCACGCTTCGCGTCGTGCCAGTCGGCGGCATCGACGTCGATGTCGTCGAGCGCGGCGGCGGCTTGCATGCGCGCTTCGAGCTCTGCCGAGCCGCTGGCGACGAAGCGCTCCCAGAACGGGCCCGATGCGGCAAAGCCGTCGGCCGGCCGACGCGTTGCAGCCGGCGGTCGCAGAGCGACGAGACGGTGCGCCGCGTCCGTCTGCCATTGCCAGACCTCGCTGATCTCGTCGAGCGCAACCAGGCGCTCGCGCGTCTCGCGCAAGGCTTCGACAAGCATCTGCTGGCGGCGCAGCACGATGCCGGCGACGACGGCACCCACGGCGGCGGCCGCGAGAACGCCGAGGGCGATCGGAGCGACGATGTCGAGCGGTGTCACCGCGGCAGCGCCGAAGCCTCGTGCGTCCTCGCGGCTGTCGAGGCGGCGGCCGGACGGAAGGCGGCATCGCGAAACATCCCGGCCGATTGTAGAAAGGCCGGTGCCGGCCAGCTCGCCGGTAATTGTTCAAGTCTTCGCGCTTCGCGCCGAAAATGACTGACGCGGTGGTCGTGGCTCGTGCGCTTTCGTCGCGCGACCTCTTCGCCAGCCCCAGCAGGCCACCGCCCATCGAGAACAGCACGCCGTGAATTCCGCTCCGACCCCGGTGCTCGACGAGGACGCGTTGCAGCGCCTTCGCGAACTCGACCCGGGCGGGCAGAGCCACCTGCTCGAGCGCGTCCTGCGTGCCTTCGAAAGCTCGCTGCTGCGCCTGGCGCCGCAGCTGCGCGAGGCGCGGCAACGCGGCGACGTGCAGGGCGTCCGGCATGTGGCGCACACGCTCAAGTCGTCGGCGGCGAGCATCGGCGCGATGCGTATGTCGAGACTTTGTGCCGAAATCGAGGCTGCAGTGCGACAGGAGGCGGTCGAAGGCCTGCCGGCGCTTCTCGATGACGTGGACCGAGAGTTCGGCGTCGTGCTACAAGCCGTGCAGCCACTGCGGGGCGCTACAGGATGAACCCCACGCTCTCTTCGTTTGCTGCCCTCCAAGGGCCGGCCGGGCATTGACATGATCCTGAGAAGCCAGCCGTTCGCCGAAGATCTGCCGGAACGGCCGAAGGTGCTGCTCATCGACGACGACGAGGTCAATCTGCTGCTGACTTCGGTCGCGCTGCAGGAGCAGGGCTTCGCGGTGACGGAGGCGGCCAGCGGCGAGCAGGCGATCCGTGTTCTCGCCGACTTCCTTCCCGACATCATCGTCCTCGACGCCGTCATGCCGGGCCTCGACGGCTTCGAGACCTGTCGCGAGCTGCGCGTCCTTCCCGGCTTCGAATCGCTGCCGGTGCTGATGCTGACCGGCCTCGACGACGACGCCTCGATCACGCGCGCCTACGAAGCGGGCGCCACCGACTTCTTCGTCAAGTCGACGCAGTGGCGGCTGCTGGCCGGGCGCCTGCGCTACCTGCTGCGCGCCTCGCGCACGCGCGTCGAGCTCGAGCGCAGCAAGTCGCGCCTGGCCCGCGCCCAGGATCTGGCCCGCATGGGAAGCTTCGATTGGCGCAAGGGTCAAGGCGGCCCGATATTCTCGAGCGAAGGCCTGCGCGTCTTCGGCCTCGGGCCCGACAAGCGCCTCGACTTCAGAACCCTGCTGCGCATGGTGCCCGATGAGGAGCGCAAGGCTTTCGTCGAGCTGACGCACAGTGCGATGGAGCGCAGCACCGTGCTCGCGACCGACATCCACGCACGCCTGGTCGACGGCAGGCAGCGCATCGTCCATCTCGAGGCCGAGCCCGAGTTCAACGAGCACGGCAACCTTGTCGGCTACACCGGCATCGTCCAGGACGTGACCGACCGGCGCCTCGCCGAAGACCGGATCCGCCACCTCGCCAATTTCGACACCCTGACGGGCCTGCCGAACCGGCGCCAGCTGATCTGGCGCGCCGAGCGTGCCCTCGAGCACGGGCGCCGGCTCAATCACCAGGTCGCACTCCTGCTCATCGATCTCGACCGCTTCAAGGTCATCAACGATACCCTCGGCCACGGCGCCGGCGACGAGCTGCTCGTGGAAGTCGCGCGGCGCCTGCGCTCTTGCGTGCGCCATTCCGACCAGGTGCTCGAAAGCTCGCTCGAGACCGTCGGCGTGCGCTCGCACCGCACGCTGGAGGCGGTCGGCCGGCTCGGCGGCGACGAGTTCGTGGCGCTGCTCCCGGAAGTCAGCGACGAGCGCGACGCCGAGCGCGTCGCCGATCGCGTCCTCGAAGCGATGCGCATGCCGATCACGATCGGCATGCAGGAGTGCTTCGTCACGGCGAGCGTCGGCATCGCCCTGTTTCCCCGCGACGGCGCCAACGTCGCCGACCTGCTGCGCAACTCCGACGTCGCGATGTACTCGGTCAAATCGGCCGGGCGCAACTCGTCGTCGGTCTACCGGCCGAGCCTGGCCGGGCAGGGCCGCGAAAAGCTCGAGCTGGAAAGCGCCCTGCACAAGGCGATCGAGCGCGACGAGTTGGTGCTGCACTACCAGCCGAAGATCGACGTGCGCGGCGCCCGCATGGTCGGCGCTGAAGCGCTGATGCGCTGGCGCCGCCACGGCCAGCTTGTCGCGCCCGGTGATTTCATTCCGCTCGCGGAGGAAACGGGGCTCATCACGCCGCTCAGCGAATGGGCGATCCGCGAAGCCGCACGGCAGGCACGCGTCTGGAAGGACAACTTCGGCTTCGACGACTCGATCGCCGTCAACCTGCCGAGCCGCCTCTTCGAACGCACCGACCTCGTTGAGTACATCCACCACGCCGTCACCACCTACGGCGTGCCGCACCACGCGATCGAGCTTGAGATCACCGAGACGGGCCTGATGAAGGATCTGCAGAACGTGATCCCGTCGCTGCACCGCCTGAACGAAATCGGCGTCGAGATCTCGATCGACGATTTCGGCACCGGCTATTCGTCGCTCGCCTACCTGACGACGCTGCCGATCAGCGAGCTGAAGATCGACCGTAGCTTCGTCCGCGATCTCGGCATGACGCCGCAGAGCTCCGCCGTCGTTACCGCCATCATCGCCCTGGCCCGCTCGCTCGGGCTTCGCGTGATCGCCGAAGGCGTGGAAAACCTCCGCCAAATGGAAGTCCTCCATCGCCTCGGCTGCGGCATCATGCAAGGGTTTCTCTTCAGCAAGGCGCAGCCGCCCGAACAGATCGAGGAGTGGCTGCAGCAGACAGTGCTGCCGAAAAAGGCACCCTGGATTGGCAAGGCCGGCAGCGCCGATGTGCCGGAGCCGCCTCGCGCCACGCGGGCTCGCGTCTCGCGCCCTTGATTCGACCGGAGCCGCCATGGAAATGACGCGTCCTTCGCCGCTCTCCAAGACCGCTGGTGGCGACGTGCCGGCGGCGCAGATCGCCAAGGCGGCACTGCGCCGCCTCGCCGTCGAAAGGCTCGAGCCGACGCCCGAAAACTACGCGCGTGCCTATCGCCACGAAGCGGGCGACAGCAGCACCGCGGCGTCGATGCCGGCGCGGGCGCAAAAGCTTGTCGACCGGCTCGCCCTGCGTGCCTTCGAGGGCGATGCCGCGGGCACCGGCACCGAGATCAGCCAGGCGATGACGAACGGCCGCTGGGACCAGGCCGAGCATCTCTTCGACGCTGCCAGCGGTGCGGCTTCGGAAGCGCTGGCGACGCTCTTCGAGCGCCTCATCCGCGGCATCGAACGAGGCGGCCGCAACTGGACGCCGGCACGGCGCAAGGAAGGCATCCAGCGAGTCCTTTCGGGCAGCCGCGGCGATTCGCGCCGCCTGCAGCAGCGCCTCGCCCAGCTCATCAACAGTTGGGAAGGCGACAGCGCGGCGACCGAGGTCGACGTCGACGCGCCGGTGCCTGCATCGACGGCATCGACTCCGGCTGCGAACGATGCTGCGTTGCCGAGCGCCGGACCCCAGCCTGCCACGCCTGTACCGGCCTGGGATCTGGTCGCCAGAAGTCTCGCCGGTGCCCTCGAGCAGGCGCTGCCCGAGCATGACGATGCCAACCGCGAACTTTCGGCCGAGCTCACGCGCCTGAGCAAGCGCCTCGCTACCGAGGGGGCGACGGCGCCGCTGGCCGAGGAGATGCAGGCCGTGTGCCTGCGCGTCGAGCGCGTTCTGCAGCATCGCCACCATCTCTTCGATCAGCTCGGCAAGCTCTGCCACGAGCTGACGTCGAGCCTCACCGACATCGCCGAGAACGACAGCTGGGTCAAGGGCCAGTGCGACGCGATGCGCCTGAAGATCGAGGAAGGCCTGACGGCGCGCGGCGTTCGCGCCGTCAGCGACATGCTGCACCACGCCCGCGCGCGACACGCCGAAGTGAAGGGCGAACGCGAGAAGGCGCGCGACGCGCTGAAAGGCCTGATCCACCAGATGCTCGCCGAGTTGGGCGAGCTCGGCTCGAAGACCGGCGACTTCCATAAAAGCGTCGGCCGCTACGCCGATGTCATCGAAGAGGCGGATTCGCTCGAAAGCCTGACCGGTGTCGTGCGCGAGATGGTCAACGAGAGCCGCGCCGTACAGTCGCTCGTGCAGCAGACGCAGGCACGCTTGCAGGAAGAGCACAGCAAGGCGACCGACCTGAGCGAGCGCGTCGTCCAGCTCGAGGACGAGATGCGGCGCCTATCGGACGAAGTTTCGACCGACCAGCTGACGCAGATCGCGAACCGGCGCGGCCTGATGCAGGCCTTCGAGATCGAGAAGGCGCGTCTGGAGCGCAAGGGGGGCCATCTCTCGATCGGCCTGCTGGACATCGACAATTTCAAGCGCCTCAACGACGAGCTCGGCCACAGTGCCGGCGACGAAGCGCTGAAGTCGCTCGCCAGCGTCGTCAGCAAGACCCTGCGGCCGACCGATCGCGTCGCCCGCTACGGCGGCGAAGAGTTCGTCGTGCTCTTGCCCGAGACGCCGGCCGACGAAGGCGAACAGGTCCTGACGCGGCTGCAACGCTCGCTCACCGGCGGCCTCTTCATGCACAAGGAAAAGCAGGTTTTCGTCACCTTCTCCGCCGGCGTCACCGACTACCGGCTGGCCGAGCGCATCGAGGTCTCGCTCGAGCGCGCCGACCAGGCCCTCTACCAAGCGAAGCGGACGGGAAAAAACCGCACCTGCATCGGCTGAAGCGCACCGACCGGCGTGCTTCAGCCTTCCCGCGCCGCCTCGATACCCGGCTCGCCGAGCAGGTGAAGGCCGCGCTGCACGTCCCGCTCGAAGGCATTGACGGTCGCCTCGGGCGCCGTCGAGCTCATCAAGGCGGCGCGAAACGCTTCCGATTCGCTCGCATAGAACGCCTGCACGACCGGGCGCGAATCGGCCGGCAATGCTTCGGCCAGCGAATTGAGGAAGCACTCCATCGCGAGCAGGCTGCCTTGCAGCTCGCTGATTTGCTCGCTGAGCCGCGCGAAATCGCTCATCTCGTCCTCCTGGGGATGTGTTCTTTCCGCGTCGCCTTCGCGGCCGAGCAGGGCCGGCCCGAGGGACGAGCGGGCCAGCCATGGAGCGGGCGGATCTGAATGATCGGTGGCCAAGGAAACTCGCAGCAGGCGCTAGCGCGCGACAGCGGCAATGAAGCGCGCCGCAAGAAACTCGGCCACGGCGCGTCCGGCCGCCCACGATTCGAAGCGCCGATCCTCCGCCGCCAGTCGCGCACAGGCGATGCGATCGCGCTCGACGCGGCAGGCCAGCGCGAATTCGCGCAGTGCGATTCGCGTGCGCTCGGATTCTTCATTTCGGTCCATGGTTGGATCGACTTCCGCAATCGGCGTGCCAATCGGACGCCGCGGCTCGGGCCGACCGGCGGAGACGGTGGGATTCGAACTCGGGAACGGGGCTTCGCCATCGGCAGTTTTCAAGACTGCGGCCGAGCGCCCGGCAGGCGGCGCCGCACCGGGGATTCGGCTTTCGTCCCCGGCCGAACGTAACCCTCTTGCACCGAGCGCGGAGGCGCGGTGCGGGCCTCTCTACTTTGTCAGAACTACCGACAGGGGCCGCCTTTTACAATTTACGGGTCGGAGGGCTGGGGGAGCGGTTTAACCCAACAGTCTTGAAAACTGTCGATGCGGCAACGTGTCCGTGAGTTCGAATCTCACGCCCTCCGCCGGGACAATCGCCTTATAACGTGCATGACAGTGCAGCGTAGTGAGGCGATACAGTTCTCAAGTCGTTGATTTGAAGGCGCTTTCTCTCCCCTGGACACTCTCTTTCGTGCAACGACGTTGCAACGCAGTGCACTACCATGCCGCGATTTACTGGCGGACTGGCTGGCGGACTGGGACAGGAAAGGGGATTCGGCGATGGTTCAGAAACGATCCGCGACAGGGCGTCATCAGCTTGGCAGTTCGCGAGGTTCAAGCGGCACGCGAAGGCGACCATTCGGACGGCGGCGGACTCCTGCTGCGCGTACGTGGCGCCTCGTTGAGCTGGGTGCTCCGTTTCACTGCTCCGACCGGCCGGCGGCGCGAGATGGGACTCGGCGTCGCAAGGCGCGGCAGCGTGTCGCAGACGGGCGCCAGCATCGTCGCGGCGCACGAGCAGGCACACGAGGCCCGCGAGCTCCTCAAGCGCGCTCAATGCCATGTCTCGCGTTCGCTCGCTCGACGAAGCTGGCAAGCATGTGCCCGAGACGCTGCAGCGCGTTCGCCAGCGGCTCGATGCTGTGTTCGAGGATGCGATCTTTCACGGCCGCTGCATGACGAACCCGGTCGCGGCGATCCGTCGCAAGATGCGCGAGACGCTGCCGACGATCGGGGCCAGCGAGTTCGCCGCGCTGCCCTACGCCGATGCGCCGCAGTTCATGGCCGAGCTGCGCCAGGCGCAAGGCATCGCGCCGCGGTGTTTCGAGTTCGCCATCCTGACCGCGTCGCGAACGAAAGAGGCGTTGGCAGTCGAATGGGCGGAACTCGACCTCGACGCTGCGCTCTGGATCATCCCGGCTCACAAGATGAAGGCGCGCAAGGCGCACACGGTCTACCTCTCGAAACGAGCGGTCGACGTGATCGAGGCGCAGCGCGGACTCGACCCGGAACTGGTGTTCCCGTCGACGGCGCTTGCTGGCCAGTCGATGTCGAACGTGGCGATGCTGATAGTGCTCGGCCGCATGGGCGTGCGCGAGCGCACGACAGTTCACGGGCTTTGCCGCGCGACCTTTTCGACCGGGGCGAACGACACCGCGGTGGCCAGGCCCGGGGTCATCGAAGCGTCCCTCGCGCACCAGGAGTCGGACCGGACGAAAGCGGCCTACAACCGCGCGCAATTCGCTGATGAACGACGCGCGCTGATGAACGCCTGGGGCGCCTATCTTGTCTCGCAGTGCGACGGTGCGAACGGCGTTCCTATCAGGGCTGCATGATCCTGCCTATGAAACTCGCCGATTTCAGCCAGTCGCTCGTGGGAAAGATAGTCATTGGCTTTGCGCTCTTCGCGGCGGGGTGGTACTTCCCCATTTTCCGTTTGGGTAGCTCGCCGAAAGCCCCTGCTGCGCAAGCGACAGCTTCTACGGCCGCAGCAGGAATGGCTGGCTCGCAGCCGCAGCGATAAGTTCACCCGGCACATCACCGGCCCTGAGGCAGCGTCGAAAGGAGTCAAGGCATGGAAGGCGAAGACGAAGGCTCGAAGCTCAAGCAACGCTCGGACAAGGCAATGGAGCGTTTGTGCGCTGCCTTTGTGCTGCAGCTGAAGGGCGATGACATGTCGGACGAAGATCGACAAGAGGTCGAAGCCGCTTTGAAAGGAGCGGAGCAGAGCAATCGTGAGATGCGCGGCTACTTCAAAGCCGTTCGCAAGCAAACCGNNCACCACCGCCGCAATCGCCGCGAGTGCAGCTCTTCGTGGCGCGCCGGCTGGACGACAGCCGCGAAGAGATCCTCGCCGGACCGTTTGCGCGCTCGCGGGACGGGGAGAAGGCGCTCTAGACGCCGCGAGGCCCTTGACAGACACGCTCTCCGCCAGCTGGCTGGGCTCATCCCGGACGACGTCCACACACGGGCGAAGCTAGCGGCGAGTTCGGCCGCCGCTACCGGCGCACCGGCTTTGCCTCGACAAACAGCGGAACGACGATCCCCGCCCGGTGCCGGTGTCTCCTTTTGTGGTGCGTGGCCCGACTCGCAGCCAACTTGGGTGCGAATCGCGCGCTACCGGAGCTCGGGGGCACGTTCGGGGGTACGTAGGAGCCGTCTTTCGTTCTGTGCGCAGGCACATAGAAGGCCCCGTCCGCTGCATGCGCGAGGCCGCTTAGCGCGAAGGCGCAAAGGGCGGCCGCAAGCATCGTCTTTTTCATCTCGTCCTCGTCACTTCCCACCAGCTGGGGGTGAGCGTGCCCAATCGTCGCACGTTGGCGATGCGCCCAGACTGCCAAACCATCGATCAGAGACCAGGCGCGGCGCCCAGCATCGCGCCCGACACTGGCGCTACCTGCTCGTCCGCGACTCCACGTCTTGCCGGTCGGGGCTCCAGTCCAGAATTGCCGTATGTTGATCGACTGGGCATCGATCGGTCGCGGCGAGACCGAATGCTTCGACGCAACGCTCGTCGAGCTGCGAGGCTGGTTCATCCCGATCGGCACCGGCCCCGTGAACTACGGCGCGCTCGTGGCCGAGCCTGGTTGTTGCGGCTCGGACGTCATGCTTCGTCCCGCCGCCACGGTCGAGGTATTTCTGGAACGATCGATCGATGGCGGATTGGCGCGAATGCTGACACTCGCAGGCCGCTGGGCCCAGGGGGCCGGCGTCACGGACGGCTGGCATTTTCAGCTGCGAGACGCCGGCGTCGTCGACGCCGGCGTTTCTTCGCAACGCCGGCGGCTCTTCATGGGCGCCGCCGCGGCGGCCACGATGGTCGCCTGCAGCGCCGGGCGGTTTCGCGAATACACCGACTCCGCCCAAGCCCTTCCGGCTCGGGTCGCCGCCGCGCCGACTCCGAAAAAGGGCGTGACGATCGACGTTCATTCCCATGCCGGCCGAGTCATCCTGTCGCGGCAAGAAAGTGTTGCCAACTCGAGGCCGTTCTTGCCGTTGGCCGGTCCCATGCGCGACGGCGGCATGAACGTGGCGTGCCTGGCGATCGTTGCCGACACGACGACCATGCACGTGGCCGCCGACGGATTGCGATTCGAGCCTTACCGGGCGCCGGCACCCGGCGAGCTGTACGAACACGCCCAGGCCGCCTTCGCCCGCTGCGCGGCGCTGATCGAGCAGCAGGGCTTGCACGTCGTCGAAGATGCTGCGGCATTGCGCGCCGCGCCGACGCGTGGCCCGTCGGTGATCATCGCCTCGGAAGGCGCTGACTTTCTCGAGGGCCGCATCGAGCGCGTCGAGGAGGCTTGGCGAAACCACCGCCTGCGCCACTTGCAGCTCACGCACTACCGGGTCAACGAGCTCGGCGACATCCAGACCGAACCGCCGGTTCACGGCGGCCTGACCGACTTCGGCGCCGAGGTCATCGAGCGATGCAACGGCTTGGGCATCGTCGTCGATGTGGCGCATGGCCCTTACGATCTCGTCAAACGCGCCGCGAGCGTGACAACCCGGCCGCTCGTTCTGTCGCACACGTCGCTGACTGCGCGGCCGAGGCCGCGCAGCCGGCAGATCTCGGCGCAGCATGCGCGCCTCGTCGCCGACACCGGCGGCATCGTCGGCGTCTGGCCGAACGCTGCCATCTTCGCGAGTCTCGATGCGATGGCGCACGGCACGCGGCAGCTCGCCGACCTGATCGGCGTCGACCACGTCGCACTGGGCAGCGACATGCTGGGGTTCATCTCGACACCTGTGTTCAACAGCTATCGCCAGCTTCCGGCCTATGCAAACGCGTTGCTCGATGCCGGATTCGGAACGAGCGACGTCGAGAAGATCCTGGGCGGCAACTACCTGCGCGTCTTCGAGGCTGTGCTTGCGGGACACGAAGGTCCTTCGCGTTCCTAGAAAATCGCGGTCAGCTTGACGCGGAATCGGCGCGGCTCGACCGGGTGGAAATGGATGTCGGCGACGCCTTCGGCCGGCTCGCCCTTCAATCGCGACGCGTAGTAGTAGTCGGTGTCGCCGGCTTCGCGGTTGAACAGGTTGAAGACATCGAGCGCCGCCCTCAGGCGCGGGGTAATCCTGTAGCCGACGCGAACATAGGCCAGCGTCGTCGACCTCGAGCGCACCGAGTCGTGGCCGAACCGGGGCCCGTGGTCGACGACGGCGACGCCGAGCGAGGCGACCTTGTCGNNGGATCGAACTCGGTGAAGCGGGCGCGGGAGAGCGCGATGTCGGCGTCGAGCAGCAGCCAGGAGTTCGCGATGCAGCGGTTGTTCCTCTTGACGCAATCCTCTACCCGAAAGAGCGCTCGGTGGATGCGATCATCGACCCGGATCGCACGCGACCTGGAAGACCTCGCGGCCTGCGCCTTCGATTCGCACCGCGGTGAGCTTGCCGCCCCAGACACAGCCCGTATCGAGGCCGAGCAGGTCGGGCCGATCGACAAGACCGAGCGTCGACCAGTGGCCGAATGCGATCGGCATTCCCGCGGTTCGCCGCCCTGGCGCATCGAACCAGGGGAAGAAACCGGGCGGCGCCGCGTCGGCGCCGTCTTTGGCGGCGAACTCGAGCATGCCGTCGGCGGTGACGAAACGGATCCGCGTCAAGGTGTTGAGCGTGAAGCGCAGCCGCTCGTCGCCGGCCAGCGCTTCGCTCCAGCGCGCCGGCTCGTTGCCGAACATGGCGCCGAGAAACTCGCGCAGCGGCGCTTCGCGCAGGCTGCGTTCGAGCTCGCCGGCGAGCGCCAGCGTCTGCGCCAGATCCCATTGCGGCACGACGCCGGCATGCAGCATCAGCCAGCCCTGCTCGTGCACCGCCATGCGCCGCTGCCGGATCCACTCGATCCAGGCCTCGCGGTCGGGGGCGTCGAGGATGTCGTCGAGCGTGTCGCTGCGATGCTTCGGCCGGACGCCCGTGGCCGCGGCGAGCAGATGCCAGTCGTGGTTGCCGAGCACGCAGGTCGCCGCATCGCCGAGATTGCGCAGCAGGCGCAGCGTCGCCAGCGACGCCGGGCCGCGATTGACGAGGTCGCCTAGCACGTAGAGCTTGTCGCGCGACGCCGAAAAACCGATCTCGCCGAGCAGCCGCTCGAGCGCGCCGGCGCAGCCCTGTACGTCGCCGACGAGGTAATGCATGCACCGATTCTGCTACGCTCCTCGT
This sequence comes from Burkholderiales bacterium, assembly GCA_003152055.1. Lineage (GTDB taxonomy): Bacteria > Pseudomonadota > Gammaproteobacteria > Burkholderiales > Burkholderiaceae_C > Schlegelella_A. The sequence continues at coordinate 34,143 of PLZH01000235.1, forward strand.
CCACCTACGCCAGCGCCCGCGCATGGACGTTGCCCTCCTGCTCTTCCTGATCTTCCTGAATTCGCTGTTCGCCATGTCGGAGATGGCGCTCACGGCCAGCCGCAAGGCGAGGTTGCAGGTCATGGTCGAGGCGGGCGACTCGGGGGCGACGCACGCGATGGCCTTGCACGACGACCCGACCAAGTTCCTCTCCGTCGTGCAGATCGGCATCACGTCGATCAGTGTCCTGAACGGCATCGTCGGCAATGCGGCGTTCTCCGCGCCGTTCGCGCGCTGGCTGCACGCCACCTTCGGCATCGTCGATCGCGCTGCCGACATCACGGCGACGGGCATGGTCGTCGTCACCATCACCTTTCTCAGCATCGTCTTCGGCGAGCTGGTGCCGAAGCGGCTCGGTCTTATGTATCCGGAGACGATCGCCCGCTTCGCGGCGCGGCCGATGGAGTGGCTTTCGCTGATCGCCCGGCCCTTCGTCAAGCTGCTCTCGTGGTGTACCGAGGCGACGCTGAAGCTCATCGGCGTTCGCGAGGCGCCCGACCGCAGTGTCACCGAGGAGGAGATCAATGCGAGCCTCGAGGAAGGGCTCGACGCGGGCGTCATCGAGGCGCAGGAGCACCAGATGGTGCGCAACGTCTTTCGCCTCGACGACCGGCAGGTCGGCTCCATGATGATCCCGCGCGCCGAGATCGCCTGGCTCGAATCGACGGCGAGCGCCAAGGACGTGCTGCGCGTCATCGAGCACGAAGAGCATTCGCGCTACCCGGTCTGCCGCGGCGGCCTCGACGACGTGCTCGGCGTCATCAGCGCCCGGGCCCTGCTGCAGCAATCGATGCAGGGCAAGGCCTTCGCGCTCGAGGAAGGCCTGCAGCCGCCGGTGTTCGTGCCGGAGACGCTTTCGGGCATGGAGCTGCTCGATCACTTCCGCGTTTCGAGCGCGCAGATCGTCTTCGTCGTCGACGAATACGGCGAGGTGCAAGGCATGATCACGGTGCGCGACGTGCTGGAGGCGATCACCGGCGAGTTCAGGACCGAGGCCGATGCCGGCGCGTGGGCGGTGCAGCGCGCAGATGGCAGCTGGCTCTTCGACGGTCTCATTCCCATACCGGAGCTCAAAGACCGCCTCGGCCTGAAGGAGCTGCCCGAAGAAGACCGCGGCCGCTACAACACCCTGGCCGGCATGATCATGCTGCTGCTCGGGCGCTTGCCGGATACTGCCGACTCGGTCGAGTGGGAAGGCTGGCGCTTCGAGGTCGTCGATCTCGACGGCAAGCGCGTCGACAAGGTGCTCGCCGAAGCGCTCGTGCCAGATTCCGCCGGAGCCCACACTTGAACCGTCTCGCGCCGTCGCTCTACCGTCGTTCGATCGCGCTCGATCCGGCCGTCCATCGCGGCCGCAAGGTCTCGCCGCTGACGGATTTCTCGATCGCGAAGGATCTGCACGCGGTCTTCGTCACCGCGACCGAGTTCCCGCAGGCGGCGCTCGAGTTTCCGATCGTCTTCGTCGAGACCGGGCATCACGACACGGCCGGCCGGCCGATGATGTCGCCGGTCGCCCTGCTCGGCCTCACGCACGGCGAGAACCTGCACGTCGAGGGCACGCGCTGGGAGGCGCGCTACATCCCGGCCTACATCCGCCGCTACCCGTTCTCGACGGCGAGCCTGCCGGGCGCCTCGGGCATCAACGTCCTCGTCGACGAGGCCTGGAGCGGCTTTTCCGATCACGGTACCGAGCCGCTCTTCGGGGCCGGCGACGCGCCGGCGCCGGCGCTGAAGCGGGCCATGGATTTCCTCGAGCGCTTCGAGCTCGAGGCCGAGCGGACGCGCGCCTTCTGCGAGCGCCTCGTCATGCTCGGCGTGCTGAAGGAGATGAAGGCCGATGCGACCTTGCAGAACGGGCAAAAGCTCTCGGTCGACGGCTTTCACGCCGTCGACGAGGACAAGCTCCACACCCTGCCCGAAGCGACCGTGCTCGAGCTCTGGCGCACCGGCCTCCTGATGCTGATGCAGGCGCACCTGCTCTCGCTCGCCAACATTCGCCATCTCGTCAACAAGAAGGCGGCGCGGATCCAGGCCGCGGGCCGGCCGGATACGGCCGTGCTGCGCTCGAATCGCAAGTAGCCAGGTCGAGACATGGCCGCCTCGATCTTCGCGGATGCTTTCGATGGCCGAGACGGACGCCGTCTTCGCTGACGCGCAATGCCACAAGACAGGGCCACCGACATGAGCGATGAACGCGCCGACGATTTCGACCGCGGTCTCGTCAACCGCCGCGCCGTGCTCGGTGAGGCCTGGGTCGAGAAGTCTCTTTCCGGCGCCAGCGAGTTCAATGCCGACTTCCAGAGTCTCATCACGCGCTATGCCTGGCACGACATCTGGGGCCGTCCCGGGCTCGACCACGAGACGCGGCGTCTGCTCGTCCTCGGCATGACGATGGGCCTGGCGCGCTGGGAGGAGTTCGAGCTGCATTGCAAGGCCGCGATCGAGCACGGCGTCTCGCTCGAGAAGATCAAGGAAACGCTGATGCAGGGCGCCGTCTATTGCGGCGTCCCTGCCGCGAACACGGCGTTCAAGATCACGACGGAGCTGCTGCGCGCGGCCGGCCGCGCGCCGGCGGCGCAGTCACTCGCCGGCGCCGCGCGTGTCGCCGCGCACCACACCTTCAGCGCACCGCAACTGCACGTCACGGTGCAGGGCGAGGGGCCGCCGGTTGTCATGAGCCACGCGCTTGGCCTCGATGTGCACATGTGGGACGGCCTCGCGGCGCGCCTGGCCAGGACGATGGCGGTGCTGCGCTACGAGCACCGCGGCCATGGTGAATCGGCGGTGCCGCCGGGGCCGTATGCGATGGACGATCTCGTCGACGATGCGGCGCGCGTCATCCGCGAATGGGGGCGCGGCCCGGTCGCGTGGATCGGCCTGTCGATGGGCGGCATGGTCGGGCAGGGGCTCGCCATCCACCATCCCGAGCTGTTGCGCGGCGTCGTGCTTGCCAGCACCCTGGCACGCTATCCCGAAGCGGCCGCGGCCACGTGGGCGGCGCGGATCGCCGCGGTCGAAAAGGGCGGCATGGCGGCGGTGGCCGACGCCGTCGTCGAGCGCTATCTCGGCGCCGACTTTCGCGCCGCGCATCCGGGCGAGACGGCAGCACTGCGCGCGAAGCTGATGCGCTGCGATGCGGCTGGCTACGTCGCCTGCTGCCGCGCCGTCGCCAGCGTCGATTGGCTCGACACCCTGGCCAACGTCAGGACGCCGGCTCTGGTCATGGCCGGCGGCCGCGATATCGGCGCGACGCCGGAGATGGCGCGGGCGATCGCCGAGCGCATCGCCGGCGCCGAGCTGGCGATCTTCGACGAAGCCTCGCATCTCAGCGTTGCCGAGATGCCCGAGCGCTTCCACGACGCCGTCGCCGCGTTCCTCAGCCGTCTACCCCGCTGATCGGCGAAGCGGCGGGAGCGGCGGCGGAAGGATTTCCGCGCATCGCTCAGAATCGAAGGATTCCGCATTCACGCGCCAGCGCGCCGCCGCCATGAGCAAAGCATTCGCATCGCAGGCCGACCTTGCCGACAAGAAGGTCACGTTCACCAGGCTCTCCGACAACGCCTACGCCTACACGGCCGAGGGCGATCCGAACACCGGCGTCGTCGTCGGCGACGCATCGGTGATGGTGATCGACACGCAGGCCACGCCGGTGATGGCGAAAGACGTGATCCGGCGGATCCGCGAAGTGACGGACAAGCCCATCAGGCACGTCGTCATGAGCCACTACCACGCGGTACGCGTGCTCGGCGCCAGCGCCTACGGCGCCAACGAGATCATCGCGAGCGTTGACACGCGCGATCTCATCGTCGAGCGCGGCGCTGCCGACATGAAAAGCGAGATCGAGCGCTTCCCGCGGCTCTTCCGTGCCGTCGAGACGATCCCGGGGCTGACCTGGCCGACGATCGCCTTCAAGGGCGAGATGACGCTCTGGCTCGGTAAGCTCGAGGTCAGGCTCATGCAGCTCGGCCGCGGCCACACCAAGGGCGACACGGTCGTATGGCTGCCGCAGCAGAAGATCCTTTTCAGCGGCGATCTCGTCGAGTACGGCGCGACGGCCTATGCCGGCGATGCCTACTTCGGCGACTGGCCGAAGACGCTCGACAAGCTCGAAGCGCTCGGCGCCGTGGCCATCGTCCCCGGCCGCGGCGCTGCGCTCACCGACCCGGCGATGTGCCGCGAAGGGATCGCGACGACGCGCTCCTTCCTCAGCGAGCTCTTCGCCAGCGTGCAGTCCGGCGTGGCGCAGGGCCACGACCTCAAGCGCGTCTACGCCGATACCGAGGCCCGGTTGCGCCCGAAATACGGCCGGCAGTTCATCTACGAGCACTGCATGCCTTTCGACGTCTCGCGTGCCTTCGACGAGGCGACGGCGCATCGCGATCCGCGTGTCTGGACGGCGGAGCGCGACAAGGAGATGTGGGCGGCGCTGCAGGCCTGATGCGATGAGCGACCCAATCGACGATTCTTCGGTGACCGATGCCGCCACGCGCTTCGGCAGCGGCCGGGCCGTGGCGCGCGTCGAGGACCGCGCCCTGCTGCGCGGCCTCGGCCGCTTCACCGACAACGTGCCCGTCGCGGGACAGGCGACGATCGCTTTCCTGCGCTCGCCTTATGCGCATGCGCGCATCGTCAGCATCGATGCCGGTGCGGCGCGGGCCATGGAGGGTGTGCTCGCCGTCTACACCGGTGCCGACCTCGCTGCGGCGGGCGTCAAGCCGATGCCGACGACACCCGACTTCAGGCGTGCCGACGGGCGGACGACCGTGAGCCCGCCGCGCCGCGCCCTGGCGCACGAGTTCGCACGCTACGTCGGCGAGCCCGTCGCCGCGGTAGTCGCCGTGACGCGCCACGCGGCGCGCGACGCGCTCGACGCCATCGCCATCGAGTTCGAGGATCTGCCGTCGGTCGTCGGCGTCGAAGCGGCGACGCGGCCCGGCGCGCCGGTGGTGACGCCGGACGCAGCGGACAACATCGCCGCCGAGATGCGCCACGGCAAGCCCGGGGAAGCCGAGGCGGCTTTCGCGCGCGCGACACATCGCATTGCCCTTCGCCTCGTCAACCAGCGCGTCGCCGCGGCGACGATGGAGCCGCGCAGCATCGTCGCTTCGTTCGACGAAGGCGCCGGCCGTATCGAGGTGCGCATCAGCAACCAGATGCCGACGGCGGTCGCCGCGGCGCTCGCGGACGCGATCCCGGGCCTGACGCAGGCGAGCGTCCACGTCATCGTCGGCGACGTCGGTGGTGGCTTCGGCATGAAGACCGGCGCCTACCCGGAAGACATCGTCGTCGCCTGGGCGGCGCGCGAGCTGAAGCGGCCGGTGCGCTGGCAGGCCGATCGCAGCGAGGAGTTCCTCTCCGCCAACGCCGGCCGCGACGTGACCAGCCACGCCGAGCTGGCGCTCGATGCCGATGGCCGCGTGCTCGCCCTGCGGGTCAAGTCGTTCGCCGATGTCGGCGCCTACGCAACGCCGACGAGCGTTGTGATCCAGCTGCTCATCGGTCCGTGGGTGGCGACCAGCATCTACGACATCGGCACGATCGACCTGCATCTGCACGCCGTGCTCACGAACACGGCGCCGACCGGCGCCTACCGCGGCGCCGGCCGGCCGGAGGCGATCTACGTCATCGAGCGGCTCATGGACGCGGCAGCGCGCGAGATGAAGCTCGACCCGGCCGAGCTGCGCCGCCGCAACATGATCGGCCCCGAGCAGATGCCGTATCTCAACGCGATGGGCCAGACCTACGACAGCGGCGCCTTCGAGAAGATCCTCGATCAGGGCTTGGCGCTCGCCGATTGGCACGGCTTCGCGGCACGGCGTGAAGAAGCCGATCGCCGCGGCATGCTGCGCGGCCGCGGCATCGCGACCTTCCTCGAATGGACCGGCGGCAACGTCTTCGAAGAAAAGGTCAGCGTCGACGTCACGCCCGATGGCTTCATCGAGATCTTCTCGGCAACTCAAGCCATGGGGCAGGGAATCCAGACCAGCTACGCGCAGCTCGCCGTCGACGTGTTCGGCGTGCCGATCGATCGCGTGCGCATCGTCCAGGGCGATACCGATCGCGGCAACGGCTTCGGCAGCGCCGGTTCGCGCTCGCTTTTCGTTGGCGGCTCGGCCGTGCGCGTCGCTTCCGAGCGGACCGTCGAACACGCCAGGACGCTGGCTGCCGAAGCGCTCGAAGCGGCGGCGGCCGACATCGAATACCGGGCCGGGCGCTTCGGCGTCGTCGGCACCGATCTCGGCATCGATCTCTTCGCGCTCGCCGGCAAGCAGGCAGGCGCCCGCATCCACCTCGACTCGACGAGCAGCGTCGGCGGCCCGACCTGGCCGAACGCCTGTCACGTCTGCGAAGTCGAGGTCGACCCGGAGACGGGCGACGTGCGTGTCGTCTCCTATGCGTCCGTCAACGACATCGGCCGCGTCATCAGCCCGACGATCGCACGCGGGCAGGTCGACGGTGGTGCCGTGCAGGGAATCGGCCAGGCCCTCTGCGAGCAGGTCGTCTACGACGCCGGGAGCAGCCAGCTCGTTACCGGCAGTCTCATGGACTATGCGCTGCCGCGCGCCGAGGGTGGCCCGATGTTCCGCACCGAGTTCGATACGTCAATTCCTTGCGCCCTGAATCCGCTCGGAGTCAAGGGCGTCGGCGAGCTCGGCACGATCGGCGCGACGCCGGTCGTCATGAACGCGCTCGTCGATGCGCTTGATCACGCCGGCCTCGGACGAAACGCCGAAAAGATCCAGATGCCGGCGACCTCCGAGCGCGTCTGGCTCGCATTGCAAGAGCGTAGTCAGGAGCTTTTTTAGACCGATGAACGAGACGCGGAGACGGGCATGAAGCGCCGTGAGCTGCTGCAGGCATCGGCTGCGTTCCTGCTTCCGCTTGCCGCGCGTGCCGAGACCTATCCGGTCCGGCCGATCCGCTACATCGTGCCCGTCGCCGCGGGAGGCGGCAGCGACATGATCGCGCGGGTAGTCACCGAGCGCTGGGACAAGGCGCTCGGCCAGCCCTTCATCGTCGACAACCAGAGTGGCGGCGGCGGCGTGATCGCGTGCCAGACCACGGCCCGCTCCGCGCCCGACGGCTACACGCTGATGCAGGGCTACGTCGCCACGCACGGCACGACGCCGGCGACGCGCCACGTTCCCTACGATGCGGTCAAGGACTTCACGCCGATCGGCATGATCGGCGCCACGCCGAATGTGCTGGTGGTCAACAGCGCGCTGCCGGCCAGGACGCTCGCCGAGTTCATCGACTACGTGCGCAAGAACCCCGGTCGAGTCGCCTACGGCTCGGCCGGCCCCGGCTCGCTCACGCACCTGACGATGGAGCTCCTCAAGCAGGAGATGGGTGGCTTCATGTTGCACATCCCGTACCGCGGCATCGCGCCGGCCTTCACCGACCTGCTCGGCGGCCAGACGCAGGCGATGTTTCCCGGCCTCGCCGCGGCACTGCCGCACCTGCGCTCGGGGCGCGTGCGCGCACTCGCCGTCACCGGGCGGGCGCGCAGCTTGCAAATTCCGGACGTGCCGACGCTCGAGGAGTCGGGCTTCAAGGGCTTCGACGCGATGCAGTGGTACGGCACGGTCGGCCCGGCCGGAATTGCGGCCGATATCGTCAGGCAGCTCAACGAGACGCAGGTTGCCATGCTGAAGGATACGGAGCTGCGCGAGCGGCTTTCGGTCGAGGCCGTCGAGCCGATGCCGATGACGCCCGAGCAGTTCGGCGCCTACATTCGCGCCGAGATCCAGCGCTGGACTGCGCTGGCCAAGGCTCGCAACATCCGGCTCGACGAATGACGGGCTGGCCATCGCCAGCCTTTCGACCGCAACGAGGTGCCCCGTGGTCCGCAACACGCAAGTCGCCGCCGAAACGAACGCGCCGCCGATCACCGACATCCTCGCCCGCTTCGTGGCCGGCCACGCGAGCCGCGGCTGGAGCGATGCGGTCGAGCGCGAGGCGCAGCGCACGTTCTACAACTGGCTCGGCTGCGCCATCGGCGCGGCGCATCACGAGGCCGCCGACGCGGCGCTGGCCGCGGTGAAGATGCTCGAGCCGGCGCCGCAGGCCAGCGTGCTCGGACGCGCCGAGCGCGTCGACATGGCCAGCGCGGCGCTCATCAACGGCATCGCCTCGCACACCTTCGACTTCGACGATACGCACCTGAAAACGATCATCCATCCCACCGGGCCGGTCGCCTCCGCCGTGCTGGCCCTGGCCGAGCAGCGTGGCGCATCGGGGCGCGACGCGGTCGACGCGCTCGTCCTCGGCATCGATGTCGCCTGCCGCATCGGCAACGTCATGTACCCGGACCACTACGACCGCGGCTGGCACATCACCGGCTCGACGGGCATGCTCGGCGCCGCGGCGGGCTGCGCCCGCCTGCTGCGCCTCGATACCGCGCGGACGGCGATGGCGCTCGGCATCGCGGCATCGCAGCCGGTGGGCTTGCGCGAGCAATTCGGGACGATGACCAAGCCCTTCCATCCGGGCGCAGCGGCGCGCGCGGGCTTGATGTCGGCGCTATTGGCGCATCACGGCTTCACGGCGAGCCCGCGCGCGCTCGAAGCGCCGCGCGGCTTCGTGCAGGTGGTGTCGGACAAGCGCGCGTGGCACGAAGTGACCGACGAGCTCGGCACGCGTTTCGAGATCTCGTTCAACACCTACAAGCCGTTTGCCTGCGGCATCGTCATCCACCCGAGCATCGACGCCTGCGTGCAGCTGCGCGAGCGCGGCATCGCGCCCGGGCAGGTGGCGCGCATCGAGCTGCGCGTGCATCCGCTCGTGCTCGAGCTCACCGGCAAGAAGGAGCCGCGCGACGGCCTTGGCGCCAAGTTCAGCGTCTATCACGGTTGCGCCGCCGGGCTCATCTTCGGACGCGCCGGCGAAGCCGAGTTCGCCGACGCCATCGTCAACCGGCCCGACGTGGTGGCGCTGCGGCGCAAGGTCGAGGCGACCGCAGACTCGGGCGTCGACGAGGCCGGTGCCGACGTGACCGCCGTGCTCGCCGATGGGCAGCGCGTGCACCTGCGCATCGAGCACGCGATCGGCTCGCTGCAACGGCCGCTTTCCGACGCTCAGCTCGACGCCAAGTTCGCGGCGCTGGTCGAGCCGGTGCTCGGGGCGGCGAAGGCAGGCGCGATCGCCGAGAAGTGCAGGGCGCTCGGCGCGCTGCCTGACGTGCACGAGCTCATTGCGATGTGCCGGCCGTGAGCACGCCGCCCCTGCCTGCATCCTTGACCGCGCCGAAACGAGGCTGATGCCGTGCCTATGACCCGGGAGGTCGTGGAGGAGCATCGATCGTCGACCGCTGACGCCGAATCGGAGGGCTCGCCAGCGCCGCGCAGCGACCCCGAGCGACGGCGCGGCAATGCTTCGAACCGCTGCGTCGATATCCGTGAAGCGTTCTTCGCCATCTATCATGCCCTCTCACGAATTCAACGGAGGATGTGCGATGTCTGCATTCGTCGATCTCTGGTCGTGAGCACTGCGTTGCTCGCGTCTTCGCTTGCTGCGCAGGCTGCCGGCTTTACCCTGAGCAGCCCGACGATCAAGCCGGGCAGCATGCTGAGCGAGGCTCAGGTGTTCAACGGATTCGGCTGCAGTGGCAAGAACATCTCGCCGGCGCTGTCGTGGAAGGACGCGCCGGCCGGAACGAAGAGCTTCGCGGTGACGCTTTACGACCCCGACGCGCCAAGCGGCTCGGGCTGGTGGCATTGGGTCGTCTTCAACATTCCCGCCACCACCATGCAGTTGCCCGAAGGCGCCGGCAGCGCCGACGGCAAGAATATGCCGGCGGGCAGCGTGCAGGGGCGCACCGACTTCGGTGCATCCGCCTTCGGCGGCGCCTGCCCGCCGGCCGGCGACAAGCCNNCACGGTCCAGGCCAACAAGCTCGGCGAAGCGAAATTGACCGCTCGCTACGGCCGCAGCAAGTAGGGGGAATCTCCGGTTCTCGAGGCGGCGGCGACCTCGTCCTCGCTTTCAGGGCAATCCGGCCAGGGCGACTTCGGTCGAGCTCGGGTCTGCGCCATCTGTTCCCGCCGCGAAGAGCGCGGCGGCCAGGGCCCGTTCTCGGGAGCCCACGACGGCGATGAACTCCTGCGCGCCGTTCATCGCCCGGAAGATGTCGAATCCGCTCTCGAGGAAGCGCTGCAGCTCGGACAGGCCTGCAGCCCGGGCCGGCCCGCGCATCATTCGCAGGGCATTGCGCAGCAAGGGCTTGTGCGTCAACTGATCGAGCCGGGCAGCGAGGTCCAGTGTCATCACGATCTGGCGTTGCCGGTCGGGCGCGCGGCCGGTGCCCTGCCACGCCCGGATGTAGTCGGAGCCTGAGATCCGCTCAGCCTCCAGCTGCGCTGCCATGGTCGTGTCGAGGGTCTCCGACAAGGCATGCAGCTCGGCCAGCGTCGCGACGGCTTCGACCATGTTGCGCGGGAACAGCCGCCCCAACGCCGGAACCACGCGAGCGAACTGCGTATCGCGCGGCGTGAAATCACCGGGCCCGTACAGCTCGTCGAGAAAAAAGCGCGAGGCCGCGCCGTAGCGCTCGCTGCGCAGCAGATCGGCATAGGTGAGCGAGAAGCGCCGCTGCTGGTAGGACTTCAGTGCGACCACCCTGGCATTCAGCGCGGGAACCGACGATCGCCGCTGCCGCTCCGCGTCGACGACCGCCAGATTCGCGAGGATGTCGGCGGGCGAAGCGGGCATGGGCGGGGCACCTTGAACCGGTTGTGCCGGCTCGAGGGCAGGATGCCTTCGCAGCGAAACCGGCGACGCTGCGGCATTGTGCCCGCCGTCCCAACCGCAGCCGCCTGCACGGCGGCCCGCTGCCTACCGGGGATCGGGAACGAAGGCCGGGAAGGGATCGGGGACCGCCGGCGGTCGTGGTCGACCGATGACGCCGTTCGCGACGAGGTTGGCGAAGCTGTCGTAGCGTACCTGCACGACCTCGGCCGGCTGCGAGCCCGCCCTTTCGAAGGTCGTCTGCGTCGTCGGCGAGTATTCGCGCTCGCCATGGCCGGTGCCGAGCTTCTCCGACTTGGCCAGCGAATCGCGGGTCGGCGGTGCGGCCGTCGCCGGAGCGGGTGCGTTCGCCGATCTCGAATCGGCGTTGCCTTCGGCCGCACCTGCGGCCGGGGCGCGTCGCTCGCCTTCCTGCCGCTCGGCGCCATCGAGCCGGTTGCTCGCCAGGGGCGGCGCTTCGAACGACCGCGGCGCGGGCAACGGCACGCGCTCGCGGAACACCGCCGCACCGATGACGCCGACGTTATCGGGCCGATCGGTTCGCGCCGCGTATGAGTCAGGCAGAGCCGTGAAGTAGAACGCCGCAGCCTCCGCGTAGCTTTTGCGCCAGCCCGTGATCTCGGCCGAGGCCCATGGCCCGAGCACGTAGCCGGTCTGGCCGGTCGACGCGGTCTCGCCGCTCACGGCGTTGACGCCGTCGACCGAGAGGACGATGAGAACTCGGCCACCGGTTCGATTGGTGAGCCGGATGGCATAGCGGTCGCCCGGCCGGCCTGCGATCCAGTTGGCACCGCGCGACCGGTAGGTTGGCAGCACGTCGCCGCGGCTGCGGTCGACGACTTGCATGTCGACGAGGCCGCCGACGGCGAAGGCCGGCGGCGAAGTGCAGGCGCTCGTCGCCGCGGCGGCGAGCAGGGTGAGCAGGGCGCGGCGGGTTGGCATGTCGATCTCCTGGCAAAAGCAAGTGGGGACATGGCGTTGAACGGCCGGGCGATGGAATCGGGGTGAAACCTGCGTTCGCTCTCCTTGTTTCGCGTCGTCAGAGCTGGCTTCGCAGATGGCCGAGCGTGACCGCGAGCACGGCGACGCCGAGCGACTTCACGAGCGTGGGATGCTCGGCGTAGTACGCCCCGGCGCGATCGATGATCGAAGGATCGTGCTGCTCGGCATGGTTGGCGATGGCCTGCACGTCGGCGGGCGACAGCTGCGATGCCTGCTCCGGCGTGATTGTCGGCATGCCACCGGTCGCCGTGACCGACCCGAGAACGCGGCCGAGCACGCCTCCCGCCGCACCGAGTGCAGCCGGCCCGACCGACTGCAGGATCTGGTTGAGCAGGCCGGCCTGCTGCAGCGGATTGGAGCGGTTGAAGAGATCGCCGATCTGCTGGCCGAAGGCTGGCGTCGCGTCGGAGCGGAACATTGCCGCGAAGGCGCTGCCCAGCTCGCCGGTCGACGCTTGCTGGGCCGCTGCGTCGAAGTGGGCGGAAGTGTCGGCCTGCGGCTGCGCCGTGCCGGCGTACTGGTCGAGGATGTCGAGAAGGCCCATGGTGTCTCCGTGAGTTATAAAGCTGTCGGCCAAGCCGCCTTCACACCGGATTGTCGGCGCGCAGGGCCCGGTGTCATGTGCCGATCACGAGGCCGCCGAGTGCCACCAGCCCGAGGCCCAGAGCAGCGAGCGCATCGCCGGCGATGAGGCCGCCGCCGAAAAGCGAAGTGCCCGTCATGTCCTGCGGCACCTCGGTCGCGTCGCCCGGCGCCGCTTGACTCTTCTTCCGCGACTCGAGCGCGCTCGCGATCGCGCCGCCGGCGCCGAGCCAGAGCGACGTGTGCAGGTTGACGAAACCGCCGAACGAAAGCGCGTAAGGCGAAGGCAGGACCACCGTGTCGAGCACGAAGTCGGTGGCGAAGCCGGCGCGCGAGCCTGCGGTGAATCGCCGATAGGCCGGTCGCGACCGCAATATCTTGCGCGCCAGCTCGATGGCCAGGCCGATCGCCACGCCGATCCAGATCGCGGTGCGCTGGTAGGGCTTGTCGTCGGTCAGGCTGCGCAGGATGCCGACGAACTTGAACGTCATCGCCGCGTTCCANNTTGGTGCCGAGGCGCCAGCCGGTCGAGCGATCCTGCTGCATGTCGCAGGCGACGCTCGTCGAGACGAGCAGCACCATGCCGGCCATCAGGCCGACGGCCGGATCGCGCAGGCCGACCGAAGCCATGACGACGACCGAGACGACGAAGGCCGAGGAGATCGGATTGGAATCGCTGATGCCGACCGAGATGCCGTTGACCATCGCGAAGACGAAAACGAGAGCGACGGCGACGAGCAGATAGCTGATCGGCTGGCCGAGCACAGCGTGGCCGGTGACGACGATGGCTGCGCCCCAGAACGCCGTCCAGGCGACGAGCCGCACCGTGTTGACCCGCTTCCACCCGGCCTCCGGCGCACCGGTGGCCGGCTGTGCGCTGGTCGAGCGGTAGCGCCGCCAGACCTGGCCGAAGATGACGAGCAGGTCGATCGCCGCCGCGCCCATGATCGTGCCGAGGGCGATGAGAAACATGATCTTGCGCGGCGGATCGCCCGCCGAGAGCCAGCCGATCGAGACGAAGTAAGGCGCGAAGGCGACGCTGAGGACGCCGCCGGTGACGGCTGCCAGGCCGATGCGCGCGCCGACGACCATGCCGGCGCCGAAGGTCGAGGCCGAAAGATCGATGGCGGCGAGCGCCGCGATCTTGGCCGATGCGATGCCGCCGGCGAGGCCGGTGGCGACGCCGCCTCCGAGCAGGCCGATCGAGCGGCGGAGCAGAACCGGGTCGGTGAGCGCCCGCAGGATGTTGGCGACCGCCAGCCCCGAGGGGAAGACGAGCTGCATGCGATCGACGAGGATCGGCGTATACAGCATGCCGACGCCGGCGCCGAACATGCCGATGGCGAGCATGTAGAGGACGAGCTGCCACGTCGGCGGTTGCGGCAGGCCCATCCAGACCATCGCCTGCACGAGAACACCCATGGCGCTGATGCCGGCAACCGATGCCGCTGCGGTCTGGATGTAGTTGGCACCGTGCTTGCCTTCAGCGCCGTAGCCATAGGTCACGGTCGAGCCGAGCAGGCCGGCAAGTACCTGGCCGCCGACAAAAAAGCCGATCGAGAAGTTCATGTACGCCGCTGTCAGGCCGCCGATCGGCCCGAGCACGAAGATGCCGAGAGCGAGCAGCAGCGCGTGGTACTTCCACGTCCCCGGAGC
>PLZH01000009.1:0-778 GCA_003152055.1 Burkholderiales bacterium
ATGTGATCAAGCTCAAGCGAAACGGTGACTACATCGCGACCTGGCGCATCGAGGGGATCTCTTTCGAGACGGCCGACCATGACGAGATCGCGATTCGCAAGGAGGGGCTCAACAACTTTCTGCGTGCCCTCGGCGGCGGCCATTACGCCGTGTGGTCGCACAAGGTGCGTCGCCAGGTGCGCGAACGCTTGTCGGGCACCTATGACAGCGCCTTTTGCCGCGAGCTCGACGAGCGCTACAACGCCAGCTTCGACACGCATCGGCAGATGGCGACCGAGCTCTACCTGACCTTGATCTTTCGCCCGAGTCCGACCCGAGTCGGCAACCTCTTCAAGCGACTCGTCGTTCGCTCACTGGACGACATCAAGGCCAAGGACGCCGAGGACCTGGACACCGTCGACGACCTGGCCAAGCAACTCGAGGCGAGCCTGAGTCGCTATGGACCCGAAAGGTTGTCCACATTCGAGAAGAACGGGGTCGTGTGCTCCGAGATGCTGGGCCTCTTCGGCTTCTTGGTCAACGGCGTTTGGGAGAACGTGCCGCTGCGCCGTGCCGACCTCGCAGAGTACCTGCCGACGTCGCGCCTGCATTTCGGCGACAAGAACGGAATGCTGGAGATCTGGCATCCGAGCGAGCGCAAGTATGTGGGCTTTCTCGACTTCCAGGACTACCCGAAGTTCTCGGAGCCAGGAATGAACAACGCCATCCTGTATGGCGACTACGAGTACATCGAGACGCAGAGCTTCTCGATCAAGAACCGGCGCGACGCCATCAGCGA
>PLZH01000009.1:824-3889 GCA_003152055.1 Burkholderiales bacterium
ATCAGCAGCCGCAACTTCGCCTGCCTCAGCCCCTTGCACAACTTCGCACGCGGCAAGCGCGCCGGCAACCCCTGGGGCGAGGCGCTCGCCCTGATGAAGACGCCGAGCGGCCAGCCGTTCTACCTGAACTTCCACGTCTCGCCGGACGACAAGGACTCGAGCGACGAGAAGTACCCCGGCAACACCTTCATCTGCGGCTCGACGGGCGTCGGCAAGACGGCGCTCGAGATGGCGCTGCTTGCCTTCGCCATGAAGTACAGCGGCCTGCGCTGCGTCTTCTTCGACAAGGACCGTGGCGCCGAGATCGGCATCCGCGCGATGGGCGGAAAGTACGTCGCCCTCAAGCGTGGCCAGCCCACCGGCTTCAACCCGTTTCAGTTCGACCCGACGGAGTCGAACATCCAGTTCTGCGAACGCCTCGTCAAGCGCCTCATTGCCGGCACCGAGGCTGGCCTGGCGCCCCTCGTTGCCCGCGAGGAGAACGAGATCAGCGCCGCGGTGCGCAGCGTGATGAGCGAGAACATCCGCTTCGAGGTGCGCTCGCTCTCGGCCGTGTATCAGAGCCTGCGTAGCACGGGCGACAACAGCCTNNCGACTACACCGAGTTTCTCGACGACCCGGAGGTGCGCACGCCGATCATGGCGTACCTGCTGCACATCACCGAGCGCCTCATTGACGGCCAGCCATTCATGTTCTTCATGGAGGAGTTCTGGAAGCCGTTGATGGACGACACCTTCAGCGACTTCGCGCTCAACAAGCAAAAGACGATTCGTAAGCAGTCGGGACTCGGCGTCTTCGTGACGCAGTCGCCCTCGGATGTGCTGCGGCATCGGATCGGCAAGACCATGGTCGAGCAGAGCGTGACGCAGATGTACCTGCCCAATCCGCGTGCTGACCACGACGACTACGTGCTCGGCTTCAAGTGCACGGAGTCGGAGTTTCGAATCATCCAGTCGCTCGGCGAGAGCAGTCGCATGTTCCTCGTCAAGCAGGGACATCGCTCGGCGATCGTCAAGTTCGACCTCGGCGGCATGACCGAGATCCTCAACGTCCTCTCCGGCACGGCCGACAACGTCGAGCTGCTGGATCAGATCCGAACCGAGGTCGGCGACGACCCCCTCCGCTGGCTGCCCGAGCTTCATCGCCGCATTGCCGCGCGCAGGTCCCTTGTATCTCCTTCGAGGTAGCCATGCGTACTTTCACATTGCTCCTGTCCGTGGTTGCTGCGCTANNCCGAAGAGCGCCGCGGAGATGGCCGCATCAGCACCCCGCGCTGATGCGGCCACGCCCAAGACGACGCTGGACACCTTCGTCTTCAAGCCAAAGACCGCTGCGGAGATGTCGGCACCCCGGCCAGCGCCAGGGGCATCCCGACCCCCTTCGACCTTGGACACCTTTGTCTTCAGGCCGAAGACCGCTGCCGAGATGGCAGCCTCACCGGTCAGGAAGTAGCCGTGGGCATCGCTACCTCATTGGAAACCGGCGTCGACACGCTGCTCAATAGCTACGTGACGACCAAGAGCGCCGCAGTCTCAGCGGCGATCGCCCCGGTTGCCTTGACCGGGGTGACGGTCTACGTCATCTTGATGGGCTTTGCCATCATGCGCGGCGAAGCGCACGACTCGCTCCACACCTTCTTGTGGCGGTCATTCAAGATTGCCTTCGTGGCCGGCGTTGCGCTCAGCGCGGGCGAGTTCCAGAACTCTGTCATCGGCTTCGTCCAGGGGATCCAGGATGGCCTGACCCAAGCGCTGAGTGGCGCGCCGACGCTCGGCGCGCTCATCGACAACGTCGAGCAGCCCTACATCGCGCTCCAGGCCGCGCTGTGGGACCAGGCGACGCCGTCCTTCGGGCTCCCCAGCTTCAGCCTCATCTTCGCAGCGGTTCTGGTCGCCATCGCGCAGTTCGTGCTCTTCATCATCGCCTTCGGGATGTACCTGCTGGCGAAGATCGCCTTGGCCCTTGTCCTGGCCGTGGGCCCGGCGTTCATCTTGTGCGCGATGTTTCCGGCGACGCAGCGCTTTGCCGAAAGCTGGATCGGTCAGGCGCTGAACTTCGCTCTTCTGAACGTGCTCATCGCCGCAAGCATCGCAATGCTCACCCAGTTCGCGAGCGACTTTGCCTTGCAGATGGTCGGCAATGTCGACAACGTGAACATCCTGCGCGACGTGGCGTCGTTGCTCATGGCGACCTGCGCGATGGCCGTTGTCCTTCTCAATTTGGAGCGCCTGGCCAGCGCGCTGGCGGGCGGCGTGGCGATCCAGGGGATCGGCCGCGACATCGGCCGTGCATTGACGGGTCGTCTCGCGTTCAGTTCGGCACAAGCCGATGCCGGCGGTCAGCTGCAGGCGGCACGCGCAGGTCGGGCTGTGGAGAGTTCCGGAGGAACGATCGATGCCTACCAGGGGCACGTTCAGGACCGGATTCGTTTGGCATCAACCCAGGGGAGCTAGTCATGATCCTTCACAGCATTCTCAGGAAGTGCATCGCCGCATTCGCCGTTGGCGCCGCCGTGTTCTGCAGCCCGNNCAGCAGATGCTGCAGCAGTACCAGCAGCTGGTGCAGCAATACAACGCGCTGACCGGTACTCGCAACCTCGGAGACATCCTCAACAACCCCGCGCTTCGGCAAGCCGTCCCGAGTGGCACGCAGCTGATGTCGAGCTACTCGAGCATCAATGCGAACGGCTTTGGCGGCCTCAGCAACGCGGCCCAGGCGCTGCGCAGCGCGACCGCCATCTACAACTGTGAGGGGCGCTCGGGCGCCGACCTGCAGCTGTGCCAGGCGGCCTCGGTGACGAATGCCCAGAACCAGGCGAATTACCAGTCGGCGCTGGACCTGATGTCGCAGCGCACGACACAGATCCAGTCGCTGCAAAGCAGCATCAACACGACCAGCGACCCGAAGTCGATCGCCGAGCTGCAGGCGCGGATCGCCGCCGAGACCACGCAGGTCAACAACGACGCCAACCGGCTTGCCCTGATGCGTGCCCTTGCCGATTCTCAGGACCGGCTGCTGCAGCAGCAATACCGCGAACGCGAGCTGAAGATGTTGAACAACCCGGC
>PLZH01000024.1 GCA_003152055.1 Burkholderiales bacterium
GCGTCCTGGTCCGGGTCGTAGCGGTAGATCTGGAAACTGCGCTTGGCCATTTCCATTCCTGCAGTCGATTGCCTAGAACGTGCGAACCTTGGGGGGCACGCTTTCCACCGTCAACGGCTTGAGCCGAACCGGCTTGTAGTCGAGTCGATCGCCGTCGCTGTACCACAGCGTGTGCTTCAGCCACTCGACGTCGTTGCGGCCCAGTGGGTGCTGCGGGTCGTCGGCGGGGCGTTCATACTCCATCACCGTGTGGGCGCCCCGGCATTCGTGGCGCGCCGCCGCCGATACCATCGTCGCTCGCGCCACCTCGATGAGGTTCTCGACCTCCAGCGCCTCGATGCGCGCGGTGTTGAAGACCTTGGACTTGTCCTTCAGGCCCATGCCCTTGACGCGGTCCGCCAGCGTGGCGATCTTCTGAACGCCTTCGTTCATCAGCGACTGCGTGCGGAAGACGGCGGCATGCCGTTGCATCGTGGTACGGATGTCATCGGCGACAGCCTGCGAATACTCCCCCGTACTGCTGTTGTCGAGTCTGGCCAACCTTTCGAGCGAGCGGTCGGCGACGGCGGGTGGCAATTCCTTGTGCGACCGCGTCGCCTTGTGGAGCTCGACGATGTGGTTTCCCGCCGCACGACCAAAGACCAAGAGATCGAGCAGCGAGTTGCACCCCAAACGATTGGCCCCGTGCACACTCACGCAGGAGCACTCTCCCACCGCATAGAGGCCGTTGACGACGCTGTTCGGCTCGCCGTCCTTCGGCACGACCACTTGGCCGTTGATGTTGGTCGGAATTCCGCCCATCTGGTAGTGCAGCGTCGGCACCACAGGAATCGGCTCCTTCGTGATGTCGACATTGGCGAAGTTGTGGCCGATCTCATAAATCGACGGCAGGCGTTTCATGATCGTGTCACGTCCCAGGTGGGTCATGTCGAGCACGACATGGTCCTTGTTGGGTCCGCACCCGCGCCCTTCCTTGATTTCCCGGTCCATGCAGCGAGACACAAAGTCGCGCGTCGCTAGATCCTTGTACTCCGGCGCGTAGCGTTCCATGAAGCGCTCGCCATTGGCGTTGCGCAAAATTCCGCCCTCGCCGCGACAGCCCTCGGTCAACAACACACCGGCGCCGGCCACCCCGGTAGGATGGAACTGCCAGAACTCCATATCCTGCAGCGGTATGCCTGCGCGCGCCGCCATGCCGAGGCCATCGCCGGTGTTGATGAAGGCGTTGGTGGACGCAGCGAAGATGCGCCCCGCGCCTCCCGTGGCCAGCAACGTGGTCTTCGCTTGCAGAATGTGGATATCCCCGGTTTCCATCTCCAGCGCGACGACCCCGAGCACGTCGCCGGCATGGTCCCATATCAGGTCGAGCGCCAACCATTCGACGAAGAAGTTCGTGCGTGCCTTGACGTTTTGCTGGTAGAGCGTGTGCAGCATCGCGTGGCCCGTGCGGTCAGCCGCAGCACAGGCGCGCTGCACCGGCTTTTCGCCGTAGTTCACGGTGTGTCCGCCGAACGGGCGCTGATAGATCGTGCCGTCGGTGTTGCGATCGAACGGCATGCCGAAATGCTCGAGCTCGTAGACGACGTTCGGCGCCTCACGGCACATGAACTCGATCGCATCCTGGTCGCCTAGCCAATCGGAGCCCTTGACAGTGTCGTAAAAGTGGTAGTGCCAGGTGTCCTCGCTCATGTTCGCCAGCGAAGCCGCTATGCCGCCCTGCGCCGCCACCGTGTGCGAGCGGGTGGGGAAAACCTTGGACACCACGGCCACGTTGAGGCCGGCGTGTGCCAGCTGTAGCGACGCGCGCATGCCGGAGCCGCCGGCGCCGACGATCACCACATCGAACTTGCGCTTTGGCAGGGACGAGCTCATTGTCATCACAGTCTCCACAACACCTGAATCGCCCACCCCGCACAGCCCACCAGCCAGACGATCGAGAAAACTTGCAAGAAGAGCCTGACACTAACCGGCTTCACGTAGTCCATCCAGATGTCGCGGACGCCGACCCAGGCGTGCCACAGCACGGCAACGATCACAACGAAGGTCAGCGCTTTCATCCACCGGGTCGCGAAGATGGCTGCCCATGGCGTGTAGCCGATTTCGCCGGGCATCAGCACCTGGACCAGCAGAACGATCGTGAAGGCCGCCATGAGCACAGCGGTGACTCTCTGGCTGAGCCAGTCCATCAGGCCGTAGTGCGCTCCAACGACGATGCGTTTGGAACCGTAGCTTTTCGCCATCGTGCCGTCCTCAGTACAGACCCAGAATCTTGGCGCCGACGAGCAGCGAAAGCAGCCCGCTGATCACGAGCGCAAGCAGCGCCGAGCGCCCGCCTTGCGCCCGGGACACCCTGTGGCTCACATCCATCCACAAATGTCGCAGACCCGCAGTGAAGTGGGTGATGTAGGCGCCAGTCAGGGCCCATACAACGAGCTTGACAAACCACCCCGGCGCGAACCCGATGCCACCGGAGAAGGCCCGCGCCAGTTCGGCGAACGAGGCTTCGGATGACACCCTCGTGTCGAACAACCACAGACTCAACGGCAGCAGGACAAATATCAGTGCGCCACTGATGCGATGCAGGATCGACACGACGCCGCCCAGAGGCAACCGATACGTGACGATCTTCGAAACGTGAATGTTGCGATAGATTTTCGGGTTCATGAATGGCTCGCAAGCCGTAGCTCTTTCTTCACGAGCATCGTCTGCGCTGATGCCGCGACGGCATGCGGACGCGCACGGCCTCCGGCGAGCCCGACACCTGTAACAAAGGAAATCTNNAGCATACGCCAGTTTGCTGACTCGGCCAAGCTGACGCTCAGCTAAAACATTCGTTGCAACTTCCGATGGGAAAGTCAAGCCTCGTGCAACTAAGTCGCCTGATCCTTCCTGTCGTACTCGCCGCAGTGTCCGGCTGTAGTTCAACGATGCTGGCCGGCGCAGCGGCGCCAGCCCCGAGTGCCGCCAAGCCTGCCTATCCGGCTCACCCGATACAAACCACGATCAAGACCGTCACGCTGCAAGCGCTCGACGACCCAAGGCCTTCATTGGCGAAGCGCAGTGTCTACTTCGACTTCGACAGCTTCCTGATCCACGACAGCGAGCGGCCGCTGATCGAGGCGCATGCCAAGTACCTGGCATCGAACCGCACTTCGAAGGGGCGCATCGAAGGAAACTCGGACGAGCGGGGAAGCTGGGAATACAACCTGGCCCTTGGCCAGAAACGGGTCCACGCGGTGCTCGCGTCGCTGCGGTTGATCGGGGCGCCCGTCGGCGAGATGGAGGCGATCAGCTTCGGTGAAGAAAAGCCGGCGGACCCTGGCCACGATGAAGCGGCACGGGCAAGGAACCGTCGCGCCGACCTCATATACGTCAGTCGGTGAGCCGTTGACGAAAGGGTGGCGACGGAAAACGCTTAAGCAGCCCCGGATTTCCTTTCTTTTGCCCTCTCGGATTCATTGNNAACGAAACACGATCAGCGACTCCCGAACTCACAGGCAACGCGGCCGTCGAAGTCCAGTCATCATCTGAAGCTCGTCCAGTACAGGCCGCCCGGCGGAGAGCCACATGCATGTGCAGCTATCTGGCGGAACGGCGAGTACGTTCGCCTTGCGTCGCCGCTGCTGCGCAGCCGCAACGGCCTACGGGATCCCAAAGCTTATGTCCGGCTGTTTCCAGACTCGCTCGCATCATTGGACACATTCGAAGAGACGATGTCTTGGCTGGACGCTGCTTGCTACGCCGCCACAGATCCGCACGAGGTCGAGGCGGCCTGCCAGGAGCATCCGGAATGGCAGTTGAGTTGCATTCGGTACGACGGTGGCGACGCGGCGCTGTTGGGGCTGGGGGAGCTCATCCGGGCCGCCGAAAGGGGCGCCCTGCCGCCGAAGCCGCTCGTGCGCGATTGCCTTCTCGAGCTCGTCAAACAGATTCTTAAGCACGATCCGACATTGGTCGACGCAAAAATCGACGCCACATTGGACCAGGAAGATGACGTTGCAACATTGGAAATAGGTCTCGACCGCGTGGTGCGCGTCACCTTGCTGCCTGACGTCGGGCCTAACGACGTGGACCGCCAGGCCATGCTGGCGCATCATCAAATGATGCTCGGGCGCAACGGCTGGGAGCAGTGTCTGCTCGTAATCCCCGGCCTCGAGATTCACGAACCGATGTTCATGACGCCACGAGTCGTGGTCGCGGCCATGGACTCGGCTCAAATTTGGTCCTCGCTGGTGCGCATGGCCCAACGCTAAGCCTCGAATCGCCGCGTTGCCATCAATCCTATGACCACCCCGCCCGACAAACACGCTGGGTTGCGCCAAGCGTCGCTTGACTACCACGAACATCCGACGCCAGGAAAGGTGGCGATCAGCGCGACCAAACAACTGACCAACCAGCGCGACCTGGCGCTCGCCTACACGCCCGGCGTCGCCGCCGTCTGCGAAGAGATTGTTGCCAACCCTGCCAACGCATTCCGATACACCTCCCGCAGCAATCTGGTCGCGGTGATCACGAACGGCACAGCGGTGCTCGGACTGGGCAATATCGGGCCGCTGGCGGCGAAGCCGGTCATGGAGGGCAAGGCCGTCCTGTTCAAGAAGTTCGCCGGAATCGACGTCTTCGACATCGAAATCGACGAGCCGGACCCCCGCCGGCTCGTCGAGATCATCGCGGCTCTCGAACCCACATTCGGCGGCATCAATCTGGAGGACATCAAGGCACCGGACTGCTTCCTCGTCGAGCGGGGCCTGCGCGAGCGCATGAAGATTCCCGTCTTCCATGATGACCAGCATGGCACCGCTATCGTCGTCGCGGCCGCCATCCTGAATGGCCTGCAGGTCGTCGGCAAGAACATCAAGGAGGTCAAGCTGGTTGCCTCCGGAGCCGGGGCAGCGGCGTTGGCTTGCCTGAATCTTCTTGTCACCCTCGGGTTCCCACGGAAACACATCTGGGTCACCGACTTGGCGGGAGTCACCTACGAGGGCCGCACCGAGTTGATGGACATCGAAAAGGCCGCGTTTGTTCAGAAAACCAAGCTGCGAACGCTGGCCGATGTGATCCCGGATGCCGATATCTTCCTCGGCCTGTCTGCCGGCGGCGTACTCAAGCCGCACATGGTCGCGAGCATGGCGCCGAACCCCCTGATCTTCGCATTGGCGAATCCGACCCCGGAAATCATGCCGGAGGAGATCAAGAAAGTGCGCGACGACGCTGTCATCGCGACCGGTCGCAGCGACTACCCAAACCAGGTGAACAATGTCCTGTGCTTCCCCTACATCTTCCGCGGCGCCTTGGATTGCGGCGCGACGACGATCACCCCCGAGATGGAAGTTGCTGCCGTCCACGCCCTGCGGGAACTGGCGATGGCCGAGCAAACCGACCTCATGGCGGCTGCCTACGCAGGCGGCGCCTCGAGTTTCGGGCGCGAGCACCTGATCCCACGCCCTTTCGATCAGCGGCTGATGATGCGAATCGCGCCCGCCGTCGCCGAAGCGGCTGCGGCGTCCGGCGTAGCTACGCGTCCGATCGCCGACCTTCCGGCTTACCGCGAGAAGCTGCAGACATTCGTGTATGCCTCCGGGACGACGATGAAGCCGATCTTCGCCGTCGCCAAATGCGCGGAGCGCAAGCGCGTCGCGTTCGCGGAAGGCGAAGAGGAGCGCGTCCTGCGCGCCGCTCAGGTCGTCGTGGACGAAGGCCTCGCGCGGCCAACGTTGATCGGCCGCCCCGAAGTGATCCAGCAGCGCGTCGAGCGTTTTGGCCTGCGACTCGAATCCGGCCGGGACTACGATCTGGTGAACACGGAACACGACAAGCGCTACCGCGATTTCTGGCAGACGTACCTTTCGACCATGTCGCGACAGGGCGTCACGCAGCAGACCGCGAAGATCGAGATGCGCCGACGCCTCACTCTGATCGGCGCCATGCTGCTGCGAAAGGGCCAAGTCGACGGCATGTTGTGCGGCACATGGGGCACCACGGCGATCCATTTGCACTACATCGATCAGGTGGTCGGCCGCCGCCCGGGCGTCGGCGTCTACGCCTGCATGAACGGCCTGATGCTGCCGAACCGGCAGATCTACCTGGTGGACACGCACGTCAACTATGACCCAAGCGCAGAGCAGCTGGCTGAAATCACGGTGCTGGCGGCGGAGGAAATGCGGCGCTTCGGGCTGGTGCCGAAGGCAGCTCTGCTGTCCCACTCGAACTTCGGCTCGAGCAATCAACCATCTGCCGTGAAGATGCGCGCAGCGCTCGACCGGGTCCGCAGCCTGGCGCCCTGGCTGGCAGTCGACGGCGAGATGCACGGGGACGCTGCCCTGGACGGCGCCTACCGTCGCGAGGTCATGCCGTCGACCACGCTCGCCGGCGACGCAAACCTTCTGGTAATGCCCAACATCGATGCCGCGAACATTGCCTACAACCTCCTGAAGACGGCGGCAGGGGGCGGCATAGCACTCGGTCCAGTACTGCTCGGAGCGGCACAGCCTGTTCACATCCTGACGCCCTCCGCAACGGTCCGCCGCATCGTCAACATGACCGCACTCACGGTGGCGGAAATCAACGCCCCGCGCTGATCGAAGCCTCGATCATTCATTCTCAAGCACTCTCCAATGCCCGACAGCATCGAATCCGCGCAATACGTCAAGCCCTTCGTCTACGAAGGCATGAGTTCCAAGGCCCTGCATTTTTCGATCTGCGAGACCCAGAGCCGGATGCAGTATCAGGATCCCAGCGCGCTGGCTCTCGAGTACACCCGCACGATGATGGGATTCCTGCTGTTCAATCCTGAGCCGCACGACATCACGATGATCGGCTTGGGCGGCGGCTCGCTCGCCAAGTTCTGCTACCGATACCTGCCTCGCGCTCGCATACACGTCGTCGAAATCAATCCGCATGTCCTAGCGCTGCGCGACGAATTCCAGGTGCCGCCGGACGACGAGCGTTTCAGTGTGATCCGCGACGATGGTGCGCAATACGTGCGCGACCGAGCGAGCCGGTGCGACGTGCTCTTGGTGGACGGGTTCGACAGCCAGGGGCTTCCCGCCCGCCTCTGCTCCCAACGCTTCTATAACGACTGCCACGAAACGCTGCAACCCGGTGGGATCATGGTCGCAAACTTACACTGTGACCATCGGCACTACGACGCTCTCGTCGACCGCATCCGCAGCAGCTTCGAGGGGTCGGTCCTGGTTGTCGACGGCGGCGAGCAGAGCAACAGCATCGTGTTCGCGCGTAGAGGGCAAGCCTTCGAAAGACACAGGCCTGGCGTGGTGCGTGGTCCGAACAACCTGGACGGACTGGCGGCGAACCAACTGCTCGCCGCGTTCGCGCTGATCACGTCGGCATTGAAGGATCAACGATGCTGATTCAGTGGTTGGGTGGCGCACGGTGCGTGGCCAGCGGGAATGGCGGTCGATTGCGGGGCCGCGAATTTGACCTGCGCCCACGTCAGCGCGTGGCACGCCATCGCTCGCGGCGACGCGTAGAGCTTCACGATGCCTGAATGAATAGCCTGCATCTCGGTGCATCTTGGCTCTGCCTTGATTGGTTGCTCGTGATCGTGCTGGGCTGGCTGCTCGTCGGAGCCGCAGGAGTGCTCGCCCTGCATCGATTTGCGCTGGTCTCCCGCGTGCTCTTCCCTGTCGGCGCGTTGTTGGGGTTGGCGCTTTCCGGTGTGGCACTCCTTGCGCTGCTTGGCACCACCCCTGAAGTCGCGGTGCTGCCGATCGGCCTCCCGGCGTTGCCGTTTCACCTGCGCCTTGACAGTCTCGCCGCCTTTTTCCTGATGGTGATCGGCGCAGCGTCGGCGGGCATCTCGGCGTTTGCGGCGGGTTACTTCCGCAAGGGTGAAGGCACTCCGCCCGGCCTCCTGTGCCTGGAATACCACGTGTTCCTCGCCAGCATGGTCGGGGTCGTGCTGGCCGATGACGCTTACTCGTTCATGGTGATGTGGGAGACGATGGCGCTGGCGTCGTTTTTCCTGGTCACCGCCAACCACCGCATCCCCGAAGTTCGAAGCGCCGGCTACCTGTACATCCTGATGGCGCACATCGGCGCGGTCGGCATCCTGCTGTGCTTCGGCGTGCTGCAGGCCAACACCGGCGACTACACCTTCGGCAACATGCGCGCCCAGTCGCTGTCGCCGTTCTGGGGCTCGATCGGCTTCCTGCTGGCGGTCTTCGGGTTTGGTGCCAAGGCCGGCATCCTGCCGCTGCACGTGTGGCTGCCCGAGGCGCACCCGGCAGCGCCGTCGCCCGTGTCGGCGCTGATGAGTGGCGTGATGCTCAACACCGCCGTCTACGGCTTGTTGCGGGTGACATTCGACCTGTTGCACACGCGCTTGTGGTGGTGGGGTGAGCTGCTCTTGGCCATCGGCTTGGCCACCGCCTTGTTTGGCGTGGTGTTTTCGGCCGTGCAGACCGACATGAAGCGGCTGCTCGCCTATTCGTCGATCGAGAACATGGGCCTGTTGTTCGTTGGCGTGGGCCTGGCCGTGATCTTCTCGTCCTATCGCATGATGGCGGTGGCCGCGCTGGCCCTGACGGCCACGCTCTATCACGTCGCCAGCCACGCTTGCTTCAAGAGCCTGCTGTTCCTCGGCACCGGCAGCGTGCTGCACGCGACCTCCGAGCGCAACCTGGGCAAGCTCGGGGGCCTGATCCGGACCATGCCCTGGGTCGGCTGGCTCATGCTGCTCGGCGTGCTGGCCGCCGCCGGCCTGCCGCCGCTGGGTGGCTTTGTCTCGGAGTGGCTGCTGTTGCAGAGCTTCCTGTTCACGACCGGCCTGCCGGTGCCGTTGCTGACGATGTTGATACCGGTGGTGGCCGCACTGATCGCCTTGATCGGGGCGCTGGCCGGCTACACGATGGTCAAGTTCTTCGGCGTGATCTTCCTTGGCCAGCCGCGCGAGGACAAGCTCGCGCACGCCCATGACGCCGGCCTGTGGGAGCGCATTGGCATGCTGTGGCTGGTGCTCGGCTGCATCGCGCTCGGCTTGTTGCCGGTGCAGTTCATTCAATTGATCGACCCGGTGACGCGGCAACTCGTCGCGTCGGGTCTGGGCGCTCAGGTGGCGGCCAGTGGCTGGCTGTTGGCGCCCAACAGCCTGGAGCAGGCGAGCTACGGCCCCGTGATCTTCCTGCTGGGCATCCTGGGCAGCTTTGCGCTGGCTTACCTGCTGGTGCGTTGGTTCTACCACGGCCGGATGCGTCGCGGCCTGCCATGGGCCTGCGGCTTTCCTTGGAGCAACGCGCGCATGCAGGATACGGCCGAGGGCTTTGGCCAGCCGATACGGCAGATCTTTGAACCTTTCTTCCTGATGAAACGCGATCTGCCGTCGCCCTTCGACGAACAGCCGCGCTACCGGGTGACGGTGGAAGACCACTTCTGGCGCTGGCTCTATCTACCAATCGTGGATCTGGCCAACCGTCTGGCGCGACTCTTTGGCCTGATGCAACAAGGACGCATCTCGGTGTACCTGATGTACAGCTTCGTTACGCTGGCCGCCACGCTGTTGGCAGTGATGTGATGAGGCAGCGATGAGCTTTACCGGATTTCTGTCGCAGCTGCTCGAGATCGTCATCGCGATCACGCTGGCACCGCTGTTGACCGGCTGGGTCAACCAGTGGCGTGCCTGGCTGCAGAACAAGTCCGCGCCCAGCCTATGGCAACCGTACCGGTTGCTGCACAAGCTGTTCAACAAGGAGTCGATGGTGGCCGACCAGGCGTCGCGCCTATTTCGCACCGCGCCTTACGTAGTGTTCGGCTGCATGACGCTGGCCTGCGCGATCATCCCTACCCTGTCCACCGACCTGCCGCTGGCGCCCGCGGCCGATGCGATCGCACTGGTCGGGCTGTTCGCGCTGGCCCGGGTGTTCTTCTCATTGGCGGCGATGGACATCGGAACCTCATTCGGCACCATGGGCGCGCGGCGCGAGATGCTGATCGGCTTCCTGGCCGAGCCGGCGCTGTTGATGGTGTTGTTCTCGTTCTCGCTGATCGCCAAGTCGACCTCGCTAACCACCATCGTCGAGACGCTGGCCCATCGCGAATTCACCATCTACCCCGGGATGGCCATGGCGGGTGTGGCCTTCACGATGGTGTCGTTGGCTGAAAACGCGCGCGTGCCGGTCGACAACCCGGCCACGCACCTCGAGCTGACGATGATCCACGAGGCGCTGATCCTCGAGTACTCGGGCCGCCATCTGGCGCTGCTGGAGTGGGCGGCGAGCCTGAAGCTGTTCGCCTACTCGTGTATCGGCCTGGCGCTGTTCTTTCCCTGGGGCGTGGCCGAGGCCGACGCGCCGCTGGCCATGCTACTGGCACTGCCGGCACTGGTGTTCAAGCTCGCCATCGGCGGCTTCTTGTTGGCCGTGCTGGAAACCTTGAACGCCAAGATGCGCGTCTTCCGCGTCCCGGAGTTCCTGGGCACCGCATTCCTGCTTTCGGTCATTGGCATGCTGGTGCATCTGCTGCTTGTCCATTGAGATGACCGACCTGCTGACCCAGTTCGTCAACCTGCTCGGCGCCGTGCTGCTGATGCTCGCGTTCGCGATGATCTCGCAGCGCCGCATCGTCTCGCTGATCAACTTGTTCACCATGCAGGGCGCAACCCTGGCGCTGGCCACAGCGGTGGTCGGCTATGTGACCCACCAGCAGCACCTCTACCTTTCGGCCGGCGTCACCTTTGTGGTCAAGGTGCTGGTCATCCCTTACCTGCTGCACCGCGTCATCGATCGGCTCGAGATTCGCCAGGACGTCGAGACGCTGATCAACATCCCGACCACCATGCTGATCGGGATCGGGATCGTGATCTTCTCGTTCAACCTCGCGATTCCGATCTCGCAGCTATCGTCGACGCTGGCCGGCGGCACCCTGGGCATGGCGCTGGCGTGCGTGCTGCTGTCGTTCCTGATGATGATCACGCGTGCCACGGCGGTGCCGCAGGTGATCGGCTTCCTGGCCATGGAGAACGGCCTGTTCTTCGCCGCCACGTCGGCCACCTATGGCATGCCGATGGTGGTCGAGCTCGGCATCGCGCTGGACGTGCTGATCGGCGTGATCATCCTGGGCGTGTTCATGTTCCAGATCCGCGAGCAGTTCGACAGCCTGGACATCCGTCACCTCGAAAAGCTGAAGGAAGATTGATGAAGCCCCCCGGACACCCGCGGTGTCGCCCCCAGGGCCCTCCAGTGGCCCCGTCTTGGTCCCCGGGGGGCAGCCCGCTTGGGACGGACCGGCGAGGGTTGCGTTGAACGCGCTCGCCTTCTTGCTCGCAACCCCACTCGCCGGCGGAATGGTGCTGGGGTTGATGGGTCATCGCGACCGCGCGCGGGACGTCAACGTTGCCTTCAGCACGGGCACCTTCATCGCGGCGTGCGTGCTGACGGTGCAGACCGTCGACCGCGGTCCGACGCTGTTTTGGGACAGCGCGTTCTACATCGACCCGCTCAATGTCTTTCTCGTGACGCTGACGGCGTTCGTCGGGCTGACCACCGCGATCTTTTCCAGGCCCTACATGCAGGTCGAGCGCGACCACGGCAAGATGACGCCGCCGCGCCTGCGCCTGTACCACAGCATGTACCAGCTGTTCAGCTTCACGATGCTGCTGGCGCTGACGACGAATAACCTCGGATTGATGTGGGTCGCGATGGAGGCCGCGACGCTGACCACCGTGATGCTGGTCAGCGTCTACCGCACGGCGGCCAGCCTCGAGGCGGCGTGGAAGTACTTCATCCTGTGCGGCGTGGGCATTGCCCAGGCACTGTTCGGCACGGTGCTGCTCTACATGGCGGCCGAGAAGGTCATCAGCTCCGAAGGCGGCGCACTGCTGTGGACCAACCTCAATGCGGTCAAGGCCCAGCTCGACCCGAACATCATCACGCTGGCATTCGCCTTCCTGTTCATCGGCTACGGCACCAAGGTTGGCCTCGTGCCGGTGCACAACTGGCTGCCCGACGCGCATGCCGAGGGGCCGACCCCGGTGTCGGCCGTGCTGTCGGGTCTGCTGCTGAACGTGGCGCTTTATGCGATCCTGCGCTGCAAGGTGCTGACCGACGGCGCGCTGCACAACCATCAGCTGACCGGCCGGTTGATGATGGGCTTCGGCCTGCTGTCGGTGGTGGCGGCGGTGTTCTTCCTGATCCGCCAGAAGGACATCAAGCGCATGTTCGCCTACTCGTCCATTGAGCACATGGGCTTGATAACCTTTGCCTTCGGGCTGGGCGGGCCAATCGCCAACTTTGCCGGCCTGCTGCACATGACCGTGCATTCTTTGATCAAGTCCGCGATCTTCTTTGCCGCGGGCCACGCGGCGCAAAAGGCCGGCACGCAGGTGATGGAGAACATCCGCGGGCTGATCCGCGTCAGTCCGACGGTCGGCTGGGGCCTGATGCTCGGGTCACTGGCCATCTTGGGCATGCCGCCGTTCGGCGTCTTCGCCAGTGAGTTCCTGATTGTCACGACCGCGATGCGCGACCAACCCTGGGCAACCCCGCTCCTGCTGATCGCGCTCGGCGTGGCGTTCGCTTCGGTGTTCAGCCGCGTGCAGCCGATGGTGTTCGGCGAGACCAGCCTCAAGCCGCTGGCTCACCCGCCCGCCCTGATTCCGGTCTTCCTTCACCTCGGGATCGGGCTGATGCTGGGCCTGTACATCCCGCCCTATCTGAACACTTGGTACCGCCAGGCGGCCGCCATGCTGGGATCTTGATCGTATGGCACTGGCCGAACTCGGGCTCGACCTGCGGCGCCTGCCGGCCCCCTTGGCGGTTTGGCACGCGCGGGTCGATCGCGCTGCCTGGAGCGCCGCGCCACACAGCGTCGCGGATGCGGGCGGGCGATTGGTCGCGGTGTGGGGCGTCGATCGACGCGCCGCGGGCGACGCGATGGCGGCCTGTGCAGCGTATGCCCTGCTGGAAGGATTGGTCTGGCTCGAACTGCGGCTCGACGCTGCCGAGCAGGAGTTCCCGGACCTGGCAGCCACCTTCCCGTGTGCGGGGCGGATGCAGCGCGCGATGGCCGACCTGTCGGGCCTGCATGCCCAGGGTGGTCATGACGTCCGCGCCTGGCTCGACCATGGCCTGTGGTCACCCGGTCACGTGCCGCTGCAATCCGGCGCGCAGCCAGCCACTGACGTTGCTGCCGGCACGCTGCCTGCCGCCTATCCTTTCGTTCGCGTCGAGGGCGACGGAGTGCACGAGATCGCCGTCGGTCCAGTGCACGCAGGCATCATCGAGCCCGCCCACTTCCGCTTCTCGCTAGTCGGCGAGAAAGTGCTGCGGCTCGAAGAACGCCTGGGCTACACGCACAAAGGCATCGAGCGGCGTTTCACCGAGCTACCGCCGCTCGAGGCGCATCAACTCGCGGGCCGCGTCTCGGGCGACTCGACGGTGGCCTACGCCTGGGCCTACTGCATGGCGCTCGAATCGGCCTGGCGCTGCGAAATCCCGGACCGCGCGAGCTGGCTGCGCGCGCTGATGCTAGAGCGCGAGCGCGTGGCCAATCATCTGGGCGACCTCGGGGCCTTGGGCAACGATGCGGCCCTGTCCTTCGGCTTGGCGCAGTTCTCGCGCTTGCGCGAGGACTGGTTGCGCCTGTCGAAGGAGGCCTTCGGCCACCGCCTGATGATGGACGGCGTGGTGCCCGGCGGCGTCGCGACCGACCTGCCACAGCCGATGCTCGATCGTATGCGCAAGCACTGCGACAAGATCGAGCAGGAGGTGCGCGCGCTCAAGGTCATCTACGACGAGCACGCCGGCATGCAGGATCGATTCCTGACCACCGGGCTCGTGACGCCGCAGTTGGCCGCCCAGCTCGGCCTGACGGGTCTGGCCGGACGCGCCAGCGCGCAGTCGGCCGACCTGCGCTGTGACCACGATTGGCCGCCCTACGACCGCCTGGGCGTCAAGATGGCCACCCACCGCAACGGCGACGTCGCCGCGCGCGTAACGGTGCGCTTCGAAGAGACGTTCGAGTCGCTGCGCCTTATCCGCACGATTTGCACTGACTTGCCGGGTGGCCCCACGCGTGCCGACCTACAGCCACAGGTTGCGCCGTCGATAGGCGCAGGTTGGGTCGAGGGGTGGCGCGGCGAGGTGCTCGTCGCACTCGAAATCGGGGCCGACGGCCGCATCCTGCGCTGCCATTGCCATGATCCGTCATGGCAGAACTGGCCGGTGGTCGAGCATGCCGTGATCGGCAACATCGTCGCGGACTTCCCACTCATCAACAAGTCCTTCAACCTCAGCTATTCGGGTCACGACCTCTGATGTGGCACGTCATCCATCAAATCGTCCGTATCGGCATCGTCACCGAGCCAGCGCCGCGGGTTACCGACGCCGATGGCGCCGCGATTGAACGCATCCACCAGGACATCCTCGACATCCTCGGCCAGGCGCTGACCATCCGAGAGGTCGATGCTGGGTCCTGCAACGGTTGCGAGCTGGAGATCAGCGCCCTGAGCAACCCCTACTACAACATTGAGGGGCTGGGTATCAAGTTCGTCGCCAGTCCGCGCCACGCCGACATGCTGTTGGTGACTGGCCCGGTGTCGCGCCACATGGAGGAAGCCCTGCGTCGCACCTACGACGCCACGCCGGCGCCAAAGCTGGTGGTCGCGGTGGGCGATTGCGGCTGCACCGGCGGCATCTTCGGTGAGGGTTATGCCACGCGCGGCAAGGTGGCGAACGTGATCCCAGTCGATGCGGTGGTGCCGGGTTGCCCGCCCCCGCCGCTCGAAATCCTGCGCGGGATCCTCGGCGCGGTTCGGCGTCGCCAGGGCCATCCGACGCCGGACCGGACCTGAACGGGGATGGCATCGGGCGTAGACTGATCCGGTTGCTACCGTCTATCAAGTTGGAGAGTCAGGAGTGCGGTTGAAATTTCGGTTGCCGGAGCTCTCGCGATGAGCGGGACGAACGAAATCCCCCTTCTTCTGGCCTATGCCGCAGTGGCGTGCACCCTGCTCTCCGGCGTCGTCTCGATGTTCGCGGTGCGCCGCCACCCGAACTTCCTGCACTTCGGCTCGTTCCTGTTTCTCTTCTTCTCAGGCGCGGCGAGCATCGCCGCCGGCGCCTGGGCGCTACTCGCCAAGCTGAGCCTCACCGACCACTTCGCGCTTGGCCTGCCCTGGCTCGACTGGCACGTGCGGATCGATCCGCTCTCAGGCTTCTTTCTCATGCTGCTCGGCACGCTGGTGGTCGCGATTTCGCTCTACGGCCCTAGTTACACGCGCGAGTTCGCGCGCGGCGAGGCGGCTCAACCCCTGCCCCCGCTGGGCGTGTTCAGCGCGCTCTTCATCGTCGGCATGCAGATGCTTCTGCTCGCCGACGATGCGCTGGTCTTCATGATCTTCTGGGAGATGATGTCGTTGAGCGGATATTTCCTGGTGGTCTATCAGCACCAGCACGCCGCCAATCGCCACGCTGCCTTCGTGTACCTGTTGCTGGCCCACGTCGGCGCCCTGGTCATCCTGCTTTCGTTCGGGGTGCTCGCCGCTTTCGGCGGTGGCCTCACCTTCGACCAGATGCGCGCGGCCAAGCTCTCACCGCTGTGGGCGACGATCGCCTTCGGCTGCGCCTTCGCCGGCTTCGGCACCAAGTCGGGCATGGTGCCGCTGCACGTCTGGCTGCCCGACGCCCACCCCGTTGCGCCATCGCACATCTCGGCCCTGATGAGCGGGGCCATGATCAAGATGGGCATCTACGGCATGGTGCGCGTGATCTACGACCTGATCGGCGACGTGCGCTGGGAATGGGGGGTGGTGGTGCTCTGCATCGGTACCGCCTCGGCGTTGCTCGGTGTGCTGTACGCGCTGATGCAGCATGACCTCAAGCGCCTGCTCGCCTACCACTCGATCGAGAACATCGGCATCATCCTGATGGGTCTCGGGCTGTCGATGATCTTTCTCGGCAGCGGACACATGATGCTCGGAACGCTCGGGCTGGTGGCGGCGCTCTATCACACGATCAACCATGCGCTGTTCAAGGGGCTGTTGTTCCTTGGCGCCGGCGCGGTGCTCTACCGCACGCACGAACACGACCTCGATCGCATGGGCGGGCTCATCCACCGCATGCCGATCACCGCGTTGCTGTTTCTGGTCGGCTGCGTGGCGATCTCGGCACTGCCGCCATTCAACGGTTTTGTTTCCGAGTGGCTGACCTTCCAGACGGCCTTGCAGGCGCCGGCGCTCGAGAACGGTCTGCTACGCACGATGATCCCGATCGCAGCGGCAATGCTCGCACTCACGGGGGCGCTCGCGGCGGCCTGTTTCGTCAAGGCCTTCGGGATCGGGTTTCTGGGTCAGCCGCGCTCGCGTCGCGTAGCCCGCGCACGCGAGGTGCCCGCCGGCATGCTGGGCGGAATGGGGTTACTCGCGACGCTGTGCCTGCTGCTCGGCGTCTTCCCGACCACGGTGATCGAAGCGATGGCGCCCATCACGCAAATGCTGGTGCAAGCAGCGCTGCCGTCCGCAGCTGCCCAGGGCTGGATGTGGCTGACGCCGATTTCGCCTCAGGTGGCTTCGTACTCAGCACCTTTTGTTCTGATCGCCATCGTCGCTGTCTTCGGTCTGGGCTACCTGATCCTCAAGCGTGGCGCCATCGCGCCGCGCAGGGCTTACGCATGGGACTGCGGCTTCGGCCAGCTCACGCAGCGCATGCAGTACACCTCGACCGCGTTCAGTCAACCGATCCGGCGCGTCTTCGGTGGCGTCTGGAAGGTCGACGAACAGATCGACACGCTCGCCAGCGCCGGGCCGATTCCTCGCGTCACGAGTCTTCATTACAGCTTGCGCACGCAGGACTGGTCGTGGCTCAAGTGCTACGTGCCGATCGGACGTCTGGTGCTCGCAGCGGCCAATCGCATCGTCTTCATCCAGACCGGCAACATTCATACCTACCTGAAATTCTCTTTCGTGACCCTGCTCGTCTTTCTTTGGATCGTCAGTTGACGGCCTGGGCGTTTGCCGCGGCGCAAACGCTGCTGTTCATCGCCGCCGCGCCGCTGCTCGGCGGTTGGTTGCAGCGCGTCAAATGCCACATGCAGAACCGCGCCGCACCGGCGGTGTGGCAGCCGTACCGCGATCTGGCCAAGCTGCTGCGCAAGAGGATGCTGCTGGCCGAGAACGCTTCCTGGCTGTTTCGCGCCGTGCCCTACATCGTCTTCGGCGCGATGCTGCTGGCCGCCGCGGTGGTCCCGCTCATCACCGTGCACCTGCCCTCCGCCGCGATCGCCGACGTGATCGTGCTGGTTGGCTTCTTTGCGCTGGCGCGTTTTTTCACCGCGCTGGCCGGCCTGGACATCGGCACGGCCTTCGGCGGGATGGGCGCCTCGCGCGAGATGATGGTCTCGGCGTTGGCCGAACCGGCCATGCTGATGGCGGTTTTCACGCTGTCCATGACGGCGAACACGACCAACCTGTCGGTGGCCACCGAATACATCCTGAAATCGGGCCTGGTGCTGCGACCGTCGTTCCTGTTCGCCCTGCTGGCGCTGGCCATCGTGGCGGTGGCCGAGACCAGCCGCATTCCGGTGGATAACCCCGCCACCCATCTCGAGCTCACGATGTTGCACGAGGCGATGATCCTCGAGTATGGCGGGCGCCACCTGGCGCTGATCGAGTGGGCTTCGCAAGTCAAGCTGATGATCTACGCGGTGCTCATCGTCGATTTCTTTTTTCCGTGGGGCATCGCCACCGATTTCAGCGCCCTGGCGCTGACCATCGGCTTCGTGGCGGTAGTGGCAAAACTGATGCTGCTCGCCGTGGTGTTGGTCGTGTGGGAGACGGTGCTGGCCAAGATGCGATTGTTTCGGGTGCCGCAGTTCCTCGGTTTTGCCTTCATGCTCTCGCTGCTCGCGATGCTGACCCACGTGGTGTTGGAAACTGGAGGCTAGATGGCGATCTCCACCCTCGGGCTGTACAGCCAGGCCATCATCCTGTTCGCGGCGTTGGCGCTGTTCACCTCTTTCATGATGCTCGCCCAGGCGCGCATGATGCCGCTGATTTTCACCTTCGCCTGGCAGGGGCTGTTGCTCGCGGTGGTGTCGGTGCTGGTGGCCATCGTCTCCAAGCATCCCCATCTCTATGTCTCGGCGGCACTCACGGTCACGCTCAAGGTGATCGTGATCCCGTGGCTGCTGTACCGTCTGAGCGTGCGGCTCAACATGCACTACGACGCCGAGGTGATCAAGCACCCGACGCTGCTGCTGCTCGGTGGCGTGGGGCTGGTCATCTTCAGCTACTACGTGGCGCAGTCGATCGTTCACTTGTCGGGCCTAGCGACGCGTCACACGATTGCCGTCAGCATCGCTATCGAACTTCTCGGCATGCTACTGATGTCGGTGCGCAAGTCAGCGGTGGCACAGGTGATCGGCTTCATGTCGATGGAGAGCGGCATATTCTTTGCCGCCGTGGTGTCGACCTATGGCATGCCGCTGATCGTCGAGCTGGGTGTGGCCTTCGACGTCCTCGTCGCCTCCATCCTGTTCGGCGTATTTTTCTTTCACCTGCGCGATTCGTTCGGCTCGCTCAACGTCGTCCGGTTCAACCGCCTGTCGGAAGCGATCGAGCCCCCGCCGCTTCCGGACGCGGCCGGTGAGTCCACTCTCAGGGATCCCTCGTGACGCTGCTCGAAGCCACGCTGCTGGCGCCGCTCCTCGGGGGCCTGCTGCTGGCATTCATCGGCCACCGCCCGCTCGGCGGCTGGGTCAACGTGGCCGTCGGCGTCGTGACCTTCGGCGCCTCGCTGGCCATGGCGCTGGAAGTTTTCGCCAACGGGCCGCAACTATCCAGCGGCCGCATGTTCTACATCGACGCCTTCAATGTTTACCTTGTGGTTCTGACCGCATTTGTCGGCTTGACGACATCGATTTTTTCGCGCCCGTACATGCGTCATGAAGTCGAACGTGGACGCGTGACCAACGCGCGCCTGCGTCTGTACCATTCGATGTACCAGTGCTTCCTGTTCTCGATGTTGCTCGCGCTGTCGACCAACAACCTCGGCGTCCTGTGGGTGGCAATGGAAGCGGCCACGCTGACCACCGTGCTGCTCGTTTCGCTGTACCGCACGCCCGAGTCGATCGAGGCGGCGTGGAAATATTTCATCCTCTGCGGTGTCGGCATCGCGCAGGCCTTGTTCGGGACGGTGCTCATCTATTTCGCCGCCGAGAACAAGCTCGGTGGCGGCCGCGACGATACGCTGCTGTGGACCGTGCTGCACAGTGCTGCGGGCGGCAACCTGGACCCGGCGGTGATCTCGCTCGCCTTCGTCTTCCTGCTCGTCGGCTACGGCACCAAGGTCGGTCTGGTGCCACTGCACAACTGGCTGCCGGACGCCCATTCCGAGGGTCCGACGCCGATGTCCGCGGTGCTCTCCGGCTTGCTGCTCAACGTTGCGCTTTATGCCCTGGTGCGCGTCAAGATGCTGGTGGATCCGTCGCTGCCTACCAACCTCGCCGGCCACTTGATGATGGGCTTCGGTTTGCTGTCGTTCACCGTCGCAGGCCTGTTCCTGCACCACCAGCACGACGTCAAGCGCATGTTCAGCTACTCCTCCATCGAGCACATGGGGTTGATCACCTTCGGCTTCGGCATTGGCGGGCCGCTCGCCACCTTTGGCGCGCTGCTGCACATGACCGTGCACTCGCTCACCAAGTCGGCCATCTTCATCACGGTGGGACACGCCTGCCAGCTCGCGGGGACGCAGCGCATCGATCACATCCGCGGCCTCATTCGCACCCAGCCTGCGATCGGCTGGGGGCTCTTGCTCGGCACGGTTTCGATCGCCGGCTTCCCGCCCTTCGGCGTCTTCATCAGCGAGTTCCTGCTGT
Organism: Burkholderiales bacterium; assembly: GCA_003152055.1. GTDB lineage: Bacteria > Pseudomonadota > Gammaproteobacteria > Burkholderiales > Burkholderiaceae_C > Schlegelella_A. The sequence goes on from PLZH01000024.1 coordinate 19,831, forward strand.
TGATGGCGACCATGAAGTCCTGGCCGTGGCTGACGATTCCGCTGCTGGTCGGTTTCGGCGTGGCCTTCGCCGGGCTGTTCCGCCACATGCAGAAGATGGTCTTCGGCGAACCGCCGCCGGGGCAGAAGCCGGTCGACGCCAACATGCTGCCGGTGGTGGTGCATCTGCTGCTTGTGCTCTTGCTCGGGCTGGCGATTCCCAGCTTCCTCTCGCGCTGGTTCGAGCAGGCCACCGTGCTTATCACCGGTGCTTCGCCGCTATGACGCAGAGCGGCCCGCTCGCGCCTTTTCTGGCCCGTCTCGCACAGATCGGCTTGCGCGTCGAGGCGCAGGTGTCGCCCGGGCTCGCGCCGGCACAACTCATCCAGGTTCAACCCGGGGACTGGGGCCAGCTCGGCACCGAGGCCAGCGCCTGGGGCTGTCGCTGGGTCGCGGGCTGGGGTGAGGACATGGGCGCGAACACGGGCGCGGGCGCCGCTATGGGCGAGGAGGGCAGCGGGTCGATTCGCATCAACGCCTGTTTCGAGCAAGCCGGCGCCTACCTGGTCGCGCGCACGGCGGTGCCGCGCGCAGGCCCCGTCCTGGCATCGCACACGCCTTCATACCCCGGCGCTGACCGCCCCGAGCGCCACATCCGCGACATGCTGGGAGTGGCCTTCTCCGACCATCCGGACGTGCGCCGCTGGACTCGCCACCAGGCTTGGCAGGACTCGGAGTTTCCACTGCGCCGGGATTTCCCCGCCGCCGGCCGGCCGCAGGCGCAGACCCCGGGCGACCACCAGTACAGCTTCCTGCTGGCGCAGGGCAGCGGCGTCTACGAAATACCGGTCGGGCCGGTGCACGCAGGAATCATCGAGCCCGGGCACTTCCGCTTCCAGGCGGTGGGTGAGACCGTGCTCAAGCTCGAAGAGCGCCTGGGCTACACCCACAAGGGCATCGAGAAGATTGCCGAAGGGCGCAATGCCGAAGGTCTGGCGCGGCTGGCAGCGCGCATCTCGGGCGACTGCACCGTCGCGCACGCCTGGGCCGCCTGCATGGCGATGGAGCAGGCGGCCGACCTGGAAGTGCCGCCGCGCGCGCTCTGGCTGAGGGCGCTGATGTGCGAGCGCGAGCGCGTTGCCAATCATCTCGGCGACATGAGCGGGATGCTCAACGACATCGCTTTCGCCTTCGGTTTCTACCAGTTCGCGCGGCTGCGCGAGGAGTGGCAGCGAGTCTCGCGCGAGGCCTTCGGCCACCGCTTCATGATGGATCGCATCGTCCCCGGCGGCCTGGCGGTGGACCTCGATGAGCGCTTTGGCGCGGTCATGCGCGACGAGGCTAGGGCGCTGCGCAAACAGATCGGCAAGCTGATGGCCATCATCAACGATCTGCCCTCGGTCGCCGACCGGGTGCGCGGCGCGGGCGTGCTCAAGCCCGAGTACGCCAAGGCGCTCGGCTGCGTCGGCTTTGTCGGGCGCGCGTCGGGAGCGGATTTCGACGTTCGGCGTGATGCGCCTTACCCGCCTTACAACAGGCTTACCGTCAAGGTGCCGGTTCATCACTTCGGCGACGTGAACGCCCGTGCGCGCGTGCGGCTCGAGGAGGTTACCGCCTCCTTCGACCTGATCGAGGCGCTACTCGACGGCCTGCCCACCGGACCGATCCGAGCCGGCTGGACGCTGCCCAAGACCGGCGCCGAAGGGCTGGGGCTCGTCGAGAGCTGGCGCGGCGAGATCATGTGCTTCGTGCACTTCGGCCCGGACGGACGCATCGCGCGCTTTTTCCCGCGCGACGCGTCATGGGTCAACTGGCCGGCGCTCGAGCTGTTGATTCACGACAACATCGTTCCCGACTTCCCCGTTTGCAACAAGTCGGTGAACGGCTCGTATTCAGGGCACGACCTGTAAATCATGCTGCGCATCCTCGGCAAGATCCAGCGTCTCGGCATCATCACCGAGGAGCTGCCCAAGATCGACGTACCCGCGCTGACCGAAATCGGTGAGCAGTTGAGGGCACACATTGGCGAGCGCTTCGGAGGCAGTTTGGCAATCCGTGAAGTGGACGCGGGATCTTGCAACGGCTGCGAACTCGAGATCCAGGCGCTCAACAATCCGTACTACAGCATCGAACGCTTCGGCGTGCACTTCGTCGCCAGCCCGCGCCACGCCGACATGCTGCTCGTCACCGGCCCCGTCTCGCGCCACATGGAGGACGCGCTGCGCCGCACCTTTGCCGCGACCCCCGAGCCTAAGCTGGTTATCGCCGTCGGCGCCTGCGGCGCCGACGGCGGCGAGTTCGGCACCAGCTACGCCTCCTGCGGCGCGGTATCGAACGTGATCCCCGTCGATGCCGTCATCCGCGGTTGCCCGCCGACGCCGCTCGACCTGATGCGCGGCATCCTCGAGGCCATTGGCAAGAAGACCTGACCGGACC
>PLZH01000310.1 GCA_003152055.1 Burkholderiales bacterium
GACCGCCCGCGCCTGCGCTGGCCCAACGGCGCGCGCATTGCGTTGCTGGTCGTGCCCAACGTCGAGCACTACGAATACACGCCACCGCCCAACCCGCTGCGCGACCCGTGGCCGCGCACGCCGCATCCCGACATCGTCGGCTACGCCACGCGCGACTACGGCAACCGTGTCGGCATGTGGCGCATGCTCGACGCGATGGACCGCCACGGTGTGCGCGGCACCGCGTCGATCAGCATCGGCGTGTTCGACCACTACCCCGAGGTGATCGCCGCGCTGGAGGCGCGCAAGTGGGACTACATGTGCCACGGCGTGTACAACACGCGCTACCTGTGGGGCCTGCCCGAGGACGAGGAGCGCGCCATCATCCAGGACTGCGTGCAGAGCTACAAGCGCCACACCGGGCGCGACCTGCCGGGCTGGTGCTCACCGGCCTTGTCCAACACCATCAACACGCCCGACCTCGTGGCCGAGGCCGGCATCAAGTATTACGGCGATGCCGGCATGATGGACGACCAGCCGTTTCCGCTGAACGTCAAAACAGGAAGGCTGTTGAGCCTGCCGTATTCGGTCAACCTGAACGACGCGGTGAACCAGCGCCAGGGTCACGAATCGGAAGAATTCGCGCGCATGTGCATGGACGCTTTCGATACGCTGTACGCGGAAGGCGGCGATCAGGCGCGCGTACTGGCGCTGAGCGTGCATCCATACATCATGGGCATGCCGCAACGTGTCGGGCATTTCGACCAATTGCTGTCTTATATCTGCGGCCACGCCGATGTATGGAAAGCGACCGGCGAAGAAATTGCCGACTGGTACTACGCCAATGCATGGAACCCGATGGTGGACCACTTGAAAGCCCGGGAGGCGCGCCATGCCCGCTGAACGCCGCCGTGGAATGGACCAGGATCACTATGTGTATTCGCCGCTGCCGGCGCGGCCCGCGCTCGCGTGGCCCGGCGGCGCGGCGCTGGCAAGCTGGATTTGCCTGCATCTCGAATACTGGGAACTCGATCCGCCCAAGGGCAGCCGGCGCATTCCGGGCATCGACGGCATGTGGCAGATCTATTTTCCCGATTACCGCACGCAGGCACATCGCGAGTATGGCAACCGCATCGGTTTTTTCCGCGTGCGTGATGCGCTGCGCGATGCCGACCTGAAGGCAACCGTTTCGGTCAATGCCGAAGTCTGCCGGCGCTATCCACACCTTGTAGAAGCCTGTCTGCACGAAGGCTGGGAAATTGCCGCGGGCGGAACACACGCAACGCGCATGCTGCATGCCGGCATGAGCGAGGCGCAGGAGGTTGACTGCATCGAAGAGTGTGCCGCGGCGGTGCGGGCGTTCACCGGCAAGACGCCCGCGGGCTGGATCGGGCAGGACTTCAACGAGTCGGCGCGCACGCCCGCGCTGCTCGCGCGGCATGGCTTCCAGTACCTTGCCGACTGGCCCAACGACGAGCAGCCGTACTGGATGAATCCGCCGCAGCCCATCGTGTCGGTGCCGCAGCAAACGGAATGGGACGACGTCACGCTGCTGTGGATGCGCCAGATCCTCACCCAGCGCTTTCCGGAAATCGTGATCGCCGCCTTCGAGCAGTTGCGTGCAGACGGCGCCAGGTTCCCGCGCAGTTTCGTCTTGAACATCCACACCTGGCTGCTCGGCCAGCCGCATCGCATCCGCTATCTGCGCGAGATATTGCAGCACATGGCAGATGCGAACAACGTCTGGCACACCTCGGCCGGCGCCATTGCGGGCCATTTTGCGTCCGTGCAGGCAGCGCACTTCCAGGAGACACGATGACCACCGGAACCATCCGCAAAGACGCGAAGATGCGCGAGCTGCTCAAGTCGGGCCGCCTGGTCGTGTCGCCCGGCGTGTACGACGGCTACAGCGCGCGCCTCGTGCAGCAAATGGGCTTCGACGCGGCGTCCACCACCGGTGCGGGGCTTGCGAATTCAGCGCTGGGCATGCCCGACGTGGGCATCCTTGGATTGCTGACCAACGTCGATTTGTGCCGCCACATGGCGCGCAGCATCGACATTCCGCTGATGGCCGATGCTGATACCGGCTACGGCAACGCCGTCACCGTGTTCCACGCGATTCAATATTTCGAGGAAGCCGGCGTGGTGGGCGTGAATCTCGAAGACCAGGAATCGCCCAAGCGCTGCGGGCATTTGCAGGGCAAGACAATCATTCCCGCGCGCGAGATGGCCAAGAAAATCGAGGCCGCGGTGCGCGCAAAACGCAGCGACGATTTCATCATCAACGCGCGCACCGACGCGATCGCGCTCGAAGGCATTGAAGGCGCGCAGGCACGCGTGAAGATGTACCAGGACGCGGGCGCCGACATGGTCTATCCGGACAGCGTGCGTTCGCTCGACGACATCGAGCGCATTCTTGAAGTGGCGCGGGTGCCGGTCAGCATCAACATCGGCTTTGGCATTCGCGTGCGCGCGCCGACGCCGATGTTTGCGCTGCCAAGGCTGCAGGCCATGGGCGTGGCGCGCGTTTCGGTGCCGCGCATCACGCTGGGCGCGGCCATCCTTGCCATGCGCAATGCACTGACTGCCTTGAAGGACGCGCGTGACGACGACGCGCCACCGGACCGCACCGACCTGTGCACCGACATGGGCGTGATCATGGGCCTGCTCGACTACGCCCGCATCGAAAAACTCGAAGAGGAATTCATGCTCGAAGAAGACCTTGCTGCGCGCTATCCGAACGGCAAGCCGAACATGCTGTCCGAGGGACATTGAGGAATCCATCATGAAACTGCACTCCCGCCTTGCGGCCCCGCTGGGTTTTGCCGCCTGCGTGCTCGGCCTGGCCGCAGCCGTTCCGCTCACCGCTTTCGCGCAGCAGGACTTCCCCACGCATCCGATTCATCTGGTCATTCCATGGCCCCCCGGCGGCCCTGTGGACATCGTCGGACGCGCATTGGGCAAGCAGATGTCCGAGGCCCTCGGCGAGCCGGTGGTGATCGACAACCGCGCAGGCGCAACCGGCCTGATCGGTACCGGCTACGTCGCCAGGGCCGCGCCCGACGGCTACACGCTGGTCGTAACCGGCATCGGGCCGAACGCGGTCGGGCCGGCGCTGATCAGGAANNGGCTCCACCGGCACGGGAGCTACGCCGCATCTTGCTGCCGAGCTGTTCAAATCGATGGCGAAGGTTGACATGGTGCACGTGCCGTACAAGGGCGCTGCGCCCGCTGTAGTTGATTTGCTGGGCGGTCAGATTCAGCTCATGTTCGCGCCGATTGCGACTGCGCTGCCGCACATCAAAAGCGGCAAGCTGCGCGCGCTAGGCGTGACGACGCTGCGGCGCTCATCGGTCATGCCCGACGTGCCGACCATTGCCGAGTCCGGCCTGCCGGGCTACGACCAGACCGTGTGGAACGGCCTTGCCGGCCCGGCCAACATGCCGCCCGCAGTGGTTGCCAAATTGCACGCGGCAGTTGTCAAGGCGGTGGGCTCGCAGGAATTGCGCGCCAACTTTGCCTCGGTCGGATCCGATGCGTTGTCGGATACGCCAGCGGAATTTACTGCGTTCGTGGCAGAGGAAATCACCAAATGGGCCAAGCTGGTTAGAGACGTTGGGCTCAAGCCCGAATAGGCATGGCCGGCGTCGACGCAAATTCAGAGAAGCCCACGGGGCTTACCGACCATTCGGCGCGCGAGCTTGCGCGCCTGCTCGTCACGCGCGAAGCCAGCGCACTCGAAGTGGTGGACGCGCATCTTGATCGCATCGCGCGCATCAATCCGCTGCTCAACGCCATCGTCACGCTGGACGCGCAAGGTGCACGCGAGCATGCGCGGGAGATCGACAGGCGGCGCGGTGCCGGTGAGCAGCTAGGGCCGTTTGCGGGCCTGCCGATCGCGATCAAGGACATGGAGCCCACGGGCGGGATGCGCACAACCTACGGTTCGCCGATTTTTCGCGACCATGTGCCCGAACATGACTCGCTGATGGTCGAGCGCTTGCGCGCCCACGGCATGAACATCATCGGCAAGACCAACACGCCCGAATTTGCAATGGGCTCGCAGACCTTCAACCAGGTCTTCGGCGCCACGCGCAATCCGTGGGACATCGAGCGCACCTGCGGCGGGTCTTCGGGCGGCGCGGCGGTGTCCGTTGCAACACGCATGCTGCCGTTTGCCGACGGCTCGGACCTGGGCGGCAGCTTGCGCAACCCCGGCAATTTCAATTCGGTGTTCGGCCTGCGGCCCAGCCCGGGGCGCGTGCCCGAGTGGCCGTCGCGCAATCCGTGGTCGGCGCTGTCGGTGCTTGGGCCCATTGCGCGCACGGCGTCCGACGCGGCCTTCCTGCTGGCGGCAATGGCTGGCGCAGATGCGCGCGATCCACTATCGATTTCTGAGGACCCGGCGCAGTTTCTCGCGCCCCTTGCCCGCGATTTCAAGGGCGTGCGTGTGGCCTGGAGCCCGACGCTGGGCGGCTTGCCGGTGGAGCCCGTAGTGGCGCGCACGCTGGCCGCCGGCGTGGCGCTGCTCGGGCAATTGGGCTGTGCGGTGGAAGAGGTCGAGCCCACATTTTTCGGCGATGCCGATCTTGCTTTCGACGTGCTGCGCGCGCAGTACGTTGCCGAGCGCTATGGGGACTTGCTGCCCGAACATCGTGCGCTGATGAAAGACACCGCAGTGTGGAACATCGAGCGCGGCCTCGCGTTTGCCGCGCCGCAAATCATTGCTGCCCATCAGGCGCGCGCCCGCAGTTTCGACGCGATGCGCCGCCTGCTCACCGGCTACGAATTCTTGCTGGCGCCGGTCAACCAGGTGTCGCCGTTCGGCATCGACGTGCCCTACGTCACGCACATCAATGGTGAGGCGATGGCCGACTACATCAGCTGGATGCGCTCATGCACGCGCATCTCGGCAACAGCGCATCCGGCAGCCTCGGTGCCGATCGGATTTACCGCTACCGGGCTGCCTATCGGTTTGCAGGTAGTTGGGCGCAGCCGGGGGGAATTTTCGATCCTGCAGTTTGCCCACGCGATTGAGCAGATCAGCCCGGCACGCAACGCGCGCCCGCCATTCGTGCAGTAGAACTCGTCATTGCGGCTTGAGCCGCAACAGAAGTAGAGCGGACCGTCGAGACGGCGAGGTGTCAACGTCCGGTTTCAACGCCAGCTGTCACTAAGGCGCCAAACTCGAACGGCGGGAGCTAGTCTGAAGCTGTCGGTCAGCAAGTCGAGGTGAGCGTCAGCAAGTGGCCGATTGTGTGAGTCCAGGCAGAGGACAAGCAGACATCCAGTCGACCACCGCCCCGCGACTTTCCCGGCCCGCGAGCGATGGCCAGCCTGCCGGACGCGCCGATCAACTAAGGCCGAAACGTCCGATCACGACGGTCAACGTGCCCGCATTCGTTGAGTCGACGAGCTACCGCTCGATACCCCGGTCTTCGCGAGGTCTCGTAACGACACGCGGCATAACGGCTACTGCCCGGCCCCGTTCCCGCTCCCCGACCTTGTCGCGCTTTCGAACGTCTCGGGCTGCAAACGGCGTACTGCGAACGAAGAGGTCGGCTTGCTCGGACAGAGCCCGGTCCTCGGCACTGTCCGATCGGGCCAGGGTGTCGATGATCCGATCCCAGGCTTGCCTGGCGAGGGCTTGGCCTTTGCTGAACCCTGCGTCCGACCGCTCCGTCGCCCTGTCTGTCTTCAGGCGCCCTTCCTCCTTGGCCTTGACGCGCCAGAGGGGCGGATAGTTGCGGATCTGGCCGCGGGCGGCCTGCCGGGTCGCTTCGGCGTCGATGCCCCAGCCGCGCAGCTTCTCGGCAAAGGTCTCGCGCCAGCGCTGCAGGTCGGCCTTGCGCGGATTGAGCCGCTCGCCGTGCCGGGACTCGGCGCGCACGCTGATGTGCACGTGCGGGTTGGCCTGGTCGTCGTGCAGCGCCATCACGTAGCGGTGGTCGCCGAGCTC
>PLZH01000225.1 GCA_003152055.1 Burkholderiales bacterium
GCTAACAGGCCCTGGCCGCCGAGCGCGAGCGCGCTTCGTGCAAGGTGCCGAGGGTGATCTTCCTCACCTCGGCCTTGCTCTGCTCGACGTGGCTGCGCAGGAGCCGGCCGGGATGCGGCCGGAGCCTGCCGTATCGGTGCCGAGGGAGAACGGCAGCTCGCCGCGTGCGACCATGATCGCCGAGCCCGAGCTCGAGCCGCCGCTGATCCGATCGCCGGCAAAGCACGACGCCGGTGCGCCGTAGGGCGAAGGCGTGCCGACGAGCCCGGTCGCGAACTGGTCGTGATTGGTCTTCGCGATCCACACCGCACCGGCCGCCTGGAGCCGGCGCACGACCGTGGCTGTTCGTGCTGCGTTTCGCGAGAACGCCGGGCAGGCCGCCGTCATCTCCACCCCTTCGATGTCGATGTTGTCCTTGACGGCGAACGGCACGCCGAAGAGGGGCAGATCGCGGAGCAGGCTGAGGCGATCGGCGCGCGACTCGGCGGCGGTCAAGAGCACGGCGATCTGCGCATCGAGCTCGACCGGCGAGACGAGCCGGATGACCGCGGCGTCGTCGCGCCGGGCCGCAAGGCGCTGGCGCAGCGCATGCAGCAGGTCGTCGGGCGAGGCCCCCTCGAGGAAGGCCGAGCGCCAGTTCTGCAGCGTGACGAGCGGTCGGGAAACGACAGACACGGTCTTGGTGCACTTGTTGGTATACAAGCATGAATCAGCATGAGCCGTGCCAGCCACGGCGCACCGAAGCGGATCAAGGTCGCCGTCGCGCGACAGCGCAAACGCGAGAGATCAGCGCCGCCCGGGACGCAGGCTCAGCGCGAGGCGGAGTCGATTACCACACCGGCGAAGACGGCAAAGCCGAACCAGTGGTTGAGGCGAAAGGCGCGAAAGCAGCCTTCGCGCGTGCGTCCGCGAATGAGCGTGTAGTGCCAGGTTGCCGCCAGCGCCGCAACCGCGAGCCCGATGAAGTACGGCGGCCCGAAACGAAGCCGCCAGCCGAGCACCCCCCAGATCGCGAGGAAGGCGGCGTAACACGCCATCACGGCGGCGACATCGAATCGACCGAGCGTGATGGCCGACGTCTTGATGCCGATGTTCAGATCGTCGTCGCGGTCGACCATCGCGTACTCGGTGTCGTAGGCGAGCACCCAGAAGAGATTGCCGAGGAGAAGCCACCAGGCGAGCGGCGGCACGGCGCCGGCCAGCGCCGATGCGTTCCAGTCGTTGCCGCCGCGAACCGCCGCGAACGCCATGGGGATGCCGAAACTGAAAGCGATGCCGAGGATGGCCTGCGGCATGACGAAGAAGCGCTTGCTGAACGGATAGAAAAGCGTGACGGCAAAGGCAACGACGCTCCATGCCAGCGCCGCAGCATTGGTCGTGAGGACGAGCACGAAAGCCGCCAGGGCGAGCACCGCACCGAGCGTCAGCGCCTCGCCGGCGCCGACCGCGCCGCTCGTCACCGGTCGCGTCGCGGTGCGCTTCACATGACGGTCGAAATCGCGATCGGCGACATCGTTGGCAGCGCAACCGGCGCTGCGCATGAGGAAGGTGCCGAGCACGAATACGGCGAGCAGGTGCCAGCCGGGACAGGCGCCGGCGGCGATCCACAGCGCCGAGAGCGTTGGCCAGAGCAGGAGCAGCGTGCCGGCCGGACGATCCCAGCGAATGAGGTCGAGATAGACGGCGAATCGCGAGCGACCCGTGCTACTCATAGCGCGCGAACAACTCCTTCTCGACCTTCGCCTGTGGCAGCAGCCTGCCGCCCGAGAGCCAGAATTCCTTCGCCTTGCCGCGGCCGTCGAACACCAGGCGCACCGGCTCGCCATGGTTGGCGAAGCCGCCGGCCAGTGCCACTCGGCCGATCCCCGTGCCATCGCGTGTGCGCCCCAGGACTTCGATCTCGCTCGCGTCCTGCACCGGGTTCGGCAACAAGGGATTGGCGACGAGCACGAGGCTCTTCATCGGCAGCAGATCGACGGCGCCCCAGAGGCTCCACCAACGCCCGTTCCACGGCGCCGTCTTCCGCGAAGGTGCGCCGTGGCGCGAGAACGCTCGCAGCAGATGCAGTGCGCCATCCAGCCATGCATGAGAGCTGCCGTCCGCGGCATTGGTGAGCACCGACACGGCGAGCTCGTGGGTCGGAACGTTGACCGTGCGCGTGATCGTTCCCTGGAAGCCGCCCGAGTGGCCGAACCACTCCCAATCGGCCAGCGTTCCCGAAATCGTACCCAGACCGTACCAGCGCTCGATGCTCGAATGCGGGTCGCGCCAGAGCCGCCGCGTCATCTCGCGCCGGCTCGCCGGCGCGAGCACGCTCTGTTTCGCGGCGGGCCCCAGGCTTGCGAAGAAGCGCGCCAGATCCCCGCTCGTGCTGACGAAGCCGGTCGCCGAGGCGAGCGCATGCGTCGGGTTGTCGCCTGGGATGACGACACGGCGGCCGAGCGGCAGCTTGGCGCTGTGGCCGCGCGCGAACGCAGTACGCGGCGCGGCCAGGCCCTGCGCTGCGTCGGGCGCCGTCTCGTCGAGGCCGGACGCGGCGACGATCTCTCTGGCGATCCAGTCGGCGTAGGGCTCGTCGGTCACCGCTTCGATGGCCAGACCGAGCAGGCCGTAGCCGTGGTTCGAATACTTGAAGCGCGTGCCCGGCTCGATCATCGTGCCGTGTGCGAGATCGGCGCGCAGCGCGGCTTCGTCGAGAAAGGGCCGCCGATCGGTCCACTGGCCGCTGTCGGCGCCATCGCGAACGAGGCCCGCGGTGTGCGAGAGAAGCTGTGCGATGGTCGCCGCGGCGACCGCCGGGTGCAGGCCTTCGACGTGGCGGCCGATGCGATCGTCGAGGCCGATGCGACCGGCCTCGCGCAGCTTCATGATGCCGGCGGCGGTGAAGGTCTTCGAGTGCGAAGCGACGCGGAAGCGATGTCGCGGCGTCAGCTTCGTGCCCCGCTTCAGATCGGCGTGGCCGAAGGCGGCTTCGAGGACGACCTTGCCCTTGTGCGCGACGGCGATCGCGCAGCCCGGTTGCTCGGTGGCGAGCATCTGGTATTCGATCCAGCGCGGCAGGTAGTCGAGCGCGGCGGCGAGCCATTTCTCCACAAGCGGTCTCCGGTCAGCCTTCGAGCTGCTTCTGGAACACGAGCCCGGCGTGCTCGCGCAAGGCGTGGAAGCGGATCTTCGGCCAGTTGCTCTCGATTGCACGCAACTCCGGCGCGTACTCGACGAGCACCGTCGGCGCATCGACCGCGTCGTAGGCGACGCGGTGCTGGTTGGCGTCGATGAAGCGCTGCAGCTCCTTGGCGCCGCCGTCTTCGGGCTCGCACGTCACCCAGCGCGCGACCTGGAAGCGGCTGGGCAGGATGCGCGCCTTGACGCCGTATTCGTGCTCGAGCCGGTGCGCGACGACCTCGAACTGCAGCTGCCCGACGGCGCCGAGCAGAAGCACCGAACCGGCGAGCGGGCGAAAAACCTGGATCGCGCCTTCTTCGCCCAGCTGGGTGAGGCCGGCGCGCAGCTGCTTGGTGCGCAGGGGATCGGCGACCTCGACCGAGCGGAACAGCTCGGGCGCAAAGAACGGCAGCCCCGTGTACTGCAAGGCCTCGCCTTCGCTGAGGGTGTCGCCGAGCTGCAGCACGCCGTGGTTCGGAATGCCGATGATGTCGCCGGCGAACGCCTCATCGAGCAGCTCGCGCCGCTGCGACAGGAAACTCACGACCGTGTTCGGTCGCAGCTCCTTGCCCGTGCGAGCGACCCTGAGGCGCATGCCGCGCTCGAAGTGGCCCGAAGCGACGCGCACGAACGCAATGCGGTCGCGGTGCGCCGGGTCCATGTTCGCCTGGATCTTGAAGACGACGCCGCTGAACTTCGGCTCGTCGGGCTCGACGATGCGCTGCATCGCGGCGCGCGGCCCGGGCGGTGGCGCGAGATCGACGAGGGCGTCCAGCACTTCGCGCACGCCGAAGTTGTTGACCGCGGAGCCGAAAAACATGGGCGTCTGCCGGCCGGCCAGGAACGCGGCGCGATCGAAGGGCGGCGCCGCATCGGTCAGCAGTGCGATCTCGCCTTCGGCCTGCTCGTACTGAGTGCCGAAGCGGGCGGCGTAGGCGGGGTTGTCGAGGCCGGCGAGGATCTCGTCGTCGTCCCGGTCCCGGTCCTGGCCGGCCTTGAAGACGCGCATCTGCCTCTGTCGCAGATCCATGACGCCGTGGAAGTGCTTGCCCATGCCGACCGGCCACGTGAACGGCACGACTTCCATGCCGAGCTCGCGCTCGATCTCGTCCATGAGCACGAGTGGCTCCCGCACCTCGCGGTCCATCTTGTTGACGAAGGTCAGGATCGGCGTGTTGCGGGCGCGGCAGACCTGGAGCAGCCGGCGGGTCTGCGGCTCGACGCCGTTGGCCGCGTCGATGACCATGAGCGCGGCGTCGACCGCAGTCAGCACGCGGTAGGTGTCTTCCGAGAAGTCCTGGTGGCCCGGCGTGTCGAGCAGGTTGATGACGGCGCCGCGATATTCCATCTGCATCACCGAAGAGGCGACCGAGATGCCCCGCTGCTTTTCGATCTCCATCCAGTCCGAGGTCGCATGGCGCGAGGCCTTGCGCGCCTTCACCGAGCCGGCGATCTGGATCGCGCCGGAGAAAAGCAGCAGCTTTTCCGTCAGCGTCGTCTTGCCCGCGTCGGGGTGGGAAATGATGGCGAAGGTGCGACGGCGGCGCACTTCGGAGGCGAGGTCGGCCATGGTCGGGCCGCGGGCGGCCGGCATTCGGGGCAAACCGGCGATTATCGGCGCCGGTGGCACACTGATCCGATGCCGGAGTTGCCCGACATCACCGTCTACGTCGAGCGCCTCGCGGCCAAGGCCGCCGGCCACATTCTCCAGCGGGTCCGCATCGGCAACCCGTTCCTGCTGCGCACGGCAGTGCCGCCGCTCGCTTCGGTCGAGGGCCGTCGCGTCGAGGGGGTCGAGCGCGTCGGCAAGCGTGTCGTGTTCGCGCTCGAGGGCGAGCTCTTCGTCGTCATCCACCTCATGATCGCCGGCCGGCTGCGCTGGCTCGCCGCGGGCAAGGCGACGGCGCGCAACGCGCTCGCCTTCTTCGAGTTCGATTCGGGAACGCTCGTCCTCACCGAGGCGGGCAGCAAGCGTCGCGCGTCGCTGCACGTCGTGCAGGGGCGCGAAGCGCTGGCCGCGCTCGACGCAGGCGGCATCGACGTCCTCGCGGCGAGCCGCGAAGAGTTCGCTGCTCGCCTCGTTCTCGAGAACCATACCTTGAAGCGAGCCTTGACCGACCCGCGGTTGTTCGGCGGCATCGGCAACGCCTACTCCGACGAGATCCTGCACCGCGCGCGCCTGTCTCCGATGGCGCTGACGCGATCGCTGGCCGCGGCCGCGGTCGAGCGGCTCTTCGATGCGACGCGGGTGACGCTGCGCGAGTGGATAGCGCGCCTCGACCGCGAAGCCGGCGACTGGCCGGAGAAGGTGACGGCCTTTCATCCGCAGATGGCCGTGCACGGACGCTTCGGCCAGCCCTGCCCCGAGTGCGGCGCGCCGGTGCAGCGCATCGTCCATGCCGAAAACGAGACGAACTACTGTGCGCGCTGCCAGACCGGCGGCAAGGTGCTCGCCGATCGCGCCCTCTCTCGCCTGCTCAAGGCGAGCTGGCCGAGGAATATCGACGAGCTGACCTGAGCCTTCACTCAGGGTGCGGCGTCCGGCAGGAACGGCCGGACGCATTCCACAGCTCGGTGTCCGGCGCCATGAACATCCGGTGCAGCGTGTTGAACATCGGCCCTGTCACCGTTCCAGTGGAAGTCGTGCGTCGTGAGGTGGAGCGATAGATAAGGCATCGCCTGGCCCGTGCCGGCCCAGGCTGTTGCGCGCCTGCGGGACCGGCGTCTCGCCGTTCAGGACAGGCGCTTCACGCCTTTCAGCTCGCACGCATAGATCGCGTTGCGCAGCGCTGCGATCGCCTCGTAGCGGGTGAAGCTGCGCCGCCAGGCGAGGACGACGCGGCGCGTCGGCACCGGCTTTTCGAACGGCACGAAGGCGAGGTGCGCCTGTTTTTCGGCCGGCACGGAAAGCTGCGGCACGACCGTCACGCCCATGCCCGAAGCGACCATGTACTTGATGGTCTCGAGCGACGAGCCCTCGAAGGTCTTGCGCATGCCTTCGGCGTCGGTCGACGAGAACTGCGCGTATTCCGGGCAGACTTCGAGTACGTGATCGCGAAAGCAGTGGCCGGTGCCGAGGAGCAGCATCTTTTCCTGCTTCAGCTCCTCGGCGCTGATCGACTTGCGCTTGGCCAGCGGATGCGTTCTCGGCACGGCGACGACGAAAGGCTCGTCGTAGAGCGGCGCGATCGCCAGGCCGGTGTCCGGGAAGGGCTCGGCCATGATGGCGCAGTCGAGCTCGCCGGTGCGCAGCAGCTCGAGGAGCTTGACGGTGAAATGCTCCTGCAGCATCAGCGGCATCTGCGGCACGCGCTCGATGGCCTGCTTGACGAGATCGGGCAGCAGATACGGCCCGATCGTGTAGATGACGCCGAGGCGAAGCGGCCCGGTGAGCGGATCCTTGCGCCGCTTGGCCGTCTCCTTGATCTCGGCCGCCGCCTCGATCACGGCCTGCGCCTGGCGGACGATCTCTTCGCCCAGCGGCGTCACGCTCACTTCGCTGGCGCCACGCTCGAAAATGCGGACGTCGAGCTCTTCCTCGAGCTTCTTGACCGAGACCGAGAGCGTCGGCTGCGACACCGAACACGCCTCGGCGGCGCGCCCGAAGTGTTTCTCGCGCGCGACGGCGACGACGTAACGGAGTTCGGTCAGTGTCATGCGAGACCGGCCGGGCGCCGGACCCCCAGCCCGGCCAGACTTGCAGGCCGCGGCGTTGCGAGACGCAACGCCTCCTCGTGCCGTCCATGCCGGCGCAGGCCGGCATGGAGCCGCGGCACTCGGCCGCGTCCGGGGGCAGCGACCGAAGGAAGCGCGGGGGCTGTCAAGTGGCCGGCTTGTCGCTCAGGTTCTTGATGTTGTCCTGAAGCTCCTTGCTCATGGGCGCGTTCAGGTTGATGCCCTTGGGCGGGATCGGCGACTGGAACCACTTCTTGTAGAGCGCTTCGAATTCGCCGCTTTTCATGAGGCCGGCGACCGTGTCATCGACCAGCTTCTTGAATGCCGGGTCGTCCTTGCGCATCATGATCGCGTAAGGCTCGACCTGGATCGCCTCGCCGACGACAGCGAGCGAGGCCGGGTTCTGCGAGCTCGCCTTGAGGCCGTACAGCAGGATGTCGTCCATCGCGAAGGCAACGGCGCGGCCGGTCTCGACCATGAGTTCCGACTCGGGGTGGTCCTTGGCGCCGAGCAGGTCGATGCCGAGCTTCTGCCCTTCGTTGAGCCTGCGGATGAGCTGATAGTTGGTCGTCCCCGTTGTCGAAACGACGACCTTGCCGGCAAGGTCGGAGAGCTTGTCGACCTTGGTGCCCGCTTTCACGAGAAAGCGGGTGCCGGTGTAGAAATAGTTGATCGCGAAGGCGACCTGCTTGCCGCGCTCGGAATTGTTCGTGGTCGAGCCGCACTCGATATCGACCGTTCCGTTCTGCAGCAGCGGGATGCGGTTGCCTGAGCTCACCGCCTGGTACTGCTTTTTCATGTCGCTGCGGCCGGTCGCAGCCTTCACCTTGTCGGCGATTTTCTCGCAGATCTCGTAGGCGAAACCGGTCGGCTGCGCCTTGTCGTCGAGATAGGAAAACGGAATCGACGCTTCGCGGTAGGCGAGCGTCATCGTGCCGCTTTGCTTGATCTTGTCGAGCGTCGATGTCTGCGCGAAGGCGAGCGCTGGCGCGCAGAGCGCGAGGAACGTCAGGCGGAGAAGAAGGGTGTTCATGGGGTCGGATTCCGGCAAGGTGTGGGGAGAGGTTCGGGTGTGCAAGGAAGGTCGGCGCCGCAGCTACTTGGCTGCCCGCTTCATCGCCTCGATCTTGCCGAGGTCGACTCCCGCCAGTACCTTCTTCAGGGTGTCCATGTCGATATGGTTGCCCTCGGCTTCGACGATGACGCCGTTGGCAAGGATGACCGTCGCCTCGCCGCGGCTTCCGTCCTTCTGGTATTCCTCGTGCAGCGTGCGGCCGCCGTCCTTGTAGACCTTCTCGACCTTGCCGTCGGTCTCCTTGTCCATCGTCATGTTGGCCCAGCCGGCCATGGTCGCCAGGCCGGCGAGGCCGCCGGTGTCGGTGATCGAGAGATTGAGGTGCCGGTCGTCATTGCCATACGACGCTTTCGCCGACGAGGCGGAGATCCCCATGGCCTGGCCGCCGTTGGTCTCGAACGAGGTGCGTTTCATGTCGCCGATCGACTCGGGCAGCAACGCCTTGAGGTCGGCCGCCGCGATCGGCGTCGCACTGCCGCCGGTCATCGCCGCCATCATGTCGCCGACGGCCTTGCCCGCGGCAGCGGGGTCGCCCGAATTCTGCGCCGACTGGGTGCGCTGACCGGCGGCTTCCATGCGCTTGGCGATATCGGCCATGCTGCCGGGATTGATCGTCACCGAGGCGCCGTTGGGCGTCTTGATGGTCACGTTGTCACCCGAGCCGGTGCTGGCGAGCCCGCCCAGGCCCATGCGACTGGTCGGCGAGAAGATCGCCATCAGGGCACCGAGGATGACGCCGGCGACGATGGCGCAGACGACGACGACGGCCGTGTACACGCCGGCCTTTTCGGGCGGGCAGCGCATCAGCACCGCGATGCCCGTGTAGATGAGGTAGATCGAGTACAGCGCGGCGAGCAGGCCGAGGATCGAGAGCGAGGGGATCAGGCTGAAGATGCCGCCGACGAACCCTGCGGTGCTGCCGTAGGCGACGAGCTTTAGCGCCTGGATCTGGTTCTTCGTCCCGCCGAAGGTGGGCGCCAGCGCGTTGACGATGAGAGCCAGCACGAACACCATCACCAGCGAGAGGACGTAGCCGACGACCATGCGCAGGACGCCGGTCACGATCGGCATGTGATAGCTGACGCCGAAGGCGCCGACGCCGACGAGCGTCAAGCCGATAAAGGCGGCGATCGCGGGGATCGCCGCGAGGATGGCGACGTAGCCGGTGTAGATCGAGGCCACGTCGGCGCTTTCGGCGGCGATCACCGGCCAGGTGGTCTTGGGCTTGAGCAGGATGGATTGAACACGGTCGGCCAGTGACATCGGATCCTCCGTTGGTTTTGAGAAAAGTCTCCCGGCACGCATGGTAAGACTTCCGGGCGGACGGATCGGCAAAGCGCAGCAGTGCCGCGCCCGATCAGTACGCGTAGCCGATGCTGAAGTCCAGTCGCTTGTCGTCGCGTGCTCGCATTCCTCCTCCCTGGATGACCCGTGCGGCGTCGACGCGCACGCGCCACGACGGCGCCACCGACAGGCGCAAGCCGGCGCCGACGCTCGAAATGTGGGTCGCGACGACTTCGCCTGGCAGCGGGTGATTGCGCCAGAGCCAACCTTGGTCGGCGAAGACACGGTGTCGGGCCCGATCCGCTCGCCGAAGTTCGGCGTCTGGAGCGCCAACGTCATGCGATTGCCCCTGTCGTTGGTGAGCTCGCGCTCGTCGAAGCCGCGCACCGAGTCCTGGCCGCCGATCCCGAACTGTTCGCCCGACACGAGTGCGTTGCGGGTGTACTGGCCGTCGACGGCGACGAGCAGCTGCGCATCGGCGGGCAGCGCCTGCACCAGGTTCGCTGCAAATCGGAAGATCGCGTAACGCGCGTTCGCGCCGCCGCCAGGAATGTTGCGAACGCCGATGCCGGAGAAGTCGAGCTGTCGGCCTTCGCCGCTCCAGGTGGCCGCGTAGCCGATGCTCGCCGGGTGCACGGTCACGTCGGGCACGAGATCGGGGCTGCCGCCGACCGGGCCGATCCGGTTGTCGATTCTGCGGTTCTCCAGCCCGTAGATCCATCGATGCTCGTAGCTTGCCGTCGGCCGCAGGTTCTGGTTGTAGCGGACCCCGACGACGGTGCCGCTGCCGCGCACGTCGAAGAGGTCGCTGGCGACGCCCGAATCGACGTCGGCATGGATCCCGAACAGATCGACCGAGTCGCCGAAGGATGGAAGAGGAACGCGGTAGTTCAATGCGGCGATCGTCACGTCGCCGGGTCGATCCGGCGACGTGATGTACTGCAGCGTCGCCACGTGGTCGAGATCGGCGACGTTCGCATGCTGGAAGAAGGCGCCGATGCGCGTGCGCCCGGTCGTCGGCGTGCCGGTGTCGTCGAAGACGGCGCCGACCTTCCAGGGCTTGTCCTCCTGCACCGAGACCACGGCATCGATCTGTCCGGGCGACTCCGTCTTCAGATCGACGCTGACCCGCCTGTCGAGGCGACGAGGCCGCCGACGTCCATTCGTGACCCTGTTCCGAACACGATCCCGTTTGGATTGATCAGGAACACCCGGCCGTTCGACTGCAGCCGCCCGAGCAGACTGGACGGGTCCTGGCCGATCACGCGGTTGAGCACGGCGCTGCTCGCGCTTCGCTGGATGAAACGGGTCAGTTCGTCGGGCGCGATCGAGAAGCCCTGTCAGTTGATGATCGCGCCGGGCGTGTTGGTGATCGAGAGCGTCCTGCCGGAGCTGACGATGCTCGCCTGTCCCGAGACGACTGACGGACCGGTCGGGTTAGCGGACGCGCTGCCGCCGAATGCGCACAGAATGGCGAGCGTCAGTTCGGAAAGCCGCTGAGGCCGTTGCGGCCGCCTGCCGCCTCTGGCGCCGTCCCGGCTCTGAACCTGCTTCATCGATGGCCCTTCCCATGTTGCATGGGTCCGCGAATAGCGCCAGCCCGACGGATCGGAGCGTTCATCAGCGAGCTGTCAAGATGTCGCGCGGCAGTATCGGTTGTTGGCGGTCACTTAGAGCGCACCTTGAGCGGTATGCGCCCCGACTCAGTGACGGACTGCGCTGTCTGGCCCTCTTTCGATGCGCCGGCCCAACAAAAGCTGCTCACGCGTTGAGGTAGTGCGAACGCCCGCCGAGCCAGCGCTGGATGTGCCGCGCGGCCGCTTCGCCTTGCGATGTGAGCAGGCGCTCGGCGACGCGCCGCG
Source organism: Burkholderiales bacterium (assembly GCA_003152055.1). GTDB lineage: Bacteria > Pseudomonadota > Gammaproteobacteria > Burkholderiales > Burkholderiaceae_C > Schlegelella_A. The sequence goes on from PLZH01000225.1 coordinate 11,059, forward strand.
CTTCGAGCAGCAACTCGGTGTCCGCGACCGGGTCGGCAAAGCGCAGCAGCGCGGCGCCCGACTGTCGCGCCCCGAGCATCTCGCCGGGGCCGCGGATTTCGAGG